>NZ_FNUC01000003.1:332500-665000 GCF_900106035.1 Jiangella alba
GGCCGCGAACGCCGTCCGGCTCGAGCGCGACGCCGGCGGCGACCGGTTGCGGGTCGACCTCCCGGTCCCCGTCGCCACCCGGATCGCCACCAGCGCCGGCACCGCCACCGTGGAGGTGACCACCGACTATCCGGACCGCGAGTTCGAGCTCGCGGTGCGGTCGGATCCGGGCCTCCCGTGGTCGGTGCGGGCGTCGCGGTTCTGGTCGGCCGGCGCCGCCGAGGTGAGCCGGGGGAGCGTCCGTCCCGGCGGCTCGGAACGGATCGTGGGCCGGGCGCTGACCTGGATCGACGCCGACGGCGTCCCGGTCCACTCGCTCCAGTTGAACAACACCGACGAGCACGCCACCTGGCTCGGTCATGGCGTCTGCGTCTTCGTCGGTCCGGTGATCCAGGTCCTGGCCGCCCCGCACACCGGCGCCGGCAACGTGGTCGCCGCCCGCACGTTGCACGTCGCACCCGACGGGCAGCGCATCCAGCACGTCGCCGCCGATGGCCTGGCCCACCTCACGGGCCTGGTCCGGGAGTTCCGCGCGCCGTGGTCGACGCTGCGCGATCACACGTGGCAGCCGGTGGCCGCCGACGACGCGGTCGTCAGGTTCCGCTTCGCTGCCCTGGACGTCACCCCGTTCACGCCGGCTCGACCGGCCGACCACGACTAGCAAGGGGAGAGGATGAGAACGCTTCGGTCAATGAAGATCGCCGCCATCGCGCTCACGATGATCGTCACGGCGGGTGTCAGCGCGTGCTCCCAGAGCAGCGGCACCGAGGAGGAGGCCTCCTGGGCCGGCGCCGACCCGTCGGAGGCGAGCGGCACCGTGACCTTCTGGTCATGGGGCGACTCGCCTGACATCGTGAACGCGGCGGTCGCCTCGTTCAACGAGGTCTACCCGGACATCGAGGTGTCCGCCAAGGTCGTCAGCTACAAGGACTACGTCTCCGCACTCGGCGCCGCGCTGGCCTCGGGTGAAGGGCCGGACACGTTCAACCTGGAGCCGGCCATGGCGCAGCAGTTCACGGACTTCGCCGAGGACCTCGTCCCCCTGTACGAGGCGCAGGTCGGCGCGGAGTGGCGCTCCAGCGTCTCGACGGTGGCGGTGGACGAGCTGACGGTGGACGACCGCCTGGTGGCGGCGCCGAACTCGCTCAGCGTCGCGGGAACGCTCCAGCTCAACGTCGGACTGCTCGACGAGCTGGGCCTGGAGTTCCCCACCGGCTCGGTCGCGCCTGACGAACTCGCCCAGTTCTGCGAGACGGTGCGGCAGGCCGGCAAGGCGTGTGTCAGCATCGGCGCCAAGGACGGGTGGGTCTCCCAGGACGTCTTCCAGGCCATCGCCAGCAGTGTGGCGCCGGGCGCGTTCGCCGCGGCCGTCGAGGGCGGCGACTGGACCGCACCCGGGCTGGAGAGCAGCCTCGACATCTGGCAGTCCTTCTTCACCGACGGCGTCTTCCAGGACGGCGCCCTGGGCGTCAGCCAGTACCCGGACGCGTGGAACGCGTGGCTGCGCGGTGAGGCGGTGGCGACGCCCGTCGGCTCGTGGGGCGCCACCGACTTCATCACCGCGACGAACCTCAACAACCAGTCCGGCGCCGGCGTGAGCGACCCCGCGCCGCTCCAGACCGTGCTCGTGCCGTTCCCCGCCGTCGGCGGCGACCCGACCACGCTGGCCGCCTCGGTCGGCAGCGGCACCGCCATCAACGTCGACAGCGAGAACAAGGCCGCCGCGGCGGCGTGGGTGAACTGGTACTCGACCGACCCGGCCGGCTACCAGAAGCTCGGCGCGGACACCCTGGTGGGTCCGGCCAGCGTGACCGGCGTCGAGGCGACGCCCGGTGACGTCGCCTATCCCGAGCTGGTCGAGGACTCGCTCGCGCTGCTGGCCGCGACCGCCGCCCAGGAGGCCGAACCGCGCGCCATCCCGTATCCGGAGCTGGTCACCGCCCTCGCGGCGGCACTGCAGTCCTCGGCGACGGGGGAGTCGTCGTCGACGGTGCTCGAGACCCTGCAGGCGGCGTCGGACGGCATCACCCGAGGCTGAGGGCCCGGGGGTGGGCCGCCTCGCCGGCCCACCCCTGAGCGGAAGGGTGTCATTCATGCGGACCACGTCCATCGCACCGACGATCACGCCGGCAGTTCACGACGGAGCGCCCGAGGACTCGCGCCACGGCGGGCGGCGGCGGTTCACCCGCCTGGGCAACTACCTGTTCGTCCTGCCCGCGGTGGTGCTCATGGCGGCGATCGTCTACTACAGCATCGCCTACACCGTCTCGTTGAGCACCTACGACACCAACGGGATCAGCCCGCGCCGCACCTTCGTCGGCGTCGAGAACTACCTCAGAGCGTTCGACGATCCGGGCTTCTGGTCGTCCCTGCGCAACATCGGGATCTTCCTCCTGCTGGTCCCCGTGCAGATGGCGCTCGGGTTCGCCTTCGCCGTCGTGGTCTCCTCGGGCCTCCGTGCCGCGATCTGGTACAAGATCGTCCTGTTCCTGCCGGTCGTGCTCGCGCCCGCCATCATGGCGCCGGTCTTCGTGCAGTCGTTCGCGCCCGGCGGGCCGGTCAACGACCTCCTCACGGGCGTCGGGCTCGGCGGGTTCGCCAAGGCGTGGCTCGCCGACCCGGACACCGCGATCGGGGTCCTCGGGCTGATCTTCATCTGGGGCGGGACCGGCTTCAGTTTCGTCATCTACCTGGCCGGCCTCAGCCAGATCGATCGGCAGGTGATCGAGGCCGCGCGCATCGACGGCGCGGGCAACCTCCGCGTCCTGGCCTCGGTCGTGCTGCCGATGCTGAAGGGATCCAGCGTGACGCTCGTCGTGCTCGGCACGATCGGCACCATCAAGACGTTCGACATCCCGCAGATCATCACCCAGGGCGGGCCGGCCAACTCCACGCAGTTCCTCGCCACGTACATCTACCAGCAGAGCGTCAAGAACTACGCGGCCGGCTACGGCGCCGCGATGACGGTGCTGCTGGTCGTGGCCTGCCTCTTCCTCGCCGCGGTCCAACTGCGGCTCGCCCGCCGAGGTGACGCATGATCGAGCTTCGCCGCACCGGCGCCCGGGCCGTGCTCCAGGCCGTGACGACGTTCGCCATCGTCCCGTTCCTGGCGCCGTTCGTCGTCATGCTCGGGGTCGCGAGCTCGGGCGAGGGCGCCGTCGCGAACTTCGGGGCCGTCCTCGATCGTCCCGAGCTGACCCGGTTCGCGCTGAACAGCGCCGTGATCGCCGCGCTCGTGGTGGTGATCACCTACGTGTGCACGATGACCGCCGCCTACGCGCTCGCCAAGCTCCGCATCCGCGCGCGAGAGCCCATCTTCTACTTCCTCGTCGCCGCGTTGACGCTGCCGACGGCCGCGTTGACGGTGCCGCTGTTCATCACCGTGCGGTCGCTCGGGCTCTACAACAACCCGCTCTCGGTGATCCTGCCGCTCGCGGCGCTGCAGATCTCGTTCAACGTCCTGCTGGCCCGGCAGTTCATCCGTGGCATCCCGGACGAGCTGCTCGAGGCGGCCGACCTCGACGGCGCCTCGGCGTTCGGTGCGTTCAGGCACGTCATTCTGCCGCTGTCGCGGCCGATCACGGCCGTGATCCTCATCTGGTCGTTCGTCGGCGCGTGGAACGAGTACCTGCTCCCGCTGATCTTCCTCCAGGACACGAGCCAGCAGACGCTGACGCTGCTGCCGTCCTACTTCGCGTCGCAGTTCTCCGCCGATCAGACGAAGATCTTCGCGGCGTCGTGCCTCATCGCGCTGCCCACGGTGATCTGCTACATCGCGTTCCAGCGGTACTTCGAGCGCGGCCTGACGGCGGGTGCGCTGAAGTGACTGCCGCCATCGGCCGTGCGGGCCGGATCCGTGATCCCGAACGGCTATCGTTCTCTGCACGAGGAGGGGCTCGACCATGACCCGCACCACCGACACGGACCCGCCCGGACTGAGAGAGGTCGCCGCTGCCGCAGGCGTCTCCGTCACCACCGTGTCGAACGTGCTCAACTCCACCGGGCGCTACTCGGAACGGACCCGGGAGCGGGTGGAGGAGGCGATCAGCTCCCTCGGCTTCGTGCGCAACCGGTCCGCCTTCGAGTTGCGCACCAAGGCGCGGACGATCATCGGCCTGCTGGTGCCCGACCTCTCGAACTCCTTCTTCGCCCGGCTGGCGCGGGGGGTCATCCAGAGCGCCGCCGAGAAGAACCGGCTCGTCGTCGTGTCCGACAGCGCCAACGATGCGCAGCGCCAGGTCGAGAACCTCGACTCGTTGTCAGAGCTGCAGGTGAACGACCTCATCGTGCTTCCCGTCGACGGCGCCGACGACCTCCTGGAACGCTGGCGCCCGCACCCGCTCACCGCCGCCGTGCTGGTGGCGAACTCGGTGCCCGCCGACTTCTGCTCGGTGGCCGTCGACGACGAGCAGGGCGGGTATCTCGCCGCCCGGCACCTCATCGACCAGGGACGGCGCCGGCTCGTCTTCGTCGCCCCTCGCACGCGATCGTCGGTGCTGTCGGCCCGCTTCCGCGGCGCGAGCCAGGCGGCGGAGCACTTCGACGCGGCCGTCGAATGGCGCGAGATCGCCCGTCCGGACGTCCAGGCAGGCGTCGCCGCGGCGCGGCGCCTGGTCGACGAGGGCGTGGAGTTCGACGGCGTCCTCGGCGTGAACGACCTGGTCGCCATCGGCATGCTGCGGGCCTTCCGGGAGCACTCGGTGACGGTGCCCGACCAGGTCGCGGTGGTCGGTTACGACGATCTCGAGCGGGCCCAGGACCTGCCGATACCGCTCACCTCGGTGCGCCAGCCGACGCTCGAGATCGGCCGTCTCGCGCTGCGGATGCTCCTGGGCGAGCGCACGGAGGCGAAGCACGAACACCGTCATCATCGGCTCGCGCCCGAACTCGTCGCGCGCGCCTCCACGGTCGCTGCCTGAGCCTGACCACGCGCGGCCGCGCGACGAGGCGTTGACAACGGAGGGCGCCCTTAGGCACACTGCACGCAGACGTTGATGAAACGTTACATCACGGCAGTAATCACCCCCTCGGAAGCGACGAGAGTCGACGAAGGAGTCGAGCCGAATGCCCAGTGATCAAACGTTCCATCATGCGCCCGCCGTCACACGCGTCGGGCGCCGCCGGGTCCGGCGCGTCACGGGCGTGCTCGTCGCGATGGCGGTCGCGTTCGTGGGCGCGGCCCCGGCGCAGGCCGCGGAGATCGTGGTCGTCGACACCTGGGACTACCCGGCCGACCTGCACGACCCGGCGACGACCTCGCTCGGCCAGACCTTCGACGTCCCGGCCGGCGCCGCGCCGGTCGACACCGTGGGTGGCGTGTTCGCCACCTACGGCAGCACGACGTCCGGCGTCACCCTGACGCTCCGTGCGGCGGGGCCGGGCGGCGCGATCGTCGGCACTGAGGTGTTCGTGAACCTCACCGACAACGCCTGGGTCGAGCTCACCCTCGACGCGCCGCTGGAACCGGGCAGCTACTCCCTCGAGGCGACCGACCCGGTGGGCCCGGTCGCCTGGTGGAGCAACACCGCCGACCTGTACGCGGCGGGGTCCGCCCAGCTCGACGGTGCCGCGGTCGCCGGGGACCGCACCATCCTCGTCCGCAAGACCATGCCGGCGCCGCCAGCCTCCGCCGTCGTCGACATCGCCCACCGCGGCGCGTCCGGCGTGGCGCCGGAGAACACCGTCGCGGCGGTCGAGCGCGCGGTGGAGCAGCGTGCCGGCTTCGTCGAGGTCGACGTGCAGCGCACCGCCGACGGCGAGCTGGTGGTCCTGCACGACACCATGCTGGCTCGGACGACGAATGCGGAAGCCGTCTTCCCGGACCGCGCGCCGTGGAACGTCGCCGACTTCACGCTGGCCGAGATCAGGCAGCTCGACGCCGGCTCCTGGTTCTCGGCGGATTTCGCCGGTGAGCCGATTCCGACCCTGCGCGAGGTCGTCGACGCGCTCGGCCCGCGCACCGGCCTGCTGCTCGAGCTCAAGCGTCCCGATCTCTACCCGGGCATCGAGGCGCAGATCCACGCGGAGCTGTCCGCGGTGCGCGGCTACCTGAACCGGTCGCTGCGTACCGGCCGTCTGGTGGTCCAGTCCTTCGACGCCGCCTCGATGCGCACGTACCACGAGGTGGCTCCGGAGGTGCCGATCGGCCTGCTCTACAGCTCACCGCCCACGCATGACGAGTTGCTCGCGGCGAGCGTCTGGGTCGACCAGATCAACATGGCCTTCACCGTGACCGATCGGCGGCTGGTGGATCGGATCCATGCGCTCGGGCTGACCGTCAGCGTCTGGACCCTCGACACCGAGCAGCTCATGCGGCAGTTCCTCGACCTCGGGGTCGACGGCATCATCACGGACCACCCGGACCTGCTCCGGGACATCTTGAACCGCTAGACGCCATCCAGCGAATCGACGAAGGAGACGAGTCGCATGCGCAGTGATCGAACGTTTCACCATCCGCTCGCGAGGCGGACCCGTGGTGGCCGGCGCGGCCGGGAGAGGGTCGCCGCGCTCGCCGCGGGTGCGCTCGTAGCCGTGAGCGCCCTCGCCGCCGGCATCGCGCCGGCCCAAGCCGGCGAGGTGCTCCGGGTCGGCAGCTGGGACTACCCCGCCGACCTGCACGACCTGGCGACCGACTCGCTGGGGCAGACCTTCGAGCTCCCGGCGGGCGCCGAGCTCGTCGACACGGTGGGCGGCGTCTTCGCCAACTACGGTCAGACCGGATCGGGGCTCACGCTGACGCTGCGGGCCACCGGGCCGGGTGGGACCGTCCTCGACACCGAGGTCTTCACGAACATCCGCGACAACGCCTGGGTCGAGCTCAGCCTCGACGCGCCCCTGGGCCCGGGCACCTACTATCTGGAGGCCACCGACGCGGTGGGCCTCGTCGCGTGGTGGAGCAACACCCCGAACGTGTACGCGGGCGGAACGGCCTACGAGGACGGCGCACCGGTGGCCGGCGACCGCACCGTCGTCGCCCGCAACACCGTCCCCGTGCCCGTCGACCCGCCGGTCGCCCAGCCCGGCTTCACCGACGGTGTGGCGAACGGGATGACCTTCGAGTCAGAGGGCTTCACGCTGCGCCGCGACGATCTCAGCGGGTTCTCCTACGACTACGCGCCGTCGGTGATCGTGGAGGACGGCGTCGAGAAGATGTGGTGGTGCGGCCACAACGTCAACGGTGACGGGGTCTACTACTCGCAGCGCGACCAGCCGGACGGCGCCTGGTCCGAGCCCGACCTCGTGCTCTCGGCGGACCGCGCGTGGGAGGTCGTCCACGTCTGCGACCCCAGCGTGATCCGCGGCTCCTTCTCCGTCGACGGCGTCGGCTACTCGTACCTGATGTACTACGGCGCGGCCGACCTCTCCGGGCAGAACACCAAGCTCGGCGTGGCCTACAGCAACGACGGCGTCACCTGGGTGAAGCACTCGGACGAGGCGCTGCTGGAAGAGCCGGGCATGATCTTCGACTACGGCGTCGGCATGCCGGCCCTGTTCACCATGGACGGCGACGTGTACGTGGCGTACTACGACACCGGCCGCAACAGCGCCCCGATCGTGCGGGCGGTCAACGCCGACGGCACGCTCGGCGCCGACGTGTTCATGCTGGCGCTGTCCGGCGGTGACACGTTCGCCGATCTCGCCTTCTCGCCCGCGGAGCAGGTCTGGTACGCCACGACGAAGTCGCAGCTTCCCGGCCTCAGCGACGAGGAGACCTACGTCTACCGGTCCCGCACCGCCGATCTGCGCACGACGGACTGGGTGTTCCTCGGGATGGCCGGCGAGTGGCTGACCGGCTTCCCGCGCAACCACAACGCCGGCTGGTATCGCACCGCGGACGGCAGCCTCTACGAGCCCGGCGGCGTCAAGCGGCTCGTCTTCGGCGCGCAGGACGGTGGCCAGGGCACGACCGATCCGGACAAATGGGACCTCGCGACGGTCGCGGTCTCGGGCACGCCCGACGCCGCGCCCGCGCCCGGCGCGCTCGCGCTCAGCACGCCGGCGGACGCGTCGGCGGTCGACCCGCTCGACGTGAACGGGTTCTCCTGGTCCGCGTCCGCGGGCGCGACCAGCTATGTGCTGAAGGTCGGGACGGACCCCTCGCTCAGCAGCGACACCGTGGAGCTGAGCACGACCGTGCACGCGACGTCCGCCGCCGGTCTCGACCCGCGGTTCGCCACCGGCAGCATGACCCAGCGGATGAGCCTGCAGCCGGACACGACCTACTACTGGAGCGTCACCGCGGTCTCGCCCGGCGGGGTCGCCGAGGCCACGGACGGGCCGTTCAGCTTCCGCACCACGCCGTCGTACGCCCTCGACCTGGACGCCGGCAGCTACGTCCACTGGAGCACGCTCGGGGATGCCCGGTTCACGCCGGGCCCTGTGGCGTTGCTGGAGCTGCCGACCGCGGCGAGCGGGCTGCGCACCGGCGCGGACTACAACCCGCTGCGGGCGGACCTGTCCGGACTGGACGGGTTCGAGTTCACCTTCGCCGGCGGTTCGGACCCTGGCGGGCTGGGGGACCTGGTGCTGACGTACAAGCTGCAGTCCGATGCCCGGGACGAGCCGGCGCACACGGTGACAGCGGACATCGCCGCCGGCCTCGACGGCGACGTCCTCACCGTCGACATGACCGGGCAGCCCGGCTGGGGTGTGGCCGGTGAGCGCATCGCCCTGCTCACGATCCAGTCGAGCGCGCCCGGCACCCTCCAGCTCGCCGGGCTGCGCCTCACCGCCACCTGCGAAGGCGGTCCGGCGACGATCGTCTTCGGCGGCCAGGACTCCGGTGTGCCGAACTACGACCGCGGCGACCGCTGCACCTTCACGGGTCTCGTGGCCGCGGGCGGGCCGTACGCTGGCCACGGGGCGCTCGTCCGCGCGGTCCGTGTGCTGACGGAGGCGTGGCGTGCCGAGGGCCTGTTCACCCGTGCGGAGGCCCAGCGCGTCCAGGTGGCGGCCAGCCGGTCGAACCTCGGCGGCTGATCCGGGCCGGCAGGGGGCCGTGGTCGCGGCCCCCTGCCAGCTGGCGGCGTCGTTTGACCGTTCCTCCCGCGGGTACGCGGAGGCGAGAGCCACCGCGCGCGTCAGAGGAGTCACGATGATGCAGGCAGAACACTGGACCGTCGAGCTCGTCATCGAGGAGCACCAGGACGACCGGACGACTCATGCCGAGGCGCGGCTGCAAGCGCCGCGACGGCCGGCGCTGGCCGGGGTCGGGCGGGCGCGACGCAACCCGGACGACCCGGAGGTGCCGCGCATCGGCGACGAGCTGGCCGTCGCGCGGGCCCTGGCCGACCTCGCGCACCAACTCCTCGAGGTCGCGGCCGGCGACATCGAGGTGGCCAGCCGCAAGGAGGCCCAGCCGCAGCAGTAGGGCCGGCCCCGCCGCCTCGGTGCGGGCACGCATCATGGACCTGCCATGGGTGCCGAACGCGAACCGAGGTGACGATGGACCCGGACGGTCTCATCAGCAGGATCCGCCAGGTGCTGCACGACGATCCGCGGGTGCTGGCCGCGTGGCTGAGCGGCAGCCGAGGACGGGGCACCGCCGATCGCCACAGCGACACGGACGTGTGGGTGGTGGTGTCCGCCGACGACGTGCCGGGATTCGTCGAGGACTGGCCGGCGACCTGCGGGCGCATCTCGCCGACGGTGCTGTGCCAGCAGGTCGGCGGTGGGCCGGTGTTCACCGCCATCACGCCGCAGTGGCTGCGCTTCGACGTCGCCGTCGGCACACCGGAGGACGTCGCCGGGCGCAGCAGGGCGACGCTCGCGCCGCTGTTCGACCGTGCGGGCCTGAACGAGCGGTTGCGGCCCGCCGGCCGGCCGCTGCCACCCGACCCCGGCCGGGTGAGCGCCCTGACCACCGAGTTCCTCCGCGTCCTGGGGCTGTTGCCGGTCGTGCTCGGGCGGCACGAGTACGTGGTCGCCGCGTCGGGCGCCGGGCTGCTGCGGCAGTTGCTGATCCAGCTGCTGCTGGAGGACGTCGCCGTCGAGGACCGCGGCGGGGCGCTGCGCCTGGCCGGGCTGCTGCCGCCCGGCCGACTGCGGATGCTCGCCGCGTTGCCGCCGGTCGAGGCGACCCGGGCGTCCGCCGTGGCCGTCCACCTCGAGTGCGCCCGCGCGTTCCTGCCGCTCGCCAGGGACCTGCACGACCGGTGCGGGCTGACCTGGCCCGCCGACCTCGACGACGCGCTGCGCCGGCACCTGCGGGCCGAGCTCGGCCTGGAGCTCACCTGACCCCCTGCCGTGATCAAAGACCGGACCATTAAGCCGCATTCCCACCATCGGTGAACGGTTGCTAGAGTGAGCAGCCGCATACATCGGATGTCTAAGGGGTTGGGATGCGTCCTCTCGTCACCGGGCTGAGCACGTTCGACGTTCGCTTCCCGACCTCGCGGCACCTCGACGGCTCCGACGCGATGAATCCTGACCCGGACTACTCGGCGGCGTACGTCGTGCTGCGCACGGACGACGAGAGCCTGGCGGGCCACGGGTTCGCGTTCACCATCGGGCGCGGGACCGAGGTCGTCGTGGCGGCGATCCGGGCGCTGGAGCCGCTGGTGACCGGCCTGCCGGTGGACGACGTCGTCGGCGACCTCGGCGGGTTCGCGCGGCGTCTCACGAGCGACAGTCAGCTGCGCTGGCTGGGCCCGGACAAGGGGGTCGTCGCGATGGCTGCCGGCGCGGTGGTGAACGCGGCGTGGGACCTGGCCGGCAAGCGGGCGGGGGAGCCGGTGTGGCGGCTGCTCGCCGGGATGACGCCGGAGCAGATCGTGGACCTCGTCGACTTCCGGTACATCGACGACGCGCTCAGCCGCGACGAGGCGCTGGCGATCCTCCGCGCCGCCGAGCCGGGCCGGGCCGAGCGGGCGGCGCGGCTGACGGCGTCCGGCTACCCGGCGTACACGACGTCGCCGGGCTGGCTCGGCTACGACGACGAGAAGCTCGTGCGGCTCTCCAAGCAGGCCGTCGCCGACGGGTTCACCCAGATCAAGCTGAAGGTCGGCGCCGACGCCGGCGACGACGTGCGCCGGCTGCGGCTGGCCCGCGAGGCGGTCGGCCCGGGCGTCCGCATCGCGATCGACGCGAACCAGCGGTGGGGCGTCGACGAGGCGATCGGCGCGGTCCGCCGGCTGGCCCCGTTCCAGCCGTGGTGGATCGAGGAGCCGACCAGCCCCGACGACATCCTGGGGCACGCCGCGGTCCGGCGCGGCGTCGCGCCCGTGCGGGTCGCGACCGGCGAGCACGTCGCGAACCGGGTCGTGTTCAAGCAGCTCCTGCAGGCCGGAGCGGTCGACGTCGTGCAGATCGACGCCTGCCGGGTCGCCGGGGTGAACGAGAACGTCGCGATCCTCCTGCTGGCGGCGAAGTTCGGCGCCGCGGTGTGCCCGCACGCCGGCGGCGTCGGGTTGTGCGAGGCGGTGCAGCATCTCTCGATGTTCGACTACGTCGCGGTCAGCGGGCGGCTCGACGACCGCGCCATCGAGTACGTCGACCACCTGCACGAGCACTTCGCAGACCCGGTCCGCATCGCCGGTGGCCGCTACCTGGCGCCGACGGCTCCCGGCATGTCCACCGAACTGCTGCCGGACTCCCTGACGGCGCACCACTTCCCCGACGGCCCCGCGTGGTCGCGCCCGGCCGAGCGGTAGGCGCACCCATGGCGGTGACCGACGAGGCCATCGAGAAGATCAAGCAGATGATCGTGGCCGGTGAGCTGCGGCCGGGCGACCGGCTGCCGAGGGAGGCCGACCTCTCCGGCCGGCTGGGGCTCTCGCGCAGCTCGCTGCGCGAGGCGGTCAAGGCGCTCACGCTGATCAACGTGCTGAACGTCCGCCAGGGCGACGGCACCTACGTGACGAGTCTCGAGCCGGCGCTGCTGCTGGAGTCGCTGAGCTTCGTGGTGGATCTGCACCGCGACGACACCGTCCTGCAGTTCTTCGAGGTGCGCCGGCTGCTCGAGCCGGCCGCCACGGCGCTCGCCGCCCAGCGCATGGGCAGCGACGAGATCGCCGAGCTGAGGTGCCTGCTCGACCGGCTCGGCGACAGCCCCACGGTCGACGACCTGGTCGCCAACGACCTCGAGTTCCACCGGCGCATCGTCGCCGGGGCCGGCAATCCCGTGCTCGCGTCGATGGTGGACACCGTCTCGGCCACCACCCAGCGGGCCCGCATCTGGCGCGGGCTGACGCAGGCCGACGCCGTGGCGGCGACCCTGCGCGAGCACCGGGCCATCGCCGCCAGCCTGGCGGCCCGCGATCCGGACGGCGCCCGAGCCTGGGCGACGGTGCACATCGGCGGCGTAGAGCGCTGGCTCACGTCGGCCATACCTCCGACGGCTGGCGTGGGTCCATCCACGCTGGACGCAATACGTCCTACCTAAGAGACAGCGCTTTCCTGCTCACGTTTCAGATATGTGCTGATCAGAGCCATCTGCATGGTTGACAGCACTTGGCGGCAACGATAACTTGCCGGTTAATGATCCGATGTTTGTACAAGGGAGTGCACGTGCCAGCAGAGCCATCGGGAGGTCGCACGCCGGTGCTGCGCGCGACCGGCATCGTCAAGTCCTTCGGCCATGTCGAGGCGCTGCGCGAGGCGGCGTTCGAGGTGTACCCCGGCGAGATCACCGCCCTGATCGGTGACAACGGCGCGGGGAAGAGCACCCTGGTGAAGGTCTTGTCAGGCGTCATGCAGCCCGACGGCGGCAGCATCGAGGTCGACGGGACGCCCGTGCAGTTCGGCAGCCCGCAGGACGCCGCCGAGCACGGCATCGGCACGGTCTACCAGGACCTCGCGCTCGCGCCGGACCTGAGCCCGGCCGCGAACTTCTTCATCGGCCGCGAGCTGCTGCGTCCCGGACTCCTCGGCCGGCTCGGCTGGCTGGACGCCGGGGCGATGAACCGCCGCACGGCGCAGGAGCTGCAGCGCCTGGGTGTCGAGCTCAAGGACCTCAACGCCCCGGTGGCGTCGTTGTCGGGTGGCCAGCGGCAGAGCGTGGCGATCTCCCGCGCGGTGGCGTGGGCCGAGCGGGTCGTCTTCATGGACGAGCCGACCGCCGCGCTGGGTGTCGTCCAGACCGAGCGGGTCATGCGGCTCATCACCCGGGTGCGCGAGCAGGGGATCGCGGTCGTCCTGATCAGTCACAACATGCCGCAGGTCGTCGAGCTGGCCGACCGTGTGCAGGTGCTGCGGCTCGGCAGCCGCGTGGCGACCTACGAGCGTGGTCAGGCCGACGAGCACCTGCTGGTCGCCGCCATGACGGGCGCCGTCAACCAGGAGGTCCGATGACCGCGCTCCCGCTGGTGTCCCGCGTGCAGCTGCGCCGCCTGGCCGTGTCGAGCACGCTGTACCTCGCTGTCGCCCTGGCGGTGCTGATCGCCGTGTTCACCGCGCTCGAGCCCGACGCGTTCGGGTCCGCCTACAACGTGCGCACGGTCCTGACCGGCGCGTCGATCCTGCTGGTGATGGCGGTCGGCGCCACCTTCGTCATCGCGACCGCCGGCATCGACCTCTCGGTCGGCGCGGTGCTGGTCTTCTCCGGCGTGGTCGCCGTCAAGGTGATGGACGCGTTCGGCGGCTCGGGCTGGGGCGCCGTCGGCGCCGGATTCGTCACGGCGCTGGCCGCCGGGGGCGCCTGGGGGCTGCTCAACGGGCTGCTCGTCACCAAGGCGCGCATCCCGGCCCTGATCGCGACGCTGGGCACGCTGGGCATGGCGCTAGGCCTCGCCCAGGTGATCACCGGCGGCAACGACCTCGGCGGGGTGCCGGGGGAGCTGGTGACGACGGTGGGTCAGGGCCGGTTGTTCGGCGCCGTCCCGTGGCTCGTCGTCGCGGCCGTCGTGGTGACGGCCCTGGCCGCGTTCGCGCTGGCGAAGACCCGGTTCGGCCGGTACACGCTGACCATCGGGTCGAACCACGAGGCGGCCCGCCGCTCGGGCGTGCGGGTCGACCGGCACGTGCTCAAGGTGTACGCGCTGGCCGGCCTGCTCGCGGGGTTCGCCGGCTTCCTCAGCCTCGCCCGGTTCGCCAGCACCACCATCGCCGGGCACGGCACCGACAACCTGCAGGCGATCACCGCCGTGGTCCTCGGCGGCACCAGCCTCTTCGGTGGCGTCGCCACCGTCATCGGCACCGTCATCGGTGTCTTCATCCCGGCCGTTCTGCAGAACGGCTTCGTGATCCTCGGCGTCAAGCCGTTCTGGCAGCAGGTCGCGATCGGCGCCGTGCTCGTCGCGGCCGTGTACCTCGACCAGCTGCGCCGACGTGCCCGGCAGCGGCACTGACACGCGATTCCCGACCGACGAAGCGCGGGCCACGTGCCCGCCCAGATGGAAGTGAGCCTGTCATGAAGAAGATCGTCACGGCCGGACTGGCCGGCGCCCTGGTGCTCTTCCTGGCCGCCTGCGGCGACGACGACGGCGGCGGCGCCACCGCGGAGGGCGACGGCGGGTACGAGGTGGTGTACGTGCAGGGCGTCACCGGCAACCCGTTCTTCACCTCGGTGACGTGCGGCGCCGAGGCGGCCGCCGCGGACCTCGGCGTGGACTTCAGCTACCAGGGCGGCAAGGACTACAGCGCCGAGGCGCAGACGCCGGTCCTGCAGGCGGTCATCGCCCAGCAGCCCGACGGCATCATCGTCTCGCCCATGGCCGGTGAGGCCATGATGCCGACGCTGACCGAGGCCCAGAGCGCAGGCATCGAGCTCGTCTTCGTCGACACCACGGCGGAGGACCAGTCGATGGCGGCGTCGTTCGTGGCGTCGGACAACGTCGAGGGCGGGCGCTTCGCGGCGGAGCAGACCGCCGAGCTCCTCGGTGGCAGCGGCAAGGTGCTCGTCCTCGGCGCGACCCCCGGCATCTCCACGACCGACGCCAGGGTCGAGGGCTTCGTCGAGACGATGGAGAGCGAGTACCCCGACATCGAGGTGCTGGAGACCCAGTACTCCGGCAGCACGCCCGCCGGTGCCACGGACAAGCTGTCCGCGGTGCTGTCGGCCAACCCGGACCTCGCGGCGGTCTTCGCGGTCAGCACCCAGGAGGTCGAGGGCGCGATCGTCGCGCTGGAGCAGGCCGACGCGGTCGGCACCGTCCAGCTGGTCGGCTTCGACACCTCCGACCCGATCGTCGAGGCGATCGAGGCGGGGTCGGTGCAGGGCGTCGTCGTGCAGAAGCCGCTCGACATGGGTCGTCAGGCGATGGAGCAGATGGTCAAGGCCCTGGACGGCGAGGCCACCGAAGCGCAGATCGAGACCGACTACGTCTTCCTGACCCAGGAGACGCTCGGTGACGAGGACGTCACGCAGTACATCTACCGCAACGAGTGCTGAGCGGGACCGGGACCGAACCGACATGGACGACGTGCAAGGAGGCACCATGATCCAGCGGAGCGACAGCGTGGTTTCCCCGAATGGAGCGGCAGCTCGAGGCGTCAGCCGGCGGCGGTTCGTCCAGGCACTCGGCCTGGGCGCGGTGGCCAGCATGGTGCCGTTGCACCAGTTGCGGGCCGCGGCCGCCGAGGCCGGGGTCGCGCTGGACGACTGGACCCTCGTCCCCGAGGACAAGGCGATCCCGCAGCGGTGGCTGGACACCCTCACCGTCCGCGGCGAGGAGCGGGTGCTCGCCGCCGACGAGCTGGCCTGGGCCGGTCTGCCCGTCGGCGGCATCGGCTGCGGTCAGGTGTACCTCGGCGGTGACGGCCGGCTGTGGCGCTGGGACGTCGACAACCGCATCAGTCCGTACAACGACAACGGCCGCCACTACGCCGAGCCCATGCAGCCGGAGTCGCCGTTCCAGACGGCCGTCGCCCTGCGCACCCGGGTCGGCACCACCGTGGACACCCGCTGGCTGGACGGGCGGCAGTTCGCCGACGTGGGCTTCCGCGGCCGGTATCCGCTCGGCGTCGTCGAGCTCGACGACCCCGCGAGCCCGGTCCGCGCCACGCTGACCGCCTACTCGCCGTTCGTGGCGCTGGACGAGGACTCCAGCTCGCATCCGGTGACGGTCATGGAGTACCGGCTCACCAACACGCTGCGACGCGCCGTCAAGGCCGAGCTGGCGGTCATGGCCGAGAACCCCGTCGGGCTCTCGGCGCGGCAGAACCGGCGGGTCCGGTTCACCGCGGACGGCTTCGGCGCCGACGGTCTCGCCGGGGTGGCGTTCCGGGCCGACGACGCGCCCAGCGATCCCTCCGGCGGGCGGCCGGACCGCCTGATCGCGGACTGGGAGGACGGCACCTACGGCGGCTGGACCGCCACCGGGACCGCGTTCGGCGACAGCCCCGTGCGCGCCGACCAACTGCCCGACTACACCGTCGACGTCAACACCCAGGGCGACTACCTGGTCTTCAGCCACAACCCCCGGGTCGACGGCGACTACAACGTCCGCGACGGGCTGCGCGGAACGCTCACCAGCCCGGCGTTCACCATCGACCGCCTGGGCCTGCGGGTGCTCATCGGCGGCGGCGCGTACGCCGGGCGCACCTGCCTGAACGTCGTGGTCGACGGCGAGGTCGTCGCGACGGCCACCGGCGCGGGCGGCAACACCATCGTCGCGCGCACGCTCGACCTCTCCGCCTACGAGGGCCGCGAGGCCACCATCGTGCTGGTCGACGACGCGGGCGGCGCGTACGCCTACGTGAGCGTCGACGGCATCTGGCTGACCGACGCCGTCGACGTCGTGTTCGAGGACTGGGAGAAGGAGACCTACGCGGGCTGGACCGTCGAGGGCACCGCCTTCGGCCAGGGCCCGATCGCCGTCGCCGACATCCCGTCCTACCAGGGCAACGTCAACGCCGTCGGCAGCCGCTGCGTCAACTCGCACGCGTCGGCGCCCGGGAGCAACACCTCCGCCAAGGACGCCGCCACCGGGCGGCTGACCAGCGACCCGTTCACCGTCACCCACCCCAACCTGCGGTTCCGCATCGGTGGCGGCAACCATCCCGGGCAGACCGGCCTGCAGGTCGTCGTCGGCGGCGAGGTCGTGGCCGAGGCGACCGGCGCCAACTCCAACGCCATGCAGGAGCGCACCCTCGGTCTGTGGCGCTGGCTGGGCCAGCAGGCGCAGATCGTGATCCTCGACGAGGTCACCGGCGGCTGGGGCAACGTCGGCGTCGACCAGATCGTGTTCGCCCAGAGCACGGGCGACACCCGGCCGCTGCGCGAGCTCCCCGACCACGGCACCTTCGCCATCGCGGCCGGCGTGCCGTGGACCGACGGCGACCCGCGGATCGAGGACGAGTGGCTCGACCTGGAGACCATCGGCCGGGTGCGGCCGTCCGTCGCGGCCTGGCACACCCCAGAGGCGCTGTTCGACGCGCCAGACGCCCCGGCGGAGCTCGACGACGGCCCGCAGGCCGGCGTGATGAGCATCCGCCTGAACCTGCGGCCGCTGGAGACGCAGTCGGTGCGCGTCTACCTCGGCTGGCACTTCCCCGCGACGACCGGCCTGGGCTTCCTCCAGACGTCCGAGCGGCGGTGGTACGGCGCCGTGCACGACGACGCCGCGGCCGCCGTGCAGGCCGTCCACGGCGACATCGACCGGCTGTCCGCGGCGACCAAGGGCTGGGCCGCGGCGTGGTACGACGAGTCGACGCTGCCGTGGTGGCTGCTGGAACGCGTGGGGACGGGCCTCGCCACCCTGGCGACGTCCACCACCTACCGGCTCGACGACGGCCGCTTCTACGGCTGGGAGGGCATCTACTGCTGCGCCGGCACCTGCACCCACGTGTGGCACTACGCCCAGGCCGTCGGCCGGGTGTTCCCGGGCCTGGAGCGCGACACCCGCGAACGGGTCGACCTCGGCGTCGGCTTCCGCGCCAGCGGCGAGATCGGCATGCGCGCCGAGGCCGACCGCGGCTGGGCGGCGGACGGGCAGGCCGGCACCGTCCTGCGCATCTACCGCGAGCACCAGATGAGCGAGGACGACACCTGGCTGCGCGGCGTGTGGCCCAAGGTCCGCACGTCGATCGAGTGGATGATCCAGCACGACGCCGGCGCCGACGGTGTGCTCGACGGCGGCCAGCCGAACACCCTGGACGCCACCTGGTACGGGCGGATCGCCTGGATCTCGGGGCTGTACGTGGCGGCGCTGCGTGCGGGCGAGGCGATGGCCCGCGAGCTGGGCGACGACGCCTTCGCCGAGCAGTGCGCGGCGCTGGCGCAGAGCGGCACCGAGACGATCCAGCGGGACCTGTGGAACGGCGAGTGGTTCATCCACGAACGCGACCTCAGCCATCCGGACTCGGTGAACACCAACCGCGGCGTGCACATCGACCAGGTGCTCGGCCAGAGCTGGGCGCACCAGGTCGGGTTGCCGCGGGTGCTGCCGGCCGGCCAGACCACCACCGCGCTCGAGAGCCTGTGGCGCTACAACTTCACCCCGCGCCCGGTCGAGTACCGCGACAACAGCCCGATCGAGGGCGGCCGCACCTACTACGACGCCGACTCCCACGCGCTGCTCATGTGCACCTGGCCGACCGGCGGGGCGGACGAGGTCGGCCGCAACTGGTCGGTCGGGTACTTCAACGAGGCGATGAACGGGTTCGAGTACCAGGCCGCCGGGCACATGGTGGCCGAAGGGCTGGTCGAGAAGGGCCTGCTCGTCACCCGCGCCGTGCACGAGCGGTACCGGCCGGACCGGCGCAACCCGTACAACGAGGTCGAGTGCGGCGACCACTACGCGCGCTCCATGGCGTCGTTCGGCGTCTACCTCACCGTCCTGGGCTACGAGCACCACGGCCCGCGCGACCACTTCGGCTTCGCCCCGGTCATCCAGCAGGACGACTTCAGTGCGGCCTTCACGGCCGCCGGCGGCTGGGGCGTCTACCGGCAGCGCCGCGAGTCGGGCCGTCAGACCAGCGAGCTCGAGGCCCGGTCGGGCCGGCTGCGGGTCGGCACGGTGCGCCTGGACGTGCCCGGTGAGCGGACCACCGCTCACGTGCGCGTCTCCGACGCGGGCCGCCCGGCGTCGGTGCGCCGCGTGCCGGCGCAGGCCCACCGCGACGACGCCGGCCGTCTCGTCGTGGTCCTGGACGCGCCGGTCACGATCGAGGCCGGTCAGCAGCTGGAGGTGATCGCGGGATGACGCCGCACACACCGGTCGTCGGCCTGGTCGGGGGCTTCCTCGGCGCTGGGAAGACGACGCTGCTCGCCGCCATGGCGGCCCGGCTGCGCTCGAACGGCGCGAGCGTGGTGATCGTCACGAACGATCAGGGGACGGAGCTGCTCGACACCGACACCGCGCAGAAGGCCGGCGTGCCGGTCGGCGAGGTGACGGACGGGTGCTTCTGCTGCCGCTTCGACGACCTCGCCGCCGTCATCGACGTCCTGGTCGAGGAACACCGGCCGGACGTCATCCTGGCCGAGGCGGTCGGCAGCTGCACGGACCTGGCCGCCACCGTGGTCCGCCCGCTGCGGGCGGCCTACGGGGCCAAGCTGCGGCTCGCGCCCCTGATGGTGGCCGTCGACCCGCACCGGCTGGTCGAACTGGCCGCGCCGGACCTCGACCGGCAGGCGCTCGAGCTCGGCTGGCTGCTGCACACCCAGCTGGAGGAGGCCGACCGGATCGTCGCGACGAAGGCCGACCTGGCCGCGACGGACGAGCAGGCCGCCGCGCTCGCCGAGATCGCGGCGGACTACGCCGGCACGCCGCTGACCCGGGTGTCGTCGCTGACCGGCGACGGGCTGGACCAGCTCCTGGACGACTGGATCGCGCCGACGGCGCCGGTCGCGTCGCGGGCGCTCACCATCGACTACGAGCGCTACGGCGCGGCCGAGGCGATGCTCGGCTGGGTCGATCGCCGGCTGCGCCTCGACGGCACGGTCGACCCCGACGCATGGCTCGGCGACCTGCTGGTGGCGCTCGACCGCGCGCTGACCCGTCAGGGCGGGCTCGTCGGCCACGTCAAGCTGTCCGCGGGCAGCGGCGAGCGGCGGGCCAAGGGCAGCGTGATCGGGCCGGGCCGGTACAGCGTCGACGAGCGTCACGACGGCGCGGCCGACGGCGCCGACGTGCTGATCAACGCCCGGGTCGAGATGAGCCCCGCCGGCCTCGCCGCCCTGGTGGACGAGTGCGTGCGGCTGGTCTCCACGCGGCACGGCGTCGGCGTCGTCGTCCGGAGCGCGTCGGACAAGGCGCCCGGGTTCCCCCGTCCCACCCATCGCATCCCGGCCAGCGCATGAACGACGAGGAGAGGACCAGCCCGCCCATGCAACGGATCGCCCTGCACACGGTGCTCAAGGCCGGGAAGGAAGAGGAGTACGAGCGCGTCCACGCCGTGATCCCGGCCGAGCTCGACGCCGCGTTGCGCGCGGCCGGGGTGCACAGCTGGCGCATCTGGCGCGACGGCCGCGACCTGTTCCACGTGGTCGAGTGCGACGACTACCAGGCGATGCGGGCAGCCCTGCGCGACCACCCGGCGAACGTCGTCTGGCAGGAGCGGGTGGGCCCGCTGCACGCCGTCGCGGACGACTACTCGGGCGGCGACACCGGCCTGCGTCACGTGTGGGACCTCCCCGCCCGGCCGGCGCGATGAGCGCACGCCGGCTGCTCGCCGAGTTCCTCGGGACCGGGCTGCTGGTGGCGATCGTGGTGGGCTCCGGGATCGCCGCCAGCCGGCTCTCGCCCGGTGACGCCGGACTGCGGCTGCTGGAGAACAGCATCGCGACGGTGCTGGGGCTCTCCGTGCTGATCCTGCTGTTCGGCCCGGTGTCGGGGGCGCACTTCAACCCCGTCGTGTCGATCGCGGACTGGTGGCTCGGCCGGCGGCGCGGCACCGGCCTGGCCGGCGCCGAGGTGGCGCGGTACGTCGCGGCCCAGTGCCTGGGCGGCGTCGGCGGCGCGGTGCTGGCCAACGTGATGTTCGAGGTCGACGCGGGCCTGGCGACGACGGAGCGCACGGGGACCGGGGTGCTGGTCGGCGAGGTGGTCGCGACCGCCGGGCTCGTGCTGCTGATCCTCGCCCTGGTGCTGACCGGACGCGGCGTCGCCACGGTGGGCCCGGCCGTCGGTGCCTACATCGGCGCGGCCTACTGGTTCACCAGCTCGACGTCGTTCGCCAACCCGGCCGTCACCGTCGGGCGGATGTTCTCCGACACCTTCGCCGGCATCGCGCCGTCGTCGGCACCGGCGTTCGTCGCCGCCCAGCTGGCCGGCGCCGCCGTCGGCGTCCTCCTCGTCGTCGCTCTGTACCTGCCTCGCCGCACCCGCCCACCGCAGCTGGTGGGGACGGGCGCGGCCGGCGGGAGCACGATGGAGGCATGATCGGACGCCTGCACCACACGGTGATCGACTGCCCCAGCCCGGGCGACCTGGCCGAGTTCTACGCCGAACTGACCGGTCTTCCGGTCACGTACCGCAGCGACGACTGGGTCGTCATCTCGCGCGACGACACGACGTCGGGCATCGCGTTCCAGCGGGCGCCGGACCACCGGCCGCCGCGGTGGCCGGATCCGGCGTACCCGCAGCAGTTCCATCTCGACGTCATGGTCGACGACCTCGAGGTGGCCGACGCCGCGGTGCGGCGCATCGGGGCGCAGCGGCTGCCTGCCGGCGACCACGTGTACGCCGACCCGGCCGGCCACCCGTTCTGCCTGATCCGCCGGCCGTCCTGGGCGCCCCCGATTTCCCGTGCATAGCGAATTGACCTGCGAAAATGTCATGCTGGCGGCATGACTGCGTATGTCGGGTCCGGCCCGTACTGCTTTGCGAACACGCTCGCCACGGTCGCCGGGAGGGGGTGGCCGGCGGCGGTGGTCGAGACGCTGACGGGGTCGGCGTTCGGGTACCAGCTGTTCGACGGCCTGCCGTACTTCGACCCGGCCGGCTGGGACCCGGACCTCGGCGTCGACCAGGCGCTGGAGCTGCTCGGCTGGACCAGCGAGCGGCGCACCTACGACGACGGCGAGACGGCGTACGGGGACCTCGTCGGGCTGGCGGCGGACGGGCCGGTGTTCGTCGGGCCGCTGGAGATGGGGCTGCTGCTGCACCAGCCCGGCCCGGACCGCCCGCTCGGCGCCGACCACTTCGTGACGGTGCTGGCGGCCGGCGCCGACGGGGTGCTCATGCACGACCCCGAGGGGTTCCCGTACGCGTGGCTCCCGAAGGACGCGTTCATCGCCGCGTGGGCCGCCCCCGTCGCCTACTGCGTGGGGCGGTTCCCGCTGCGCACGGCCATCCGCCCGGCCGCCGACATCGGCGTGGACGCCGCGCTGGCCGCGTCGCTCCCGAGGGCCGCGGCGTGGGCGGCGGCGCCCGAGAACGCCGCCGGCCTGCGCGAGCTGGCCGGACGGGCGGCGACCGGCCTCGAGGACGAGGTCACCACGGTGCTGGTCGACTTCTCGCTGCGCCTGGCCGCCCGCCGCCGCGTCGACGCCGCCGTGGCGCTGCGGCCGCTCGACGCGACCCTGGCCGGCCTGCTGGACCGGCAGGCGCGGCTGCTCGGACGGGCCCAGTACGCGGCCGTCCAGCACGAGCCGGCCCATCTCGCCGGACTGTTCGAGCAGGTCGCCGACGTGCACGACGAGCTGGCCGGGCATCTCTCGGCCTAGCGCGGCTCCACCCGGTCGCCGTCGACGACCAGCGCCTGGCCGTCGTGACAGGCGCGGACGAACGGACGGGCACCGCCGCGCGCTCGCGGCGGTGCCCGTCGTGGTGGAGCGGACGTCAGCGCGTGGCCGTCCGCCCACGGGTGCGGGCCACCAGCACGCCACCGGCGGCCAGCAGCAGGACCGCGCCGAGCAGCACCCCGGCGCCGGGGCCACCGGTGTCGGGCAGGTCCTCGCCGCTGCCGTCACCGGCCGCGCCGCCGTCGCTGCCGCCGCCGGACTCGCCGCCCGACTCGCCGGACCCGCCCGAGGCGTCCCCGTCCCCGCCGTCGCCGCCGTCGTCCGAGGACTCGACGGTGACGGTGACGGAGGCGTCCGAGCCGAGCAGTTCGGGGTCGCCGCCGTCGCCGGCCGAGGCGGTCGCCGTCAGGGTGTAGTCGCCGGCCGCCAGCTCGTCGGCCGGGGTGAACGTCCAGTCGCCGTCGTCGTCGCGGTCCAGCGAGCCCTCGATGGCGGCCCGGCCGGCGTCGGCCGTCAAGGTCACCTCCAGTTCCGCCGACGGGTACGAGCCGCCGGCGAAGACCTGGCCCGCGTCCCGCGACGGCTCGTCGATCGTCACGCCCGGCGCGGGGACGCCCAGGTCCGCGACGACGACGTCCTGGTAGTCGAGGCGGACCACCTGGGTGAGCAGCGCGTCGAAGCGGACGCCGACCGGCAGGTCCGCGTCCGGCGCGAGCGACCAGCGGCCGTCGTCGGCGACGGTGGCCGAGCCGAGCGCCTCGTCGTCGACGGTGAGGGTGACGGTGCCGCCGGGCTGGCCGGTCCCGGCGAACTCGACGTCGCCGGTCTGGCCGTCCTCCGGTGACTCCACCGCCAGCGGCGCGACGACCGGGGCCTCGTGCAGGCACGGGTCGGGCCGGTTGACGGGGGAGAGCTGCCGGTCGATGACGCCGCCGTCCTCGTTGCCGCGGAAGAACAGCCGCTGGACGTCGTCCTCGTCGGTGTCCCACGTCCAGAACAGCCAGCCGGTGAGCTCGAACGCGCAGCTCTCGACCTGGTGGGCGCGCATCGCCTCGGCGGCGCGGCCGATGTCGTCGCCGTAGCGGTCGCGCTGGGCGCCGAACTCGCCGTTGATCACGACGCCCTCGACCTGCGGCCACTCGACCGAGTTCAGCGACTCCTCGAGGGTGTACTGCGGCGTCGGGTAGGTGTGGATGTCGAAGAAGTCCAGCGCGGACTCGCGGGTCAGCGTCGACACCCGGGCCGGGTAGCGGAAGTCGCCCTCGCAGGCGTCGCCGGCACAGTGCGTGGCGAAGCCGTCGTAGCCGGGCTTGCCCACCGCCCGGTTGGTGAACGCGCCCATCGTCACCATGAGGTCGGGGTCGACCTCCTTGGCGGCGGCCGTGGCCGCGTCGGCGTACGCGACGATGGTGTCGTCGGCGGCGGCCTGGCGCTGCTCGGGCACGGACATGTCGTAGGTGGTGCCGTCCGGCGCGGTGAAGGTCCCCGACGCCTGCGCGAACGGCGCCTCGTCGGCGGCGAACGTGGCCTCGTTGTCCAGCTGGAGCGCCAGGAACGTGCTCATCAGCGGGCCGAGCCGGTCCGTCATCTCCGTGGTGAAGTTGGCGAGGTACGCCTCCTTCGCCGCGACGAAGCCCTCGTACATGTAGTTCGTGTTGCGGCCCGAGACGTTCTCTGGCGGCGCGCTCTGCGCCACGATGTCGAAGTAGTGCGCGTTCTGCGGGAACGCGTCCAGCGACGGCAGCACGTACATGCCGTTGGCGGCCGCCCGGCGGACGAAGTCGGCGAGGTTGTCCAGGTACTCCGCGTTGCCGGTGCTGGTGTCGTCGTCGCCGTGACCCAGGCCGTGCGGCGTGCCGTTGAGGTTGTCCTGGCCGTGGCCGGGGTCGACGAACACCCGGACGGTGTTGTAGCCGGCGGCGCTCTGCTCGGCCAGCGCGGCGCCGGCCCGCTCGCCGTCGTACTGTCCCGGCTCGAAGGTCGAGTGGTAGGGCTCCTCGGGGTTCCACGGCTGTGGCGCGAGGCGGACGTAGTTGTAGCCGCGCGGGATGAACGGCCGGCCGGTCTCGGTGTCGACGAGCTGACGGTGCTCGCCGGCGGCGATGCGCGGCAGCGGCTCGGCCGGGTCCTCCCGCGTCTCGGCCGCCGACGCGACCAGGCCGCCCAGCAGGCTCGTGACGAGCGTCAGCGCGGCCGCACCGCCCAGCGCAGACCGGCTGCGCAGGCTTTTCCGTATCACGTAGATCTCCAGGATTCGTGTTCACGTGTGGGACGACGGCGTCAGCGGCGCGAGCGCGCAGATGACACCAGTCGGGACCGTAGGCGTGCACACGCCGGACCTGGAGAGCCAGAACGGGACCGGCGTCCCCGGTCGGTCACGGACCGGTAACGGCGGATGTCAGTCCAGGCCGGGGACCCGGGTCAGCTTGTCCGGATTGCGCACGCCGTCGATGGCGGTGATGCGGCCCCCGTCGACGGTGAACGCGATGATCGTCAGCGCGCCGTCGAGGTCGGGGCGGACGGCGACGCCGGGCGCGCCGTTGACGTAGGCCGCGTGCACCTGGAACTCGGCCTTCTGGGCGTAGTGGACCAGCGCGTGCGCGACGCGGTTCGCGCCGTACAGGATCTTCGGCAGCGTCGAGACCTTGCCGCCGCCGTCGCTGCGCATGACGACGTCGGGGTCGAGCAGCGCGATCAGCCCGGGGAGGTCGCCCTGCTGGCAGGCGGCCATGAACGCGTCGACCAGTTCGCGCTGCTCGGCGCCGGTGGCCGGGAGCCGCGGCCGGGTGCCCTCGACGTGCCGGCGGGCCCGCGAGGCCAGCTGCCGCACGGCCGCCGGGGACCGGCCGACCACCTCGGCGATCTCCGGGAACGGCATGCTGAAGACGTCGTGCAGCACGAACGCGGTGCGCTCAGCGGGCGACAGCTGCTCCAGCACCACCAGCAGCGCCATGCTCACCGACTCGTCCAGCGTGACGCGGTCGGCAGGATCGTACTCGCGCGTCTCGACCAGCGGCTCGGGCAGCCACGTCCCGACGTACTGCTCGCGGCGGGCCCGGGCGCTGCCGAGCGCGTCGAGCGCCAGCCGGCTGACGGTGGTGGTCAGCCAGGCGGCGAGGTCGCGGATGGTGCCGGGGTCGTCCAGCCCGCGCAGCCGCAGCCACGCCTCCTGCACGCAGTCCTCGGCGTCGGCCAGCGAGCCCGTCATCGTGTAGGCCACCCGCAGCAGCCGCGGCCGGTTGGCCTCGAACGAGCGAGCCAGCTGGTCGTCGGCGTCTCGTACGTTCATCGCTCCCATGCCAGGTTGACGACACAGCCGCCTCCACTGTGACACGTCGATGTCACACCCCGCCGGGCTACGTCGTCACCACACGTGACCACGCCACAGTTGAACCGCGAAGACCAGACCACTCCGCCACCCGCGCGGTCCGGGGTGTTCGTCCGCATCGCCGGATTCGCACACCGCCGCAAGTGGATCGCCGTGATCCTGTGGGTCGCGGTCCTGTTCGGCGTGTGGGGTGTCGCCACCGCCGTCGGCGACGCGTACAAGAACGACACCTCCCTCCCCGGCACGGAGGCCCAGGCCGCCGCCGACCTGCTGAAAGAGCACGGCGCGGAGCGGGCCGGTGACACCATCGACATCGTCCTGCACGACGAGGGCGGGCTGACCGGTGTGCGGGAGCGCGTCGAGCCGATGCTCGCCGAGGTCGCGGAGCTGCCGAACGTCGGCGACGTCCTGAGCGTCTACGACAACCCGACCGCCGTCTCCGAGGACGGCACGATCGGCTACGCCACCGTGCAGCTCGAGGTGCCGTCCGACGACATGCCACCGGAGGACACCGAGCGCATCGTCGAGGTCGCGCAGGCGATCGAGGGCGACGGGCTCCAGGTCGAGCTGGGCGGTGACGCCGTCCGGCTGATCGCGGAGGCCGAGACCGGCGTCGGCGAGGCGGCCGGCTTGTTGGCCGCGATGGTGATCCTGGTGCTGATGTTCGGCACGTTCATCGCCGCCGGCCTGCCCATCATGATCGCCCTTTTCGCGGTCGGCTCGACGGTCGGCATCATCGTCCTGGCGTCGCACGTCTTCACCATCGCGTCGTGGACGCCGCCGATCATGTTCCTCGTCGGCCTCGGCGTCGGCATCGACTACGCGTTGCTGATCTTCGCCCGCTACCGGGCCGAGCTGGTGCGCGGCGCCGAGCCGGAACGGGCCACCGTCACGGCCCTGGACGCCGCGGGCCGCTCGGTGTTCTTCGCCGGCTGCACCGTCATCCTGGCGCTGCTCGGCCTCACCGCCCTCGGCCTCGGCTCGATCCAGGGCATGGCGCTGTCCGTGGCGCTGACGGTGCTGATGACGATGCTCGCCTCGCTGACGCTGCTGCCCGCGCTGCTCGGCATCTTCGGCAAGCGCTTCGCCCGCCAGTTCCGCGCGCGGGCCGAGAAGCGCCGGGCCAAGGGCAAGCGCGAGGACGGCGACGGCTGGCGCAAGCTCGCGACGGCGGTGCAGAAGCGCCCGCTGGCGACGCTGCTGGCGGCGGCTGTGCTCCTGGGCGCCCTCGCCTTCCCGGCGCTGAGCATCAGGCTCGGCTTCAACGACGCGGGCAACGACCCCAGCGACTCCACCAGCCGGCAGGCGTACGACCTGCTCTCCGACGGCTTCGGCCCCGGGTTCAACGGGCCGCTGCTGGTCGTGACCGACGGCGGCGACGGCAGCGCCGACGAGGCCGCCGCCGATGCGGCGCGGGCGCTGGGCGAGACCGAGGGAGTCGCGGCCACCGCCGACCCGATCCCCACGCCCGACGGCGAGGCCGCCACCGTCCTCGTCTACCCCACCACCTCGCCGCAGGACGGTGCGACCACGGAGCTCGTCCGCACCCTGCGCGACGACGTGCTGCCCGGGCTGACGGCGGACAACGGCGCGGAGTACCTCGTCGGCGGGGCCACGGCCGCGTCCGAGGACTACGCGGGCAAGCTCTCCGACCGGATGCCGCTGTTCATCCTCATCGTCGTGGGCCTCGCGATCGTCCTGCTGATGGCGGTGTTCCGATCGGTCCTCATCCCGCTGAAGGCCGCGTTCCTCAACCTGCTCAGCATCGGCGCCGCGCTCGGCGCGATGAAGCTGGTCTTCCAGGACGGCGCGCTCGGCTTCGAGGGCGGGCCCATCGAGGCGTATGTGCCGGTGATGGTCTTCGCCATCGTCTTCGGCCTCTCGATGGACTACGAGATCTTCCTGATCTCGCGCATGCACGAGGAATGGGTGCGCTCCGGGGAACGGAACCCGGCGCAAGCCGTGCGGGAGGGCCTGGCCCACACCGGCGGCGTGATCACGGCGGCCGCCTCGATCATGATCGTGATCTTCGCGGCCTTCGTCCTCAGCCCGCAACGGCTGTTGCAACAGGCGGGCTTGGCCTTCGCGGTGGCGATCTTCGTCGACGCGGTCATCATCCGGTGCATGGTGGTGCCGGCGGCGATGCAGCTGATGGGACGGCGCGCCTGGTGGATGCCGGCGCCGCTGGCCCGGCTGCTGCCGAAGGTCGAGTTGGAGCGCACCGAGCAGCCGCTCCAGCGCGTCGACGCCTGACGGCGCGGGGGCCACGTCCGAGCCGGGCGTGGCCCCGGCCCCGGGGCCGTTACGGCTGCTCGTCGCCCTCGCCGTCGGCACCGGCGCCGGCGGGCGGTGCCGCCTCGCCGGCCACGAAACTGCCCTTGCTGGGCCAGGTGGCGACCAGCCCGCGCTCGCGCAGCACCACCATCGCGCGGCGTACGGTGCCCAGCGACACGCCGTGGACCTGGGCGAGCTCCTGCTCGCCGGCCAGCCTGCTGCCCGCCCGCAGCCGCCCGGCGTCGATCTCCGCGGTCAGGTAGTCGGCGAACCGGAGATACGTGTAGCCGGGGAGGTTCGGGTCCGGGTCGAAGGCGGGCACGGCCCTGGAACCTAGGGCGGCCCCGCACTCCCGCCGTCGATGGGACGCGGTCCACCGCGGCCTGGAGCAATGGATAGCTCAACGGGGCGGCCCGCATCGCGCGGCTGGGCCAGGACCGGCCGACGACGCCTGGCGCCCGGGCCGGGCAGCGGGCCGTGGTGCGTCAGGGCTGCAGCCGGCCGGACGTCCACTCGGCGTCGTGGGCGGGGCGGGTGTAGCGCAGCCGGCGGTGCAGCCGGGCCGGGCTGCCGTACCAGAACTCCACCTCGCGCGGCACCAGCCGGTACGCCGTCCACGCGTCGGGGCGGGGGATCGACCGGCCCGACGCGAGCAGGGCTCGGGCGCGGTCGTGCAGGTCGGCTTCGTCGGCCAGCGGCGCGCTCTGCCGCGACACGGCGCTGGCGGCCTGGGCGTCGCGGGGGCGTTCGGCGAACAGCTGGTCGGCCAGCTCCGCGGGCAGCCGCTCGACCTCGCCGGCGGCGGTGACCTGCTGCAGCGTCTCGCGCCAGTAGAAGCTGACCGACGCCCAGGGTTGCTGGGCGAGGTGGTGGCCCTTGCGGCCGTCGGCGGCGCTGGTGAAGACCAGCCCGCGGTCGTCGACCTCCTTGAGCAGCAGCACCCGGCTGGACGGCCGGCCCGCCTCGTCGGCCGTGGCCAGCACGACGGCGGACGGCTCGCGCACGCCGCGCTCGGCGGCGGCCGCCAGCCAGGACCGCAGCAGGCCCAGCGGTTCGGCCGGCGGGTGGTCGAACTCGGGCAGCTCGAGGTCCGTCGCGCCGCTGAGGGTCTGCATCCGATCCGTCACCCGGCCAGGCTATCCGCCCGTCTCCGAACGTCGCCGGGCGGCGAGGACGCGCTGGAGGATGACGAACACCAGCAGGATGCCGCCGGTGATGATGGTGGTCATCTCCGGGCGGATGCCGCCGTCGCGGGTGATGAGGACGTTCATCAGGCCGAGCACCAGCGCGCCCACCACCGAGCCGAGCACGAACCCGGTCCCGCCGGTGAGCAGCGTGCCGCCGATGACGACCGCCGCGATCGCGTCCAGTTCCCAGCCGATGCCGGTGATGTTCTGCGCGCTGCCCAGCCGCGACGTGTAGACGACGGCGGCGATGCCGGCGAGCGTGCCGCTGATGACGTAGATGCCCAGCTTCGTCGCCGGGACCGGCAGGCCCATCAGCGTCGCCGACTGCTCCGAGCCGCCGATCGCGTAGACGGTGCGGCCGAACCGGGTCCGGTGCAGCACGAGGAACCCGAGCACGACGATGACGATGGCGGCGACCACGCCCGGCGTGATGACCAGGTCGTTCACCTTCTCGCCGTCGATGATCTTCAGCTGGGTGGCCAGGTCGCGGATCGCGGAGTCGTCGGCCAGCCGCTCGGGGACGGTGCTCAGCATCGACGCGAGCCCGCGGGCGAGGAACATCGTCGCCAGCGTCGCGATGAACGGTTGCACCCCGAAGTACTGGATCAGCACGCCCGAGATCAGTCCCAGCACCGAGCCGATCAGCACCATGACGAGCACGGCGGCCACCGGGTGCCAGCCCGCGTTGGACAGCATGACCCCGGCGACGCTGCTGAACGCGATGACGGCGCCGACGGACAGGTCGATGCCGCCGGTGAGGATCACGAACGTGAGCCCGACCGCGAGGATGATCAGGTGCGAGTTGTTGACCAGCAGGTTCGACAGCGTGTTGAACTGGACGATGCGGCCGTACGCCATCTCGCCGTAGATGATCATCCCGACGAAGATGAGCAGGGCGGCCACGGTGGGCAGGGCCGAGAGCCGCGCCCCCAGCCGGTCCGAGAGCGAAGGGCGCGACGGCGCCGGGCCGGGCGCGGACCCGGTCGGCGGTCGAGTCGTGACGGTCATGCGGCGACGGCCTCCTTCTGCGACTGCGCCCGGAGGGCACGGCGGTGCCGGAACAGCGACCGGACGCGCTCGGACTGCAGCAGGCAGAGCACGACGATCACGATGGCCTTGAACGCGGGGGTGGCCGAGGCCGGGACGCCGAGGAACACGACGGTCTTGTCGAGGGTCGCGATCAGCAGCCCGCCGATCACGGCGCCGCCGATGGAGAACTTGCCGCCGGCCAGCGACGTCCCGCCGATGACGACGGCGAGGATCGCGTCCAGCTCCAACTGGTAGCCGGTGCGCGACACGTCCACCGTCATGACGCTGGCGGTGGCGAACACGCCGGCGATGCCGGCCAGCAGCCCGCTCGCCGAGTAGACGGTGAGCAGCAGCGTGCGCCGCTTCACGCCCGCGAGCCGGCTGGCCCGCGAGTCCATCCCGATCGCCTCCAGCATGAGACCGAGCGCGCTGCGCCGCACCAGCAGCCACACCAGCGCGACGATGGCCATGGCCAGCAGGAACACCACCGGGATCCCGATGACGTAGCCGTTGGCCAGCCAGGCGAACGAGTCGTTGTCGGCGGTGGTGTTCTGGCCGCCGGTGATGACCTTCGCGATGCCGCGTCCGGCCAGCATCATCACCAGCGTGCTGATGAACGGCTGCAGCCCGACGACGGAGACGAGGACGCCGTTCACCGCACCCAGCGCGGTCGCGATGCCGAGTGCGACGGCCAGCGTCAGCGCCGCGTTGCCGGCGCTGCCGTCCATGCCGCTCAGCAGCTCCATCGACATCGCGCCGGCGACGACCATGATCGAGCCGACGGACAGGTCGATGCCGCTGGTGGCGACCACGAGGCACATGCCGACGGCGATCATCAGGATCGGCGCGGCGGCACGCAGGATGTCGATGAGGTTGCCGGACAGCCGCCCGGTCTCGTCGTTGTAGCCGATGGAGAGATAGCTCGGGTCCTTGGTGACGTTGATCGCCAGCAGCGCCACGATCGCGATGACGCCCCAGAACGCCTGGTTGCGCACGATCGCCCCGCGCCCGGCGACCAGCCGCGCGGCCACGTCCCTCATTCGGAGTCACCTTCCTCGTCGTCGCCCTCGTCGGCGATGACGGCGACGATGGTCTCCGCCGTCACGTGCGGGCCGTTCTCCAGCTCGGCGAGCTTGCGGTGGTCCTTCATGACGATGATGCGATCGCTGAGCCGGACCACCTCCTCGAGCTCGGAGGAGATGAACACGACGGCCACGCCCTTGGCGGCCAGCGCGGCGACGGCGGCCTGGATCTCCGCCTTGGCGCCGACGTCGATGCCGCGGGTGGGCTCGTCGAGGATGAGCAGGTCCGGCTCGGTCGCCAGCCACCGGCCGAGCAGCACCTTCTGCTGGTTGCCGCCGGACAGGAACTTGATCGGCCGCTCCGGGTCGGCCGGCCGGACGTTCAGCTCGGCCAGGTACTTGCGGGTGAGCGCGTCCTGCTCCTTGCGCGACAGCGGCCGGAACCAGCCGCGCTTGGCCTGGACGGCGAGCACGAGGTTCTCGCGCACGGTGAGGTCGCGGATGATGCCCTCGTCGCGCCGGTTCTCGCTGGAGAACGCGATGCGGTGGGCGAGCGCGGCGGTCGGCGTGTGGATGTCGGTCTTCTTGCCGCGCAGCCACACCGTCCCGCTGTCCGGCCGGTCGGCGCCGTAGAGCAACCGGGCCAGCTCGGTCCGGCCGGAGCCGAGCAGCCCGGCCAGCCCCAGCACCTCGCCCTGGTGCAGTTCCAGGTCGGTCGGCTCGGACGAGCCCTTGCGGCCGAGGTCCTCGGCCTTGAGCAGGGGCTCGCCGCGCGGCTCGTAGTGGTGCGTCGCCCGCTCGCTGCCCAGCGAGCGCAGCGTCGCGAAGTCCTTGCCGATCATCTTCGAGATCAGCGTCGTGCGGTCCAGCTCGCGGGTCGGGTACTCGCCGACGAAGCCGCCGTTGCGCAGGACGGTGATGCGGTCGCTGATCGCGTAGACCTGGTCGAGGAAGTGCGTGACGAACAGGATCGCGACGCCCTGGTCGCGCAGCTTGCGGATGACCGTGAAGAGGCTGGCCACCTCGTTGGCGTCCAGGCTGGAGGTGGGCTCGTCGAGGATGAGCACCTTCGGCTTGGTCACCATGGCCCGGCTGATCGCGACCAGCTGCTGGACGGCCAGCGAGAGCGTGCCGAGCGGGCGGCGCAGGTCCAGCTGGTCCAGGCCGAGCGTGGCCAGCACCTCGGCCGCCGCCCGGTGCGTCGCCTTCCAGTTGATGCCGAACAGGCCGCGGACCTCGTGGCCCAGCATCACGTTCTCGCCGATGGACAGGTTGGCGCAGAGGTTGACCTCTTGGTAGACGGTGGCGATCCCGGCCGCCTGGGCGTCGGCGGTGCCGCCGAAGCGGCGTTCCTCCCCGGCGACCAGGATCTGCCCCTCGTCGATCTTGTAGACCCCGGTGAGCGCCTTGATCAGGGTGGACTTCCCGGCCCCGTTCTCGCCCATGAGGGTGTGCACCTCGCCCGGGAACAGGCGGAAGTCGACGGCGTCGAGTGCCTTGACCCCGGGGAACGAGATCGAGATGCCGGTCATCTCGACGATCGGTGGCGCTCCGGTCATGACGGCTCCAGAGTCCTCAGTACTTGCGGGTGGGAAGCGCGGCCGTCGCGGCCTCCGGCGAGTCGAACGTCTCGCTCGGCACGATGATGTACGGCTCGACCTCCTCGCCGTCGAGCACCTTGCCGACGACGTCGAGCAGCGTCTCGCCGAACAGCGGGTTGTACTCGGCGACGAAGCTGAGGCGGCCCTCGGAGAGCGCCTCCAGCGCCGGCTTGGTGCCGTCGATGGTGGCGATCTGGACGTCGACACCCGGCGTCAGGCCGGCCTCCTCGACCGCGATCGCGGCGCCGAGACCCATCTCGTCGTTCTGGGCGAACACGATCTGGATGTCGTTGTTGTTGGCCCGCAGGACGGTCTCGAAGACGCTCTTGGCCTCTTCGGTCGACCAGTTGGCGGTCTGCGCGCCGATCTTCACCAGGTTGGCGGCCGAGCCGACGGTGTCGTCCCAGCCCTGGTTGCGCTCGTTGACGACGGAGACGCCGGCCGGGCCCTCGAGCACGAAGTAGTTGCCGCCGTCGGGGAACGCCGAGACGGCCCACTCGGCCACCGACGTGCTGACCTCGTAGTTGTCCGGCGCGATGCGGGTGACGTAGAGGTCGGTGTCGTCCGGCTCGATGCCCCGGTCGACGAGGATGACCGGGATCTCGGCCTCCTGGGCGCGGCGCAGGGAGTCCTCCCAGCCGGCGCCCTCCGTGGCCGACAGCAGGATGACGTCGACCCCTTCGTCGACGAAGGACGTGAACGCGTCGATCTGGGAGCGCTGGTCGAGGTTGGTGGCGGGCGCGTACTTCAGCTCGAAGCCGGCCTCCTCGGTGAACGTGTCCTGGACGTTCGCCTCGTTCGCCTGCCGCCAGCCGCCCTCGGGGCCGACCGCGACGAAGCCGACGGTGACGACCTCGTCGCCGCCGCCGTCGCCGCTGGTGCTGGTGTCGTCGTCGCCTCCGCCGCACGCGGTGAGGGCCAGGGTCAGTGCCCCGGCCGCCGCGAAGGCCCGTGCGATCCGTGCGGTGCTGCGCATCGATCTCCTCCTTGAGACCCGTGCCTTCCGGCGTGGTTCGTGGGCGTGGAACGGCGGAGATGTTACCGGGAACACGTAGGCCATGCAAGATGTGAAATTGTACTGATTGAGGTCACATACCGCGAGGCCCGGCGGTCGACTCGCGCACGATGAGCTCCGGTGCAATCCGCGAGCGCCGCTCGGTGCTGCCGCCCTCGAGCGCCGCGACGAGGATCTCGAGCGCGAGCGTGCCCAGGGCGTGGAAGTCCTGCCGCACCGTCGTGAGCGTGGGCAGGAAGTGCCGCGACACGGGCAGGTCGTCGAACCCGACGACGCTGACGTCCTCGGGCACGCGGATGCCGCGGTCGCGGAAGCCGTGCAGGATGCCGAGCGCCATCTGGTCGTTCGCGGCGAAGATCGCGGTGAACGGCGGCAGCTCGTCGAACGCGACGGCGAACTCGTAGCCGGAGTCGGCCGACCAGTCGCCGACGAACGCCGGTGGGATGTGCAGCCCGGCCTTCTTCAGGTGCGCGTGCCAGCCGCGTTCCCGGGCCCGCGCGTCGAGCCAGTCCAGCGGGCCGGCGACGTGCACGATCTCGCGGTGGCCGAGGTCCATCAGGTGCTGGACGGCGAGCGTGGCGCCGAGGCGCTGGTCGACCGAGGCGGTGAGGAAGTTGGGGTCGTCGTCGGCCTTGACGATCAGCGTCGGCAGCCCCTCGGTCAGCTCGCGCAGCACGTCGACCGACGACGCGCGCGGCGCGATGACGCACAGCGCGTCGATGCCGTGCGCCGTCAGGTACGCGACCGCCTCGCGCGGGCGCACGCCGTCGTCGTCGGGGGAGGCGGCGACGGAGCTGACGGAGTAGCCGGCCTCGCGCGCGGCGTGCTCGACGGCGCGCAGGGTGCTGTCGGGGCCGATCTCGACCGGACGGTCGACGATGACGCCGATGCGCCGCGACTTGCGCGTGGCCAGCGCCCGGGCGGCGCTGTTGCGCTGGTAGTTCAGCTCCTCGACGACGCGCAGGACCTTCTCGCGGGTCTCCGGCCGGATGTTCGGGTGGTCGTTGAGGACGCGGGAGACGGTCATGTGCGAGACGCCGGCGAGGGACGCGATGGACCGCAGGTTCGGCTTGTCGTCCGAGTTCCCGGCGCTCATCTTCCCTCCACCCTCTGCTGCAGGCCACCGCGGCGGCACGGTGCCGGGACCCCGGCCGACGCCGGTCTGATCGTACGTCTCGGCGCGGTGACGTTACCGGGAACATAGGGCTTGCGACAATCCCGAGCCGTTTCACCGGCAGCTGACAGATGTCATCGCCGATCACCCAGGAATTCACGAAATCGCAGCTCATCGCGTTGTTAGGCTCGCAGTCATGCGGGTTCTCACGTGGCTGCACGGGCCGGCGTTCGCGGCCGGCGCCGTCGCCGTCGTCGTCAACCGGGCCGGGCTCGGCCCGCTCTGGTTCACCGGTGTCGGGCTGATCGTGTTCGGGCTGGCCGCGCGGTGGCTGACGACCCGGGCCCAGCGCCCGCCCCGCGGCGCCGAGCCCGGTCCCGTCGCCGTCGGGCTGCCGCTGGCCGGGCGCTGGACGGCGCTGAACGGGCCGGGCACCAAGGTGCCCAGCCACACCCACGCGCTGGCCCAGACCTACGCCATCGACCTCGTGCTCCGGCCGGCGCCGGAGCCGGTGTGGCTCTGGCCGGTCGCCCGCCGGCCGCAGGCCTACCCGGCGTTCGGCGCGCCGCTGCTCGCCCCGGCCGACGCCAGGGTCGTCGCGGCGGCGGACGGCCAGCGCGACCACCTCACGCGCACCTCGCTGCCGGGCCTGCTGTACCTGTTGCGGAGGGCTTTGTGCGCTCCCTCGGCCGGCCCCGGCACCTGCTGGGCAACCACGTCGTCCTCGACCTCGGCGACGGCGTGCACGCGGTGTACGCGCACGTCAGGCGGGGTTCGCTGCGGGTGGCCGCCGGTGACGTGGTGGCGGCCGGCCAGCCGCTGGCCGAGTGCGGCAACTCGGGCAACTCGTCCGAGCCGCACCTGCACTTCCAGCTGATGGACGGCCCCGACATCGCGACCGCCCACGGCCTGCCCTTCACCTGGCGCTACCAGGACGACGACGGCGTCGCCCGCGACGGCGTGCCGGCCGACGGGGCCACGATCGCCGCGTGACGACGAAGCGGCTGGTCGGTGGGGACTCCGACCAGCCGCTTCGTCGCGTCATGGCGCCGGCGGGAGGGTCAGCCGGCGCCACTCCTCACACTGGAAGCCAGCCGTTGTCGTCGTCAGGATCGCTGCCGCCGTCCGGTTCCGCACCCGGCTCGGCCGTCACGACGCCGGGCTCGCCGGGAGACTCGTCGGGGCGGGCGCCCTGCGGAGGGGGCGGGGAACCGGGGCTGTCCTCCATGGCGTCCAGCCTGGTCGACGGCGACCCCGGCAGCTATGCCCAGTTTCGGTCAATTTTGGTCGAGTCGGTGTGCGATGGCCGCCCGCGACCGGACGCCGAGCTTGCGCATCGACGTCGTGATGTGGCGGGCGACGGTGTTGACCGAGAGGTACAGCTCGGCGGCGATCTCCTTGTTGGTCCGGCCCTTGGCGGCCAGTTCGGCCACCTCGCGTTCCCGTGGCGAGAGCTGTGACCCGTAGCCGCGCCGGCCGCCGCGGTGGCGGGCGGGGACAGACAGGCCGTGCCGTCGCGCGGTGGCCGTCGCGCGGCCGGCGTCCCACTCGGCACCCAGCTCGCGGTAGGCGGCGAGGGCGGCGAGCAGCTCGCTGCCGGCGTCCCGGACCGGCAGTGCGGCCGCGAGCCACGTTGAAGCCGCGAGCTCGCGGGCCTGCGCCGCCTCGTACGGCGCTCGCTGTGGCACGTAGAGCCGCGCCGCCGCCGCGAAGCTGGTGGCCGCGCCACCCGGATCCCCGGCGCCGAGGCGGACGAAGCCGTCCGCGTGCGCGAGCGCGGCCGGGGCCAGCGGTGCGTCCAGCCCGTCGAGGCGCGCGGCGAACCGGCGCACCGTCCGCTCCGCGTCGTCCGAACGTCCTGCCGCGACCAGCGCCTCGGCGACGGCCGGCAGCGCCCGGACGGACGGGGCGAGGACACCCTTCGGCTCGGCCGCGGCGAGCAGCCGGTCGGCCCGGCCGAGCACCGAGCCGGCCTCGCCACGGGCGACGGCCAGCCGGAACAGCGCCGCGGCGGGGATGGGCAGGAGGTCGAACCCGCTCAGCTCGTCGACCAGATCGACCGCGGCCGTCAATGCGGCGGCCGCGTCGTCGAGGTCGCCCCGGGCCAGCGTCAGACAGGCCGCGGCCGCCTCGCCGTCGATGCGGGCGCGGGGGTTGCCGGCCAGCTCCTCCATCAGCACGGCGGCGTGATCGGCCAGCTCGTCCCAGGAGCCCTGGCAGTAGCGCAGCAGCACCAGGCCGGAGCGCAGGCTGCGCTCCATGCGCGTCTCGACGCGGGCGCGATCGTCGCCGGCCGCCGCCGTGAGGCCGGCGGTGAGCAGCCGGTCGGCCAGTGCGTGGTGCCCGGCGTACGTCGCCTGCGTGCCGATGGACCAGTACGCGTTGATCTCGCGGCGGTGCCGGGGCTCGCCGCCGGTCTGGTGCTCGACCCGCTCGGCCGTCGTCCGCCACGCGGGATCGCCGGTCGGCACCTGCACCATGGCGATCTTCCCGAGCAGGAAGGCCTGGAACGCGTGGTCGGGGATCTCGGGCACGACCGTCAGCGCCCGTTGCAGCCAGGCCCGGTGCTCGGCCGGGTCGGCGTCGCCGGCCATCGGGATGCCGAGGACCACCATGGCCCACGCCTTGAGGTCGGGCCGGTGGTCGAGGTCGTCGACGGCGTCGGCGAACAGCTGGTGGGCGCGCAGCAACTCGGTGCCGGCGTCGTGCAGCAGCCCGCCGAGACGGAACCGCAGCTCGCCGCGGACCGGTGCGGGCAGCTCCTCGTCCAGCACGGCGGTGAGCAGGCCGGCGGCGTCCTGCGACCGCCCGGCCTCGATCGCGGCCTCGCCGAGGAGGACGGCCAGCCGGCCGCGCCGTTCCGGCGTCGCCGGGCCGTGGCGCAGGACGTCCTCGAGGATCCGGACCGCCTCGGCGTCGTTGCTCAGCTCGAAGGCCTGCTCGGCGGCCCGTTCGGCGGCGGCCACCCACTCGTGCCGCCGATCGGCGTGGCGCAGGTGGTGGGCCAGCTGCCCGGCCGGCGCCCGCGCGGCGGCCGCGAGCGCCGTCGCCGCGCGGTCGTGCAGCAGCAGGCGCCGCGGGCCGGCGAGGTCCTCGTGCACGGCCTGCGCCGCGAGCGGATGGCGGAACCCGATGTCGTCGCCGTGCTCGGCCAGCACCCCGGAGTCGAGCGCCTCGCCGACCGCCGGCAGCGCGGTGGCGCGGTCCAGCGGGGCCGTCGCCACCAGCAGCGAGAGCGGCACGGGCACCTGCAGGACGGCAGCGGCCTCGACCACCCGCCGGGCCGGGTCGCCGAGCCGCGCCACCCGTTCGAGCACGGAGTCGCGGATGCGGGTGGGCACGTCCAGCTCGTCCAGGGCGCGCCGCGCCCACCCGCCGCCGCGGCGCTGCACCAGCGTGCCGCGTTCCTGCAGCAGCGCCACCAGCTCCTCGACCGCGAACGGCAGCCCGGACGTGCGCTCGCTCAGGTAGGAGGCGAACTCCTCGGACACCGCGTCGACGCCGATGATCGAGGCCGCCAGCGCGCCGACCTCGGACGGGCCGAGCGGCGTCAGCGCGACGTCGGCCAGCGTGGTGCCGGACGGCAGTCCGGCGGCGAGCGCCCGCACCCGCGGATCGGCCGCCTCCGGCCGGTAGGTGACGACGACCGACAACTCCGGCAGCGCCTCGGCCAGCAGGTACCCGGCGAAGTCGCCGGTCTGCGCCTCGGCCCAGTGCAGGTCCTCGAGGATCAGCACGGACGGTCCGAGCGCGGCGAACACCTCGACGAAGCCGCGGAACACCCGGTGCCGTTCGGCGGCGCGGTCGCCGAGCGGGTCCGGCGCCGGCGGCAGCACGTGCGCCAGTTCGGGGAGGAACGGCCGCAGGGCACCGGCCACGGGCGACAGCGCCAGCTCACCGAGCCGGTCGCCGAGCCCGCGCACCGCCTCGATCACCGGGCCGAGCGGGAACGGCTCGCGCAGCGCGTGGCAACGGCCCAGCAACGGCCGCCGCCCGGACCGGGCCGCGGCGGCGGCCAGCTCGCCGACCAGCCTGGTCTTGCCGATGCCGGCCTCACCGGCGACGACCACCAGCGCCGGCGCGGCCGTGACGGCATCGACGGCCCGGCGCAGCTCGCCGTCGCGTCCGACGATGGCGGGCGCGACCAGCCGATGCGGGGCGTCGCTCGGGTCAGCCATGCCGTCCAGGGCTCTCGGGTGGGGACTGCCGGGAGCATAGCGTGCCGGTTCCGGACGCGGCCGGGAGCCGCACCCCTGGGTGGGGCGCGGCTCCCGGCTGGTCAGGACGTTGGTCAGCTCCGGTCCGGTCCCCGGATCTCGCCCCGCGGGAACACCGTCACCGGTGCGGAGCAGGTGTCCGTCCCGGCCGCGCAGACCCGGTAGGTGAACGACTCGCCCTTCCGCGGCCGGCCGATCTGGTCGACGTGCGTCCCGGTGTTCGCGACGGTCGCGACGACCAGGCCGTCGCGCTCGACGTCGACCCGGTCGGCGTCGACGCCGGTCCACGTGAGCCGGCCGTACCAGATGCCGCGCTGGTCGAACGTCTCGACCGACAGGTCCGGCTCGCCCGCCTCGCCGACCGTGAGGCGCACCGGCACCGCCGTCACCGGCGCCGCCGGGTCGTCGCCGGTCACGCACAGATGGGTGGCGTGCTCGCCCGCGGTCAGTCCGGCCGAGTCGAGCGTGACCGTCGCCGTCGCGTGCTCGCCCGGCGCGACGGTGCCCGACGCGGGGTCCACCGCCAGCCAGTCGGGCAGCGCGCACGAGACGGGCTCGCGCGGCGTCCCGTCGACGGCCATCACCAGGTGCGCGTCGGGGAACCCGAGGCTCTCCATCGTGACCGGGTCCGGCGCGCCGCAGTCGTCGGCGGAGATGTAGGACGGCCCGGTCTGCCCGGCGGCGTTGGCGCCCGGCACGACGGCGCCGACGCCCAGCAGGTCCGGCGCGGAGACCTCCAGCACGAGGGTCGCACCGGCCGGGACCTGGGCGGACACCGGCACGCTGAGCACCGTCGCGGCGGCGTCCTCGACGCTGATCGTCTCCGATGCGAGCCGGGTGAGGTTCACGTACTCGAAGGGCCCGTCCAGCGTGTAGAGGTTCACCGTGAGGTCGGCCGACGGCGTCACGAGCTGCAGGCCGAAACTGACCTCGGAGACGTCGAACGCGCCCTCGATGCCGAAGTCGGCCAGCGTGAACGTGCGCAGGAACCGGTTCGCGCGGGTGGTTCCGGTCTGCGTGCTCGAGCACACCGGCACGGCGGTCTCGACGACGTCCATCGACGCCGAGTGGGTGAGCCGGACGGCGTCGACGGCGGGCGCGTCGGCGACGTCCGTCGCCGCGTCCGGCGCGGGGTCCGGCGCCGGGCTCGACCAGGAGTCGGTGGAGCCGGCCGGAGCGGTGGCGGCCGGGCTCGACTCGACGACGGTGCCGGTGCCGGCCGGGCGGAGCGGGCCGGACAGCGTGCTCGTGGTGTCGATCGCCCAGGTCAGGTCGCGGCCGCCGGCGTTGCCGATGCTCAGCTCGAGCTGGGCGGCGTCGCCGGCCGCCACGTCGGCGGTCAGCTCACCCGGCTCGACGGTGATCGACGGCGGCGCCGGTGCGTCCGCGCCCGGCACGAACACGTAGGCCGCGCCCTGGTCGGCGACGTCGCCGACGTGTGCGTTCGGCGCGCCCACCAGGACGTCGTCGCCCGACACGGCGACCGCGGTGCCCAGGTGGTCGCCCTGCGCGGTGTCGGACCCGAGCAGGGTGCGCTGTTGCGTCCACCCCCGGCCGTCGCGGACGAACACGACGGCGGCGCCCTTGTCCAGATCGACGCCGGCGGTGTGGCCGCGGTACGGCGCGCCGGCCACGACGGTGTCGCCGTCGATCCCGACCGACCAGCCGAACCGGTCGTTGACGTGCGCGCCGGTCGAGGTCAGCTTGGCCCGCTCGGACCACGCGTCGCCGTGGCCCTCGTAGACGTAGACCGCGCCGTCGCTCGCGACGTAGTCCAGGTCCGGCCCGCTCGCACCGACCACCGCCGTGCCGCGGTCGACGTCCACCGAGGTGCCGAAGGCCAGCTCGGGCGCCGCGTCGGACGGCAGCAGCGTCGCGCGCTGCGTCCAGCCGTCCGCGTCGCCGGTGAACACGTACGCCGCGCCCTGCCGGAAGACGCCGCGGGCGGACGTGTTCGGCGCGCCGGCCACCAGCGTGGCGCCGTCGAGGGCCACCGAAGTCCCGAAGTTGCCGAACGTCGTGACATCCGAGCCGGCCAGCCGGTGCCCGGCCGACCACGTGTCGCCGTCGCGGCCGAAGACGTAGACCACGCCGGCCGCGTTGTTCTCACCCACGTGCTCGCCGGGGGCGCCGGCCGCGACGGTGTCGCCGTCGACCGCCACCGCCTGGCCCAGTTCGGCGCCCCAGCGGACGTCGGCCGTGCCGAGCTTGGCCTGCTGGGTCCAGCCGTCGCCGTCGCGGACGAACACGTACGCCGCGCCGGTCCTGGAGTCGCCCAGCCGCGCGCCGGGGGCGCCGACCACGATCGTGTCGCCGTCGACCGCGACGGACCGCCCGAACACCAGGCCCCAGTCGCGCTCGCCGTCCGGCAGCAGCGTCGCCGTCCGTTCCCACCCGTCGCCGGAGCGGGTGTAGACGTAGGCCGCGCCGGAGGCGCCGAACCCGTCGACCGTCGCCTGGGCGGCGCCCACCACGGCGGTGTCGCCGTCGATCGCGACGGTGTTGCCCAGCCGGTCGTCGGGCCCGCCGTCGGCGGTCAGCCGGGTCTGCTCGGCGTCGCCGGTCAGGCCGCTGTCGCCGACGACGGTGACCGCCAGCGGCACCGTGGTCAGGGTGTTGCGCGGGTCGTTGGTGCGCAGGCAGAGCAGCCCGCTCAGCTGGTCCGGAGCAAGCCCGGCGGAGTCGACGGTCAGCTCGATCCGGCCGGTCGCGTCCGGCGCGACGGTGCCCGCGGCCGGCGCGACGCCCAGCCAGGGCAGCTCGCCCGGCGCGGTGCAGGCCGGCGCCTCGGTGGTGCCGACGACGTTCAGCACGAGATGCACGTACGGGAAGCCGAGCGCGCCGAGGTCGGCCGGCTCGGCGATGTCGCAGCCGGGCGCCGTCAGGTACGTCGGCGCGCTCTGGCCGGCCCGGTTGCTGCCCGGCCAGAAGCCGCCGACGCCGCTCAGGTCCGGTGCGGACACCTCCGCCACCAGCGTCGCGCCGGCCGGAATCGTCCCGGTGACCGGCACCGTCGCGAGCGTCTGACGCTGCGGCTGCAGGGTCTGCGTCGCGCTGCCGACCGGTGTCAGGTTGGCCCGGGTCAGCGGCGCGGCCGGGTCGGTCAGCGTGTAGAGGGCGACGGTGAGGTCCTGCGCGACGGTCAGGCTCTCGACACCGAACTCCACCTGGGTCACGTCGAACGCGTCACCGACGCCGAAGTCGGCCAGCGTGAACGTGCGCAGGTACGAGTTCGCGCTGGTCGTGACGCCGTCGTCGGCGGAGCACGCGATGGTGTTGCCGGCCACGATCGCCTGCGACGCCGAGTGCGTCAGCGTCTGGGTGACGGCGTCGTCCGGCTCGCGCTCGGGGACGACGGCCGCGGCGTCGGTCCCGGCGGCGCCGTCCGTGGCGAGCATGCCGCCCGGGGTGGCCGGCGCCGTCTCGACCGGTGTCACCGGGCCGCGCGGGCGGCGCAGCTCCTCGTCGGCGTACACCTCCCAGCGCAGGTCGGTGTTGCCTCCGTTGCCGAGCGTCAGGGTGTGCGTGGCCGTCTCGTCCGGCCGCTGCGTCGCGGTGATGCTGCCCGGCGTCACGCTCAGCGACGGCGGGACCTCCTCGCGCGGCGTGACGACGACGGGATAGTGCGACGGCGCGACGGCGCGGCCGTTCGCGTGCGTCGCGTCGGTGGTGAACCGGACGTCGGCGAACGACGGGCGGCCCAGGGGCACCGCGGCGAGGTCGGCCGTGACGGTGACCTCGACCTCCTGGGTGGCGCCCGGCGCCAGGGTGAGCTCGGCCGGCTCGACGGCGACGGCGAACCCGTCGGGCGCGGTCGTGCTCGCGGTGTAGGTGGCGGCGACGTCGGCGACGTTGCGCACCGTCCGGGTCCAGGAGCAGGTGCCCACGCAGGTGCCGTCGACGAACGCCGGCAGGTTGAGCGTGGCCGGGTCGCCGCCGGCGGCGGGATCGGCGGCGCGGAAGTCCTCGTACGACTCGTCCATGACGAGCCCGGCCCGCCCGGCGGCGTCGAGGTCGATGCGGCCGGAGCCGACGTCGAGCGGGTCGGCCGGCGTGGCGCCGTTCTCCTCCAGGATCGCCGTGTCCGCGGTCGCGGCCAGCGCGGAGCGGATCTCGGCCGGCGACCACTCGGGGTGCAGGGCGGTCAGCAACGCGCCGGCGCCCGCGACGTGCGGCGAGGCCATCGAAGTGCCGCTGTTGACCATGTACTGGTCCGGGTCGCCATCGCGTTCCGCGCCCGCGGCGAGGATGTCGACGCCCGGCGCGGCGAAGCTCGGCGCCAGCAGGTCGAGCCGGCTCGGCCCGCGGGAGCTGAACCCCTCGACGAGGTCCTGCCAGTCGTGGTTCTCGATCAGCGTGGTGGCGGCGTTGACGCGGGCGGTGAGCACGGCGCCGGCGGCGCGTAGTGCGGCGGCGGAGCGCTGCTCGACCATCAGCGCCGGGATCGTGGTGTCCTCCAGCGCGCCCATGGCGGTCGGCGGGCCGGCGACGTTGTTGGCGACCAGCACCGCGACGGCGCCGGCCGAGGCCGCGTTCGTGACCTTGACGGAGAAGTCGCAGTCGCCGCGGTCGATCAGCGCCAGCGCGCCGTCGAACGTCCCCGCCGCGAACGACGCGCAGCCGGCCGCGTTGCCCGGCGCGACGACGGCAGCGTCGCGCAGCTCCGCCTCCAGGTCGGCCGCGGGCGCCGGGCCGCTGCCCGGAACGGCGGGCAGCGCGGTCAGCCCGTCCGGGACCGGAACCGGGCCGACGACGTCGACGGTGTTCGCGAACGCCCGATAGGTGGTGGTCGCGGCCACGGCGGCGTTCCAGGGGCCGCTGTGCGCGACGGTGCTCTCGCCGGGGCCGTCGTTGCCGGCCGACGCCGCGACGAAGACGCCGGCGTTGAACGCCTCCAGGAACGCGAGGTCGACGATGTCGTTCCACGGGTCGTCGGAGCCGCTGATGCTGTAGTTGAGCACGTCGACGCCGTCCGCGATGGCCTGCTCGACGGCGGCGACGCTGCTGGTGCCGGGGCACGACGGCGAACAGACGAGGTAGGAGATGACGTTCGCGTGCGGCGCGACGCCCTGCACCGTCCGCGTGAAGGTGCCGTTGCCGATGGTGGCGGTCGCCTCGTGCACGTTGCCGGCCGCCGTGCTCGCCGTGTGACTGCCGTGACCGTCGTCGTCGCGGGCATCGGGCGCGCTGGGGTGGAAGTTCCACGCGCCGACCAGCTTGTCGTTGCAGATGTCCTCGTGGTCGGGGTGCTCCGGCGCGCAGACGCCCACGTAGTTCCCCGTGCCGAACGGGTTGGCCGGCGTGTAGCCGTCGCCGCCCGTGGCCGCGAACGACGGGTGCCCGGGGTTGATGCCGCTGTCGATGACGCCGACCAGGACGCCCTCGCCGCGGGTCCCGGCGTCACTGCCGGTCGCGCCGTCCCAGACGCTCGGGGTGTTGATGAGCTCGTGGCTGACGTCGGTGAGCGGCTCGCGCTCGACGTCGCGGTAGACGGCGGCGACACCCGGAAGCCGCGTCAGCCGTTCCGCCTCGTCGTCGTCGACCCGTACGGCCAGGCCGTTGACCACGGCGCGGTACTCGAAGGCCACCTCGACCTCGCGGTCAAGGGCGTCGTCGATGCCGGCGCGCAGGTCGTCCTGGCCGTCCTCCAGGTGAGCGAGGTACGCGCGGCTGGCCGGTGCGTCGACGTCCAGCCGCGGCGCTCCGGTGACCTGCGGGCTGGTCGGGGCCAGCCCGGCGGCGTCGCCGGCGTACGTCGCCAGCGACGGCTCGGCGAGCTCGACCACCCACAGCCCGGTCCCCTCGCCCTCGGTGGCGACGAGCGGGGCGGGCTGCTCCCCGGCCGTGGCGTCAGCGGGTGGCGGTCCAGCGGTCGGTGACTGGGCGGCAGCCGCCGCGGGCAGCAACGCCGCCACGGTGAACGCGCCGAGCAGGCCGGCCGTGACTCTGCGTGCGATCAACGGGGACTCCTCGCATCGGGAACCGGTTCAGGCAGCCTGCCGTCCGGCGCGTGTCGTCACCATTGCGAATTGTGGTGAATTTTGCTCGCAGACCGAGGTGATCGTGTCCGGGGCTGGGAGTAGCGTCGCGTCATGGCGGGCGCGCGGCTGCGGCGACGAACGGTGCTGGCTGGTGCGCCGGCGCTGCTGGTGGGCTGTACCTCCGGCGAGCACGACCACCCCGGGCAGCCGGCCGCTGCCACCTCGCCGCCGTCGCTCGCGGAGCTCGACCTCACCGACTGGGAGGTGGTGCGCGGCCAGTTCGCGCTCGACCCCGAGCTGGCCCACTTCGCCGCGTACGTGCTGGCCAGCCACCCGGCGCCGGTGCGGGCCGCCGTCGAGCGGTGGCGCGACGCGCTCGAGGCGGACCCTGCGGCGGCCGTCGAGGGGAGGTGGAACACGACGACGAGGTGCGGGCGGCCGCCGCGGGGTACCTCGGGGTCGACGCGGCCGCGATCGCGCTGACCGGCAGCACGACCATGGGGCTCGGCCTCGTCTACCACGGGCTCGCGCTGCGCCCCGGCGACCACGTCCTCACCACCACCCACGACTTCTACTCCACGCACGAGGCGCTGCGGCTGGCGGCCGCCCGAGCCGGCGCCGAGGTCGAGCAGGTCGCCCTCTACGACGACCCCGCCGCGGCGTCGGCGGACGAGGTGACCGGACGGCTGGCGGCGGCCATCCGGCCGGCCACGCGGGTCGTCGCGCTGACGTGGGTGCACTCGAGCACCGGAGTGAAGCTGCCGGTGCGCGCCATCGCCGACGCCGTCGCCGCGGCCAACGCCGGCCGGGCCGACGCCGACCGCGCGATCCTGGTGCTCGACGCCGTCCACGGGCTGGGCGCCGACGCCGCGCAGCCCGGCGACCTCGGCTGCGACGTGTTCGTGTCGGGCACGCACAAGTGGCTGTTCGGCCCGCGCGGCACCGGCCTGGTCTGGGCCGCGGCGGGCGCGGGGGTCGCGGTCGCGCCGACCATCCCGTCGTTCACCGCGCCCAGCTTCGTCAACTGGTTCTCCGGCGACGACCAGCCCAGCCCGTTCGGCGTCGGCAACACCCCCGGCGGCTACCAGGCGTTCGAGCACCGCTGGGCCGCCACCGAGGCGTTCGCGTTCCACCAGGCCATCGGGCCCGACCGCGTCGCCGCGCGCACGCAGGAACTGGCGACGCGCCTCAAGGACGGCCTGGCCGACGTCGGTGGCGTCCGGCTGGTCACGCCGCGCGACCCCGGGCTGTCGGCCGGGCTGGTCTGTGTCGAGGTCGCCCGCGGCGACCCGTCCGAGCTGGTCCGGCAGCTGCGCGACGCACGCATCGTCGCCTCCCTGACGCCGTACCGCGAGACCTACGTCCGGTTCGGCACCAGCATCGTCACGACCCCTGACCAGGTCGACGCCGCCGTCGAGGCGGTCGACGAGCTCACCCGGTAGCCCGTCCGCACGCCGCCGGACGACCGCGATGCGGCCGTTCCGGTTGACACGGCGCGTCCCTGGTCTGAGAATTCGAACCGACCGTTGCATCTGATGAAACAGGTGACGAGTGGACGAGGGTCGGCTGGCCGGACGGGTGGCGCTGGTGACGGGCGCGTCCCGTGGCATCGGCGCGGCGGTGGCCCGAGCGTACGCCGCCGAGGGCGCGTCCGTCGCGCTGGGCTACGAGCCGCGTGCCGACATGGCCGCACAGGCCGAGGAGCTCGCGGCCGAGCTGCGCACGGCCGGCACGAAGGCGGTCGCGCTGGCGGCCGACCTCGCCGACCCCGGCGCCGTCCAGGAGCTGGTCGACGGCGCCCGCGCCCACCTCGGCCCGCTCGACATCGTCGTCGCCAACGCCGCGCTGTCGGCGCAGTCGTCGTGGCGCGACATCAGCGTCGCCGACTGGGACCGCGTCTTCGCCGTCAACCTGCGCGGCAGCTGGCTGCTGGCCCGCGCCGCGTACCCCGACCTCGTCGCCGGCGGCCGCGGCTCGATCATCACCGTCAGCAGCGTCATGGCCCGCACCGGACAGGCCGGCGCGCTGCACTACACCGCCAGCAAGGCCGGCATCATCGGGCTCACCCGGGCGCTGGCGCGCGAGGCCGGCCCCGACGGCGTCCGCGTCAACGCCGTCATGCCCGGCGCCATCCGCACCGAGCACGAGGAGGCGCTCGAGCCCGACCCCGACGCGGTGTTCGAGCAGATCACCGCCGTGCAGGCACTGAAGCGACGGGGGACCGCGGCCGACGTCGCCGGCGCCTTCGTCTACCTCGCCGGCGACGAGAGCGCGTTCGTCACCGGCCAGGTCCTCACCGTCGACGGGGGCTGGGTGTTCGGCTGACGTAGGCTGGCCGGTCGTGTTCACCCCGGACGAGCGCTCGGCGCTCCGCGACGCCCTGGTCTGCGCCGCCCGCGCCGACGACCGCATCGACGGCGCCGCGCTCACCGGGTCGGCGGCGCGCGGCGCCGAGGACGACTGGTCCGACATCGACCTCGCGTTCGGCCTGGCCGACGGCGCCGACCAGGCCGCGGTGATGGCCGACTGGACCGCCGTCATGTGCCAGCGCCACGGCGCGGTCGCGCACCTCGACTCCCCGCGCGGCGGCACCATCTACCGGGTGTTCCTGCTGGCCAGCACGTTGCAGGTGGACATCGCGTTCGCGCCGGCCGCGGAGTTCGGCGCCATCGCCCCGACCTTCCGGCTGCTGTTCGGCGCCGCCCGCGACGTCCCGGCCGCGACGCCGCCGGCGGCCGGCGGGCTGGTCGGGATGGGCTGGCTGTACGCGCTGCACGCGCGGTCCAGCATCGAGCGCGGCCGGGCCTGGCAGGCGCTGTACATGATCAACGGCCTGCGCGACCAGGTCGTCGCGCTGGCCTGCCTGCGCCACGACCTCCCCGCCCACCAGGGCCGCGGCGTCGACGCCCTGCCCGAGTCCGTGACGGCGCCGCTGGCCGGCTCGCTCGTCGGCGCCCTCGACGACCCGGCGCTGCGCCGCGCGTTCGCCGTCGCGACCGAGGCGCTGCTGGCCGAGGCCCGCCACGTCGACCCCGACCTGGCCGACCGGCTGACGGCGCCGCTGCGGGCGCTGTCAGGCGGCTCAGTCGCGGCCGGCGACGAACCGCAGTAGGGCGGGGTCGGCCGACGTGAAGCGGTCGACCTCTTCGCCGCCGTCGCAGCGGCACAGGGCGACGGTGACGCCCGCCGCCGTGCGGGCGACGACGCGCCACTCGCCGCCCGCGTTCTCCCAGCGTGTCACCACACCGACCGGGTCGTCGCTCATGGAACCCACTCTAAGCGGGCCGTGCTCACGCCTGCCGGTTCGGGATGCTCGCGCCCTGTGCCTGGACGACCCGCCACCCGCCGTCGTGGAACAGCCAGGTGCGCGTGTAGACCATCTCGGCCTCGAACGGCTGGCCGCCCGCGAGGCCCGCGATGCTGACCCACGCCCGCGTGACCCCCGCCGCATCGAACTGACGAGCGCTGCCCTGGCGCTGTTCCAGCCTCGTCAGCCGCAGCTGCCCGGAGGAGTGCGACTCCAGGTCCTGTGACTTGCTGAAGGTGCCGCCATCGGGGGCGACGTAGACGACGTCGGCGTGCAGCAGGGAGTCCAGCGCGACGACGTCGCCTGCCAGTTGGGCCCGCTGCAACTCGGTCTCGGCGGCGGCCAGCGAGCCGGCAGGGGCGTCCGGGGTGTGTGGCATGAGCCGCATCGTACGCGTCACACTAACCGCGGTTCCGCTCGAACAGGGTGATCAGGACGCCCTCGCCGACGGTCCGCGACTCGGTGAGCCGCCACCGCGTGCGGTCGGTGGTCTCGCCGAACAGCCGGCGGCCGTGGCCGAGCAGCACCGGGTACGTCATCAGGTGCAGCTCGTCGACGAGGTCGTGCTCGAGCAGCTCCTGCGCCAGCCGGATGCTGCCGGCCACCTGCAGTTCGCCGTCGACCTCGTCCTTGAGCTTCGCCACCTGGGTGGCGATGTCGCCGCTGATGACCTGCGTGTTGTTCCACGTCGGCTCGGTCAGCGTCGACGACACGACGTACTTGCGCATGCCGTTGTACTTGTCGGCGAGCTCGCCCTCCTCCTGCGGCCAGGCGGCGGCGAACCCGTCGTAGGTCACACGGCCGAGCAGCAGCGCCTCGGCGCCGAGCGCCTCGTCGACCTTGAACTGCTCGCCCTCCTCGCCGCTGTCGAAGTCGAAGCTCCAGGCCTCGTACTTGAAGTCCTCGCCGCCGCCCGGCGACTGCACGACGCCGTCGAGGCTGCTGAACTCCGTCACGACGATGCGTCCCATGTCAGGCCCCCTCGACGAACGCGCGCAGGGCCGGCGCCAGCACCTCGGGGGTGGTGGCGTGGTTCTCGCCCGGCACCGGCTGCAGCGTGGCCGTCGGCAGCAGCTCGGCCACCGCACGCGGGCCGGGGATCAGCGCCGGCCACGTGTCGATGCCGTGCATGACCAGCACGGGGACGTCGACGGACGTCCACCGGTCGGCCGGCAGCGGGTTGCCGGACATTGTCGTGCCCATGATGCGGCCGTCGTAGGCGATGGTCGGCGCGATGCCGAGCATGACCGGCCAGAAGTCGCTGTGCCGCATACCCTCCACGGCCTCGGGCGGCATGCCGGCGGCGGCTGTCATGAACAGCTCGACGGCGTCGCCGGGCCGGCCGGCCGCGTTGGCGGCGTCGAGACGCTCGACGTAGTCGGACGGCAGCGGCGGGCGGACGTCGTCGACGACGAACGGCGGTTCGAACGCGGCGACGTGGCTGACCGGCACCAGGCCGGACGCGGCTGCGTCGAGCGCCAGCACACCCCCGGACGACCAGCCGAACAGCACGGCCGGGCCGCCGCCGGTGGCGTCGACCAGCGCGGCGAGGTCCTCGATCTCGCGCTCGATGGCGTACGGGGCGGTGTCGGTGCTGTTGCCGCGGCCGCGGCGGTCGTAGGTGACGGTGCGGAATCCGTCGGCCAGCAGCTTGCCGGTCTCGGCGTTCAGCGGGTTGATCGCGGGGTAGCCGGTGGCGCCGTCGATCATGATCAGCGTCCGGCCCTCGCCGTAGGTGTCGAACGCGATGGTGGTGCCGTCCTTGGAAGTGACCGTGCTCATCTCGTGCTCCCGAATCTCGTGGTGGCTTGGAACTAGACGGTACAGTACTCACACGAGTACGGAACTGTCTAGTACTCTCTGATGCGGGAGTGAGGAGAAGGCATGGTTCTCGAGGACGTTGAGGAAGGCCGCACGGCACGCAAGCGGCGAGCCATCGTCGAGGCGGCCACGGAGGTGTTCCTCCAGCACGGCTACATCGGCGCCAGCATGGACCAGGTGGCGGCGAAGGCCGCGGTCTCCAAGCAGACCGTCTACAAGCAGTTCGCCGACAAGGAGCACCTGTTCGCCGAGATCATCGCCGGGCGCACCGACACCCTCGGCGACCGGCTGGCCGCCGTGTACGCGACGCTCGACGACGCCACCGACGTGCGCACCGCCGTGCGCGACGTCGGGCGGCAACTGCTGCGGAGCCTCAGCCGGCCCGAGGTGCTGCAGCTGCGCCGACTGGTCATCGCCGAGGCCGACCGCTTCCCCGACGTCTCCGGCACCTGGTGGGAGCGCGCCTTCCACCCGTCGCTGGTGCTGCTCGGCGACGCGCTGGAGCGCATGTCCGCGCGCGGCCTGCTGCGCGAGCTCGACGACCCCACCCTGGCGGCGTACCACCTCGCCGGACTGGTCATGTACAAGCCGATGAACCGGATGATGTTCGCCGGCACCGCCGCCGTGCCGCCGCCCGACGAGCTGGACGTGCTGGCCGAGCGCGCCGCCGACGTGTTCGTCGCCGCGTACGGACGGTGACGCCGCGGCTGATCGTGCTCAACGGCCCGCCGGCGGCCGGCAAGTCGACGCTGGCCCTGCGCTACGCCGCCGATCACCCGCTGACCCTGAATCTCGACGTCGACCGGGTCCGCGACCTCATCGGCGGCTGGCGCGACGACCCCGGCGCCGCGGGGCTGCTGGCTCGCGCGGTCGCCGTCGCCGCGGCGCGCACCCACCTGCGGGCCGGCCACGACGTCGTCGTTCCTCAGCTCGTGGCCCGGCCCGGGTTCCTGGAGGAGCTCGAGGCGGTGGCGGCGCAGGCCGGGGCGGCGTTCCACGAACTGGTGCTGACCGACGACCGGGCGGCTGTACTACGACGGTTCGCCGATCGTGCTGGTACGGCTCCCGGCGCACCGCAGGACGAGCCGGACGAGGTCGCGGCCCTGTACGACCGGCTGACGGCCTACGTGGCGCGGCGGCCACGCGCCGTCGCCGTCCCGGCCCCCACCGGCGCCGTCGACGAGACGTACCGCCGGGTGCTCGCCCTGCTCGGCGCCGAGGTCTGACGAGGTCTGACGAGGCGCGCCTGGTGGGTCGGCTGTGCTGGATCGGCTGGCGGGTTGTGCCGGTACGGCTGCCGTGGCTGGGCCGTGGTCTGAGGGGTACCGGTTGGGTCGCCGCTGTGCTGGATCGGCTGGCGGGCCGTGCCGGTACGGCTCCCGTGGCCGGGCCGTGGTCTGAGGGGTACCGGTTGGGTCGCCGCTGTGCTGGATCGGCTTGCGGGTCGTGCCGGTACGGCTGCCGCGGCCGGGCCCTGGTTCGAGGGCGCGCCGGTCGGGTCGCCGCTGTGCTGGATCGGCTTGCGGGTCGTGCCGGTACGGCTCCCGCGGCCGGGCCCTGGTCCGAGGGGTACCGGTCGAGTCGCCGCTGTGCTGGATCGGCTCGCGGGCCGTGCCAGTACCGCTGCCGTGGCCGGGCCCGATCGAGGTGCGCCGGCCCGGGCTGCGGTCCCGGGCCGGCGCACCTCGCTGCGGACGGGCCTCTCGGCCCGCGGCGGGCGGCGTCAGCCGGCCCGCAGATCCTTCTGCGCCTGAGCCGCGGCGACGAGGACGTCCTGGCGCTCGCGGCGGGTGAACCGGCCGGCCGCCTGCCACTGCGACGACACCTCTTCGACGCGGCGGACGAACAGGCCGTGGCTGGCGAACGGCGCGGCCGCCCAGACCTTGTCGAGGAAGCTGTCGCCGTCGTCGTCGCGGGCCTCGTTCGAGACACCCGAGTCGACGGAGCCGAACACGACCTTCGGCTCCACCCGCTTGTAGTACACGTGGTGCGCGTCGTTGATGCCGACGTACAGCGGGCGCAGCGTGTGCTCGTGCGTGGCGAAGAAGTTCGGCTCGTCCAGCGACTCGACGGCCGCCGCCAGATCGCCGTCGAGCTTGAGCGACGGGTAGAACGTGAACTGCCGCCAGTCCCGCGACCGGTTCAGCGCCGGCAGCACCAGCGGGCCGTGGAAGATGCTCTCGACCGCCGGGTCGTCCAGTGCGCGCTCGGTGTGCAGGCCGAACGGCATCGCGACGTCGATGCGGTCGCCCGGCGCCCACGTCCGGTCCAGCGTCAGGTACGTCCCCGGCTCGGCCGCGGCGTCGACGGCGGCGCCGTTCACCGTCACCGTGAAGCCGCGCCGCGCCCAGACCGGCACCCGCAGCTTGACCGCGAGCGGGCCGCTGCCGTCGACCGTGATCGAGGTCGACTCCTGCCGCGGGAAGTCCGTCACCTGCGTGACGGTGAACCCCTTCTCCGCCCAGTCCAGTGTTGACGCGATGTACAGATTGACGTACAGAGTTGAGGCGTCCGCCGACTGCGCGTAGATCGTCTCCTGGTACTTCGTGTGGTTCTCCATGCCGGTGCCGCCGCAGCAGGTGCCGTTGTTGCCGAAGCCGCGGGTGGCGCCCGGGTGGGCCGGCAGGAAGTACGTCACCTGCGGGTCGCTGGCGCTGTCGTTGTCGCGACGCGAGCCGAGGATGTGGTTCGTCAGGCCGCGCTCGTAGTAGTCCATGTACGCCGGGTCGGGGTTGTGGAAGTACAGGTTCCGGGTCAGCTTCAGCAGGTTGTACGACGAGCAGGTCTCGCCGCCGCCGCTGGTCGTCCCCGCCGTCGCGGCCTGGTAGTGCAGCGACTCGGAGATGTCGCCGCGCGGCTGGAACAGCTCCGGGTTGGTGTTCTCGGGCCGCCCGGGTGCGGCGCCGTACTGGCCGCCGGCCGCGCCGTGACTGAACATCCGGTGCGGGATGATCATGTGCCAGAAGTTGTCCGCCGCGGTGAAGTACTCGGCGTTGGCCTCGGTGTCCTGCTCGTAGATGCGCAGGTAGCCGGTGAACTGCGGCACGTGCTGGTTGACGTGGATGCCGGTGAGCACGTCGCGGTCCTCGAGCGCCGCCGGGAACACCGTCCGCCGGTTGTCGAACGCCTTCGCCGCGGCCAGGTGGTTGGCGCTGCGCTCCGGGTCGGTGTCGATGGCGGCCAGGTGGGCGAGGTTCTCGTTCGAGCCGCCGAACTCGCCGGCGATGTGCAGCGACCACATGCGGTTGAGGTTCTCGCGCGGCACCCGCGACAGGCGGCTGTGCACCCAGTCGCCCATCTTCGTGACGATCTCCAGCGCCCGCTCGCTGCCAGCCAGGTGGTACGCGTCGATGAGGCCGCGCATGATCTTGTGCAGCGTGTAGTACGGCGCCCAGATGCCGGTGCCGCTGTAGGTGGTGAACTCCTCGAGCCGGATGAACTGCGCCTCGGTGTACGCCGACAGGAAGCCCGGGTGCCGGCGCCCGTCCGTCGCGCCGAGGAACTCGCCGTGGCGGCCACGTCCGGACGAGTCGGTGACCACCGGGCCGGGCGCTTCGTCGAAGCGGTACCAGGCGACGTCGGCGCTCGCCGACGCCGGATCGGCGGCGACGGCCGCCACCTCGGCGGCGTCGAGGCCGCGGCCGAAGATTTGGAACTCGTCCATCAGGCCGTTCAGGAACTTGATGTTGACCTGCGGGAACTGGGCCCGCCCGAGCCAGTTGGCCGGCGTGCTGCCCAGGTCGGACGGCGACAGCGTCAGCTCGCCGCTGCCCGCCGCGACCCCGTTGACGTAGAGGGTGCCGGTGCTGCCGGACTTGACGATCGCGACGTGCGCCCACTGGCCCGCCGTCAGCGCCGTCGTCGCCTGGACGCGCTGCTCCGCCGCCGCGCCGCCGGTCGTGATGGCGAACCGCGGGCCGGTGTCGTTGTGCACCGTCAGGTACATCCGCGACAGCGAGTCCGACGCGGCGTCGCCCGGGTGGCCGAAGTCGAACACGCGGGCGTTGTCGTCGCGCACGGCCGACTTCACCCACGCGGCGACGGTGAAGTCGGTCAGGCCGCTGACGATGCCCTCCGGCAGCCGGATGAAGTCGGCGTCGCCGGTGATGTGGCCGTTCGGGGTGCCGGTGAACCGGATCGCCGTCCCGTGCCGCCCCTCGACCCTGGGCGTGGGCCGGGCCGCCAGCGCCGCGAACGCGTCCTGGCACTCGCCCAGCGCCTCGACCATGTAGTCGAGCTTGTCCTTGAAGATCTGCTCACCGGTCGACGCCCACGACTGCGCCAGCAGCGTCAGGAAGTGCCCGCTGAAGTGGCCGCGCAGGTTGCCGTCGGGCGACTCCCAGCTGCCGATCGGGTTCACGCCCTTGTGGTCCAGTCCGGCCGTGACGCGGAAGCTGCGCAGCATGCGGTCCGGCCCGCGCTGGTCGTCGCGCACGCCGTTGACGACGCTCGGGCCGTACTCGCGGGCGTAGTTGAGCAGCCGGTTCCGCTTCTCCTTGAAGACGCTGTCGCCGAGGGTCACCTGGCTCAGCGTGAACGGGCGCACCTGCCAGCTGTCGGCGATCGGGAGGTTTGGCTGGCTGGCCGCCGCGTTGGCCGCGGTTGCCGCGGAGGCGCTGCCGGGCGCGGCACCGGCGCTGCCGGCCGCCATGGTGCCGACGGCCGGTGCCGCGGCCGCCAGGGCCCCCAGGCGGATAACGGTGCGCCGGGACAGGTCCTTGTTCATGTGGTTCTCCTTGTCCGGGGAAATGCGGAGTCCGACGGGGTTCGGAGTCGTTCCGAGCGAACGCTGTTAGCGGTAACAGCGTGGAAAGATGTGACATGGTACTGACCGGACGAAACGGGCGTCAAGGGTGGCCGGCGACTGCCGCGGCGGCGGCGACCTCGGCGGCTCGGGGTTCGCTCGCGTGTCGCCGGCGCACCGAGCCGAGGGGTCGCCGGTGGTGTGCCGGCTGCTGCGGGTTCGGGTGCGGTGCTGGGCGACGGCACGGGCGGGACGGGGCGCGGGGCGGCGACTGGGCAGTGAGGGGTGGGGTGGTGCCCGAGCGGTGCGGGCGGGAAGGGGCGTCCGGGGTGCGGCCGAGAGCGGCGCGTCGCCAAGGGTGGAGCCGGGCGTGGGGTGGCGGCCGAGAACGGCGCGGGCGGGACTGGGCGCGGGACTGGGCGCGGGGGGTGGTGACCGAGAGTGGCGGGCGGGTCGGGGCGTCACAGCCGGCGCCGAGCGTCAGTGGGAAGCGGCGCCGGACGCAGCGCGAGGCCTGAGCCGCGGCCGAAGGGGGAGTCGTCCGGTGGCTCGAGGCCTCGTGCTCCGGGAGGGCCCGGGCTCCGGCGGGGTTCGTCGGCACCGCCGGTGCGGCAGCGAGCCTCTCGCCGCTGTCTGAGCTGCCGATGAGCCCTGGATGAGAGCCCTCTCATCCAGGGCCCGCGCCGACGCTAGTCCTCGCGGCCGGCCCATTCGCGCCGGATGTGCCCGATGTGGGTGCGCATGAGCTCCTGCAGCTGCTCCGCCTCGCCGGCCTCGATGAGGTCGCACATCTGCAGGTGCTCGCGCGCGCTGGCCACGAGCCGCCCGGAGGAGGCCAGCGACGACAGGCCGTAGAGGCGGGTCTGGGCGCGCAGCTCCTGCACGATGCGGACGAGGCGCTGGTTGCCGCTGGCGGAGAGCAGCCGGACGTGGAACTCGACGTCGGCGCCGATGTAGCTGATGAGGTCGCCCGCGGCGGCGGCGTCGACGATGGCCGAGGCGAGGTTGCGCAGGTGCGCGAGCTCCTGCGCGGAGATCGACGAGACGGCCTGGGCGGCGATGGGGGGCTCGAGCAGCTCGCGGATCTGGGTGATCTGGTCGAGGTCGGTCTCCGACATGTCGGTGACCTTGAACCCCTTGTTGCGCACGACCTCGACCAGGCCCTGCTTGACGAGGTCGAGCATCGCCTCGCGGACGGGGGTGGCGGAGATGCCGAAGCGCTCGGCCAGCCCGGGGGCGGAGTACAGCTCGCCGGGTTTCATCTCCCCGGACACGATGGCGCCACGCAAGGCGTCGGCGACCTCTTCTCTGACGCTCATCCGCCGTGCGAAGGACGGCAGAGCCAACTGCCGCAGTTCAGCCATCTGTGGTCCCTCCGGTGTTGCACGGCGGCCGAATGTCACCGCGACGTCGCGTTGTAGCGAGATATCCCACCTCTTCAACCCTAAAGGAGAAAGCCCTCGGGAAAGGGATCTGCCGGGTCGAGGAAGTATTGTGCCGTTCCAGTCAGCCAAGCGCGGCCGGTGACTGTAGGTATCACCGCGGGAAGGTCTCCGACGCTCGACTCGCCGACGAGACGGCCGACGAATCGGCTGCCGATCAAGGATTCGTTGACGAAGTCGGTGTCGAGCGGCAGTTCACCGCGGGTGAAGAGCTGGGCCATACGCGCCGACGTGCCGGTGCCGCAGGGTGAGCGGTCGAACCAGCCGGGGTGGATCGCCATGGCGTGCCGGGAGTGGCGGGCGTCCGAGCCGGGGTCGACCAGCTGGACGTGGTGGCAGACGTTGATCTCCGGGTTCTCCGGGTGCACGGGGGCGTCGGCGGCGTTGATGGCGTCCATGACGGCCAGCCCGGCGGCGAGCAGTTGGTCCTTCTGGGCGACGTCGACGCGCAGGCCGAGCTGGCCGGCGTCGAGGATGGCGTAGAAGTTGCCGCCGTAGGCGAGGTCGTAGGTGACGGCGCCCCAGCCGGGGACGTCGACCTTCGCGTCGAGGCGGTCGGTGTAGGCGGGGACGTTGCGGATGGTGACGGCCTCGGCGGCGCCGTCGCGGACGGCGACCTCGCAGACCACGAGCCCGGCCGGGGTGTCCAGCCGGATCGTCGTGACGGGCTCGGTCACCTCGACCATGCCGGTCTCGACCAGCACGGTGGCGACGCCGATGGTGCCGTGCCCGCACATCGGCAGGCACCCGGACACCTCGATGTAGACGACCCCCCAGTCGGCGTCGGACCGGATGGGCGGCTGCAGGATCGCACCGCTCATGGCGGAGTGCCCGCGCGGCTCGAACATCAGCAGCCGCCGCAGGTGGTCGGAGTGCGTGATGAACCACTGGCGCCGCTCCTCCATGGTGGCGCCCGGGAAGGTGCCGACGCCGCCCGTCACGACGCGCGTCGGCATTCCCTCGGTGTGCGATTCCACGGTGTGGAAGATGCGCTTGGATCGCATCGGCGTGCTCCCTCGACCGTCAGGAGTACTTCTCGGCGGCCTTGGCGGTCAGCTCGCGCACGGTCGCCGCGTCCTCGGCCAGCATAGGCTGGCGCGGCGGCCGCACCGGACCGCCGTTGCGGCCGATGACGTCCATCGACAGCTTGATCGCCTGGATGAACTCGGTGTTGAAATCCCAGCGCAGCAGCGCGTGCAGGTCGCGGTACATCGGCAGCGCGGTGTCGAGGTCGTGCGCCAGCACCGCGTGGTAGATCTGCGCGCAGGCCTGCGGGAAGACGCTCGGGTAGCCGGAGATCCAGCCCTTGGCGCCGGCCAGGCCGACCTCGACGATGGAGTCGTCGGTGCCGATGAGGATGTCGAGGCCGGGCGCCAGTTCGGCGATCTGGTACGAGCGGCGCGACTCGCCCGTGAACTCCTTGACGCCGACGATGAGACCTTCGTTGTACAACTCGGCGAGTAGCGCCGGCTTCAGGTCGATCTTGGTGTCGATGGGATTGTTGTACGCCGACACCGGAATGCCGACCTTCGCGATCTCGCGGAAATGATCGATGACCGAACGGTCGTCGCCACGGTAGGCATTCGGCGGCAGTGCCATGACCACCTGGGCGCCGGCCTCGGCGGCCTGCTCGGCCCAGCCCCGTGCCTCACGGGAGCCGTAGGCCCCGACGCCGGGCATCACCGTGAAGCCCTCGGGTGCGTTCTCGATGGCGACCTTCACCATGGTGGCCCGCTCTTCCGGGGTCAGCACCTGGTACTCGCCGAGCGAGCCGTTCGGGCACACGCCGTCGATGCCGTTGTCGGCCAGCCAGCGGACGTGCTCGGCGTACCTGTCGAAGTCGACCGAAAGGTCGTCACGGAAGAACGTGGGGGTGGCAACCAGAACGCCGTGCCAAGGCTTTTCACGACCGTTCATGTGAGGCTCCATTTCTATACTATATAACATTTCACTCATGTGTGGAGAACGGGACGAACAGGACTGAGCGCGAAAATCTAGGTCTTCAGAATGCCGTCCACTCGCCGCGGAATGCCCGGGTCGGCCTCTCGGAGCTCTTCGGGCAGCACGTGCTCGGGCGCGTTCTGGTACGAGATCGGACGCAGCCAGCGGCGGATCGACGTGGGCCCGACGGAGGTGTGCGTGCTGAGGCTGGCCGACGGGTACGGCCCGCCGTGCTGCATGGCCCACGTGACGGCGACGCCGGTCGGGAAGCCGCCGAACAGCAGCCGGCCGGCCCGTTGCCTCAGTGCGGTGTGCAGCTGGCCGACCAGCGCCGTCTCGCCGTCGCCGGCGTGGATGGTGGCGGTCAGCTGGCCCTCGAGGCGCTCCAGCGCGGCCAGCAGCTCGTCGGCGTCGCGGTACTCGATGACCAGCGCGGTCGGGCCGAAGCACTCCTCGAGCAGCTCGGCGTCGAGGTCGGCGGCGGCGACGGAGAACAGCGCCGGGCGGCCGAGCGCGGGGTCGTCACCCTGGCCGTCGCCGAGCGTGCGCAGCCGGTCGTCGGCGCGCCGACGCTCGGTCTCGGCCTGGTAGGCGTCGCGGATGGAGTCGTTGAGCATGCGCCCGGCCGGCACCTCGGCCAGCTTCGCGCCCAGCGCGGCCCGCAGCTCGTCGGCGCCCGCGGGTGCGAACAGCAGCCCCGGCTTGGTGCAGAACTGGCCGACGCCCATGGTGATCGAGCCGACGTACCCGGCGGCGAACTCCTGCGCCTGGCCGTGCGCCACCTCGGGCGTGACGACCAGCGGGTTCAGGCTGCCGAGCTCGCCGTAGAACGGGATCGGCTGCGGCCGCGCGGCGGCGAGGTCGGCCAGCGCCCGGCCGCCCCGGGTCGACCCGGTGAAGCCGACGGCGCGGACGTCGGGGTGCTGGACCAGCGCGGTGCCGGCCTCGAGGCCCTCGACCAGGCCGAGCGTGCCCTCGGGCAGCTTGGCCTCGGCCAGCCCGGCCCGCATGGCGGCGAAGGTGCGCCGGCTGGTCTCGGGGTGCGACGGGTGCGCCTTGACGACGACGGGGCAGCCGGCCGCGAGCGCGGACGCGGTGTCGCCGCCGGGCACGCTGAACGCGAGCGGGAAGTTGGACGCGCCGAAGACGCCCACGACGCCCACCGGCACGAGCATGCGCCGCAGGTCGGGCTTCGGGCCCATCGGGGTGTCGCCGGCGTGGTCGATGGTGGCCTCGGCGTACGAGCCCTCGCGCAGCACCTCGCCGAACAGCCGCAGCTGGTACGTGGTGCGGGTGAGCTCGCCGTTCAGGCGGGTGGCGCCCAGTCCGGTCTCGGTGTCGGCGGTGGAGACGATGGCGTCGCGGTCGTCCTCGAGCGCGGCGGCGACGGCGTCGAGAGCGTCGGCCCGGCGGACGCGGCCGGCCTGCTCGAACGGCGCTGCGGCCTCGGCCGCGGCGCCGACGGCGTGATCGACGTCAGACATGCATGAGCCTTCCAGGTTCGGTGCGGAGTGAGTCACCGACGAGCGGTCCGCCGGGCGCCGGACGTCGTCGTGTGCTTCCTGAAGAATATCTTAGTGACATGTGAAATGTCACTGTTGTCCAGTGTGACCGGCATCGCCCGCCGGAGGCGTTCATCAGACGCCCCCGAGCCGGTCGAGCGAGATCGGAACGGCGATCGGCCGTTCGCTCACCCCCTGTAGGTCGAGCGCCGACACGGAGGCTGATCCCGAGGCCGACGCGGTGAGGCAGGTGGTGGCGTACCCACACACCCGTCCCTGACACCATCCCATGCCGGCTCGGCTCAGCAGTTTCGCGGTCCGTGGATCGGTCGCGCCGAGGTCGTCGACCGCGGCGCGCACCTCGCCGGCGGTCACCTCCTCGCACCGGCAGACCAGCGTGTCGTCGCCGAGCCAGCTCTGCCAGCCGTCGCGCACCGGGTGGACGGCGTGCATGGCGGCGGCGAACCGGCGCAGCGCCCGCCGCCGGCGGCGCAGCCGGGACGGCACCGCGGACACGCCGGACCCGGTCGCGGCCGCGACGGCCGCCGTCCCGGCGATCTCGCCCTCGACGACGGCCAGCGGCGCCCCGCCGACGCCGCAGGCCTCGCCGGCGACGTAGACGCCGGGCACCGACGTCCGCTGGTGCTCGTCGACCTCGACGACGAGCGAGCCGTCGGCGTCGACGCGGGTGGCGACGCCCAGCGCGAGCGGCAGCTCCAACTGCGGCGTGAACCCCCAGCCGACCGCGACGGCGTCGCACTCGACGACCCGTTCCGAGCCGGGCACGACGCGCCACTCGCGGTCCAGCTTCGCGACGGTGACGGCCTCGACGGCGTCGGCACCGTGCGCCGCGACGACGGCCCGGCGGGCGTGGAACGGCACCCGGCGCCGGGCCAGCGCGGCGGCGTACCCCGCGCCCTCCGTCAGCTTGGCCGCGACCGGCAGCACCGCGCCGGTGTGCCGGGCCCAGCCGGCCGGGCCGTTGGCCTCGTACACGCCGACCACCCGCGCACCGCGGGCGGCCAGCCCGGCCGCCACCGGCAGCAGGAACGGCCCGGTGCCGCCGACGACGACGCGCCGGCCGACGAGCACCTCGTTGCCCTTGAGCAGAGCCTGGGCGCCCCCGGCGGTGTACACGCCCGGCAGGTCCCAGCTGCGGAACGGGACCTGCCGGTCGTACGCGCCGGGGGCGAGTACCAGGCTCCTGGCGGCCACCTCGTGCTCGGCGTCGCCGGCCAGCGACCGGACGGCGAACCCGTCGGCGGCCGAGCCGGACACCGTCCACACGTGGTGGCCGAAGTGGCGGACGGCGCCGGACGCCCCGGCGACCAGGCCGCGGAACGTGCCGAGGTCGTGGTGGAGGTCGGCGACCGCACCCAGGTCGCCCGGCCGGTGCCGCCAGTACTGGCCGCCGGGCTGCCGCCCCGCGTCGATCAGGGCGACGCGGGCCCCGCCCGCGAGCGCCGCCGCGGCGGCGGCCAGCCCGGCCGGGCCGGCGCCCACGACGGCGACGTCATACGGCGAGGTGGCCACGGCCGTCTCCCTCCTGGCTGCGGACGATCGCGTCCGCGGCGGCCGGCGCCAGGCAGGCCCGCTGGTTGGGGACGTCGTCGATGGTCACCAGGCAGTCGAAGCAGACGCCGATGCCGCAGAACAGGCCGCGCGGTCGGCCCTCGCGCCGGGTCGTGCGCCAGGACCGCACCCCGGCCGCGATCAGCGCCGCGCCGACGGTCTGCCCGTCGGTGAACGCGATGTCGCGCCCGTCGAACTCGAACTCGGTCACCGGCGCCTCCTCGGCTCCGCCGCGGGAACGTGCAGGTGGGGCAGGGTACGGCCGGCGCTTTGCAATGAGCACCGATACGCACCACCCGCTGCGGCCGGCGGGTGCCCGCGATGGGTGAGTGTTTGGTGGCGCTCTGGCACCACCAAACGCTCATTCATCGCGGCGGACGGTCGTGTGGGTGAGGGAACCATGCACCCGGGGCGACTCAGAACGCTCACCCATCTGACGGTCGCCGCCGTGGCCGAGGCCGGGTGGTGCGTATCGGTGCTCATTGCAAAGCGGCGCCGCACCGTAGGGCGACCTGGGGCGGGCGGCCGGCTCACGCCGCCTCCGCGGGGTCGAACCGCTCCGGCCGGAACGGCGTCAGGTCGAGGTCCGGCCGGTCGCCGTCGACGAGCTGGGCGATCAGCCGGCCGGTGGCGGCGGCGAGGCCGATCCCGGCGCCCTCGTGCCCGCACGCGTGGAAGAGGCCGGGCGCGCGCGGGTCCGGGCCGATCACCGGCAGGTGATCGGGGCAGTACGGGCGGAAGCCGCGGTAGGCGCGGATGACCTGCACGCCGGCCAGGACGGGGAACAGCGCGACCGCCTGCGCGGCCAGCGCCCGCAGCACCCGCACGGACAGCGTGCGGTCGTAGCCGACCCGCTCGCGACTGGCGCCGATGAGGATCGTCCCGGCTTCGGTGCCCTCGACGACGGGCGACGTCTGCAGGTCGGCGTCGTCGCTGGCGACGTCGGCGACGTACTCGGCCGCATAGACCTTGTGCCGGACGAGGCGCGGCAGCGGCTCGGTGACCAGGATGAAGCCGCGGCGCGGCAGCACCGGCACGTCGACGCCGGCCAGCGAGGCGATGTCGCCGCCCCACGTCCCGGCGGCGTTGACGACGATGCCCGCGGGCAGGTCGCCGGCCGACGTCCGCACGCCGACGACGCGGTCGCCGGAGCGCAGGAACCCCGTCACCTCGACGCCGGTGCGCACCGACGCGCCCTTGGCCCGGGCCGCGCGCAGCAGCCGGGCGGCCGCCAGCATCGGCTGGACCTGCGCGTCGCCGGAGTAGAGCACGCCACCGGTCAGCGACGGCGTCAGGTGCGGCTCGTGCTCGGCCAGCCCACCGGCCGGCACGACCACGGCCTCGACCCCGGCGTCACGCTGCGACGCCGCCAGCGACACCAGCGCGTCGAACCCGGCCGGCGTCGACGCGACCACCAGGCCGCCCTTGGTGTCGTACTCGAACCCGCCGACCTCGACCGCCAGGTCGCGCCACAGCCCGGACGACAGCAGCGCGAGGTCCAGTTCGGCGCCCGGAGGCTTGTCCGAGACCAGGATGTTGCCCTCGCCGGCGCCGGTGGTGCCGCCGGCCACCGAGCCGCGGTCGACGACGGTGACGGAGCGCCCGGACCGTGCGGCGTACCAGGCGGTGGCCGCGCCGACGACGCCGGCGCCGATCACCAGGACGTCGGCGGCGTCAGCGGGCACCGGGACGTCCTCCGGGGGTGAGCCCGCCGGCGACGTGCGCCTCAGTAGTGTCGATGGCGGTCTCGGTTCCGCTGGTGTCGTCGGCCGCGGGCGTGAGCGCGACCTCCTCGGGCTTCACCTCGTGCGGCGCGAGCTTCCCGGACAGGATGTCCTCGGCGTAGTGGCAGGCCACCTTGTGCCCGGGCGCCACCAGCGGCAGCTCGCGCAGTGCCGGCCGCTCGGTGTCGCACTTCGCCGACTGCTTCCACGGGCACCGGGTGTGGAACCGGCAGCCGGCCGGCGGGTTCGCCGGCGACGGCAGGTCGCCCTGCAGCAGGATGCGGTTGCGCGACTCCTCGACGTTCGGGTCGGGCACCGGCACCGCGCTCATCAGCGCCCGCGTGTACGGGTGCAGCGGCTGGCGGTAGAGGTCGGCGGCCGGCGCCTGCTCGACGATGCCGCCCAGGTACATGACGGCGACCGTCTTGCTGATGTGCCGGACGACGGCGAGGTCGTGCGCGATGACGACGTAGGTGAGCGAGAACCGTTCCTGCAGTTCCTTGAGCAGGTTGATGACCTGCGCCTGGATGGACACGTCCAGCGCGGACACCGGCTCGTCGGCGATGATCAGCGACGGGTTCAGGGCCAGCGCGCGGGCGATGCCGAGGCGCTGGCGCTGCCCGCCGGAGAACTCGTGCGGGTACCGGTTCACCACCGACTCGGGCAGCCCGACGACGTCCAGCAGTTCGCGGATCCGCTTGGCGTGCGCGGCCGAGCCGCCGGGGAACTTGTGCGCCCGCAGCGGCTCGGTGAGCATCGACTCCACGCTCTGCCGCGGGTCGAGGCTGGCCATCGGGTCCTGGAAGACCATCTGGAACTGGCGGCGGACGGCGCGCATCTTCCGCTCGCTGAGCGCCAGGATGTCCTGGCCGTCCAGCGTGACCGAGCCGTTCGTCGGCTCGGTCAGCCGCATGATCGCGCGGCCGAGCGTCGACTTGCCGCAGCCGGACTCGCCGACCAGCCCGAACGTCGTGCCGGCCTCGACGTCGAGGTCGACGCCGTCGACGGCCTTGACGGCGCCGACGGTGCGCTGGAACAGCGTCCCCGCCTTGATGGGGAAGTGGACCTCGAGGTCACGGACTTGGAGCAGGCTCACCGGGCCACGTTCCCTTCGTGCAGGCTCACGTCCTGGCCGACCGGCCGCAGGCAGCGGACCGGGTGCGGCACGATCGGCGTGCCGAGCTCGGTCACCGGCGGCGGACCGGACAGGCACTCGGCCACCGCCCGCTCGCAGCGCGGCTGGAAGGCACACCCACGCTCCCACGCGACGGTGTCGCGGGCGGAGCCGGGGATGGTGTGCAGCAGATCGGCCGGATCGTCGTCGTCGATGCGCGGGATGGACTGCAGCAGGCCGTCGGTGTACGGGTGCGACGGCCGGGCGAACAGGTCCTTCGTCCCCGCCGACTCCACGATGCGGCCGGAGTACATGACGTGGACGTCGTCGCAGAGTCCGGCGACGACGCCGAGATCGTGGGTGATCATGATCATCCCGCAGCCGCTCTCGGCGACCAGCGTGCGCAGCAGGTCGAGGATCTGCGCCTGGATGGTGACGTCGAGCGCCGTCGTCGGCTCGTCCGCGATCAGCAGCTTCGGCCGGCAGGCGATCGCGATGGCGATCATGACCCGCTGGCGCATGCCGCCGGAGAGCTGGTGCGGGTACTCGCCGAGGCGGCGCACCGGGTCGGGGATGCCGACGCGGCGCAGCAGCTGTTCCGCCTCGCCCTTCGCCTCGCCCTTGGTCAGCCCGGCGTGCCGGGTGAGCACCTCGACCAGCTGCTTGCCGTTGGTGACCACCGGGTTCAGCGACGTCATCGGGTCCTGGAAGATCATTGCGACGTCGCGGCCGCGGACGTCGCGCAGGGCGCGCTGGTCCATGTCGGTCAGCTCGTTGCCGTCGAGGGTGACGGTGCCGCCCACCTCGACGCCGCGCGACGGCAGCAGCCCCATGACGGCCAGCGACGTCACCGACTTCCCGGACCCGGACTCGCCGACGATGCCGACGGACTGGCCCGCGGCGACGTCGAAACTGACGCCGTCGACGGCGCGCACCGGATCGCTGCCGGACCGGGTGAACGTGACGGACAGGTCGCGCACTTCGAGCAGGCTCATGCCGTCACCGCCGGAACTTCGGGTCGAGGGCCTCGCGCAGCGACTCGCCGACCAGCGTGAAGCCGAGCGCGGCGAGGACGATGGCGAGGCCGGGGTAGATCGCCAGCATCGGCGCCGACGTCAGGGTCTCCTGCGCGTCGGTGAGCATGCGGCCCCACTCGGGCGCCGACGGGTCGCTGCCGGACAGCCCGAGGAAGGCCAGCCCGGCCGCCTCGACGATGGCCAGCGCCAGCGTCAGCGTGCCCTGCACGATGACCGGGGTGAACGAGTTCGGCAGCACGTGCCGGAACACGATCGCCGAGCGCGAGATGCCCAGCGACCGCGCCGCCAGCACGTAGTCGGCGCCGCGCTGCCCGAGCATCTCGCCGCGCAGCAGCCGGGCGAAGATCGGCACGTTCACCACGGCGATCGCGATCATCACCGAGGTGAGGCTCTGGCCGAGCATCGCGGCGACGGCGATGGCGAACAGCAGGCCGGGCACCGACAACATGATGTCGACGAAGCGCATGACGACGGTGTCGACCCAGCCGCCGAACGCGCCGGCCAGCACGCCCAGCGCGATGCCGGCGATGGCGCCCAGCGCCAGCGCGACGACGCCGATCAGCAGCGACTGGCGCGCGCCGTAGATGATGCGGGAGAACACGTCGCGGCCGAGCGGGTCGATGCCCAGCCAGTGCTCGGCGGACGGGCCCGGGTACTGGCCCGGGCGGACCTGGTCCAGCCAGGAGTTGTCCGTGGGGGAGTACGGCGCGATCAGCGGCGCGAAGATCGCGACCAGGACGAAGACGGCGATGAGCGCCATGCCCACGACCGCCATCGGGTTGCGCACCAGCCGGCGCAGGGCCTCGCGGCCCAGGCTGGACGGCGGCCGCGCGGCCGCCTCCGTCGGGGCCGGGGCCGGTCCGCCCGGCTCGCCGGCGACCACCTCGTTGACGCTCATGAGACCCTCACCCGCGGATCGAGCAACCCGTAGACCAGGTCGACGATCATGTTGATGACGACGTACACGACGGCGATGACCAGGATGAACCCCTGAATGGTCGGGAAGTCGCGTTGCACGATCGCGTCGGCCATGAACTTGCCGACGCCGGCGAACGCGAACACGGTCTCGGTGAGCACCGCACCGGCCAGCAGGACGCCGAGCTGCAGGCCAATGACGGTCGTCACCGGCAGCATCGCGTTCTTCAGCACGTGCCGACGGGTGATGGTGCCCGGCAGCAGGCCCTTGGCCTCAGCGGTGCGCACGTAGTCCTCGTTGACGACGTTGAGGACCGACGCCCTGGTGATGCGGACGATCACCGCGAGCGGGATCGACGCCAGCGCCAGCGCCGGCAGGATCAGGTGCTGGATGGCGTCCCAGCTGGCGTCCAGGTTGCCGGTGACGATGCCGTCGAGGACGTAGAACCCGGTGGGATGCTCCGCCCGGGCTCTCGGGTCGGCTCGGCCGGCCGTGGGCAGCCAGCCGAGCTCGACCGAGAAGACGTACTTGAGGATGTACGCCAGGAAGAAGATCGGGATCGTCACGCCGAGCAGCGACCCCGTCACGGCGAGGCTGTCGATCCAGGTGCCGTAGCGCCGGGCCGCCAGGTACCCCAGCGGGATCCCGACGGCGACGGCGATCAGCAGCGCCGCGAGCGCGAGCTCGATGGTGGCCGGGAACCGGCGCACCATCTCGTCGATGACCGGCTGCCCGGTCTGCAGCGACGCGCCGAAGTCGAGCCGGACGGCCCGCCCCAGGAACTGGAGGTACTGCTCCCAGAGCGGGCGGTCCAGGCCCAGCTGCGATTCGATCGCCGCGACGGCCTCCGGCGTGGCCCGTTCTCCCAGCAGTGCTTGTGCCGGACCGCCGGGAAGGGCGCGGACCCATGCGAACAGCAGGACCGACAGACCCAGCAGGATCGGGACGAGCAGGAGAAGGCGCCGGACGATGAATCTCAGCACGTGTCGATCAGCCCTCGATGTCGACCAGCTTGAAGTACTCGAGGCTGACCGGCGACGGGGTGTAGCCCGTGATGTCACCGGCGAGCGCGAGCAGCGGCTGGTTGTGGACGAACGGAACGCCAGGGATGTAGTCGTACAGCAGCTGGTTGATCTCCTGGTACAGCGTTTCGCGCTCGGCCTGGTCGGTCATCCCGAGGGCCTCGTTCAGCTTGCCCTGGATGGTCGGGTCGGTGAAGCCGAACTCCGGCCGGTCCTGGCGGAAGAACGTGCCGACGAAGTTGTCCGGGTCGGCGTAGTCGCCGGTCCAGCCGAGCAGGTGCAGCTGGCCGAGGCCGTCGCCCTGGATGTTCTGCAGGTAGTCGGGCGTCCACGGCACCGTCTTCGGGACGATGGTGAAGCCGACGGCCTGCAGGTCGGCGGCGAACGACTCGTACACGGCCTGCGGGTCCGGCATGTACGGCCGCGACACGTCCGACGGGTACCAGAACTCCAGCGTCAGGTTGGTCTCGCCGGACTCCTGGATCAGCTGACGGGCGAGGTCCGGGTCGTACTCGTAGCCCTCGACGCTGTCGTTGTAGCCCCACTGGTCCGGCGGGAGGAACTGGTTGGCGACGACGGCGCCCTCCGGGTACGCGGCGTCGAGCAGCCCCTGCCGGTTCAGCGCGTGCGCGATGGCCTGGCGGATCTTCTCGTTCTGGAAGATCGGCAGCTTGTTGTTGAAGCCGACGTAGCCGACGTTGAACGCCGGGCGCTCGACGACCTGGTCGCCGTTGCCCTCGATGGCGCCGATGTCGGCGGCGTTGACGCCCTCGTAGGCGTCGATCTCACCGGCCTGCAGCGCCTGGAGGCGGGCGGTCGGGTCGGCGATCGGCCGGAAGATGATCTCGTCCAGCGCGGGCGCGTCGCCCCAGTAGTCCTCGTTGCGCTCCAGGACCAGGCTCTCGCCGCGGTCCCAGCTGACGAACTGGAACGGGCCGGTGCCGGCCACGACCTCGGAGCCGAAGCCGCCGCTGTAGGTGAACGAGTCGCCGGACGCGACGATGTCGGTGCCGCCCTCCTCGATGGCCTTCGGGCTGGCGATCGAGAACGCCGGGAGCACGAGGCCGGCCAGCAGCGCCGACGACGGCTCCGTCAGCGTCAGCGTGGCGGTGAACTCGTCGGTGGCCGCGCAGGACTGGTAGCGGCTGGTGTCCGGCGCGGAGTCGACCTCCTTGGTGGCGAAGCCACCGAACACCGTCTGCCAGTAGTAGGTGACGTCGCCGCTCTGCGCGGGGCCGGTGAAGTTGTACCAGCGGTCGAAGTTGAAGCAGACCGCCTCGGCGTCGAACGGCTCGCCGTCGTGGAACGAGACGCCCTCGCGCAGGTGGAAGGTGTAGGTGAGGCCGTCGTCGCTGACCTCCCACTCCTCGGCCAGGCCGGGCACGACCTCGGTGGTGCCGGGCTCGAGCTGGACGAGGGTCTCGTACACCTGGAAGATCACGCGGAACGACTCGCCGTCGGAGACGTAGGCGGCGTCGAGCGTCTTCGGGTCGTCGGACGCGCCGAAGATGAAGGTCTTCGGGTCGCCGCCGTCGCCGTTGCCGGAGCCGGAATCACCCGAACCGCCGGAGTCGTCGCCGCCACAGGCTGCGACCAGCAGCCCGACGGCGGCGGTGAGGGCGAGGACTCGCCCTGCCTTGCGGTGCACACGCATTGGTCCTCCTTGGTTCGACATGTGACAGAGCCGAGGGGGGCGGCCGGCTCGCGGATCTGGCGTCGGGACGCTCAGTACGCTTGTGGCACCTCGGAACCCACGACCGGCACGGGCGTTCCGCGGCACCACAGAGCACAGATCTACCATCAGAGCGGACACAGTGCGATGTGCTATTGCACTACTGTGTCCTAATCGTAACGCGGGTGAATGGGCGGGTTTGTCCCGGTCTACCGGCGTGCTAGAGGCGGCGTCCAGGGCGGTTGTTGTGCGCCGCGGCGGTGACGCCCGGGAGTCCGGCGAACGCCCCGGTGTCCGGCGCTCGTGGGCCGGATCTGGCGGCTGACCGCCGGTATCCGGGGTGTCCGCCGGTTCAGTCCTTCCCGCCTGGCCGCACTTCTGCGATCGTCACCGCCCACACTCCGCCATCGGAGACCAGCCACCCGTCACCCGGCTGACCAACCTCCCTGGACATCACGGCTCGAGGGGATCCGACACCGTCAGGTATCCCCTAAGGGCGGGCCGACGAAGTCGACGCCGCTGGCGTGCGCGACCGTGGCGAGCTGCTCGGCGCTCACCGGCGCCTGGAGCGCGGCGAACTGCTCGAAGAACCGTTCCAGCCCTGCCGGCGTGGTGACGACCAGTAGCCGGCCCGGCGCGTCGCCGACGTTCTGGAAGCAGTGCGGCGTGCCGCGCGGCCCGAACGCCAGGCCACCGGCCGAGACCTGCGTCAGCCGCTCGCCGGTCCGGAACCGGAACTCGCCGTCGAGCACGAACCACAGCTCGTCGTCGCGCGCGTGGGTGTGCAGCGCCGGTCCGCTCTTCGCCTCGACCAGGAACTCCAGCACGGTCAGCGAACCGCCGGTCGTCTCGGTGTCCGCTTTGACGACGACGGTGTCTCCGGTCGGCGTCTCGAGCGCGCGGCTGGCGGGAATCGACATGGGGCACCTCGCAGTGGAAGCGGCCTGGCTCGCCCTTCGAGGGTGGCACCGGTGACGCCGCCGCGCCAGCCCTGCACACTTGTTCTACGTGACCGGTGACAGTACAATATTACTCTTGTTTCGCCCATACCGGCACAGAATCACCGCATCTCGGCGTCGCCGTCCGGTGACGCTTTCCCCGCACCTCTTTGGCCGAGGAGGATCTGTGTCCCCGACAGACCGACCGCGAGGTCCGATGTCAACGCGAGGCGCCCGCCGGGCACGGGCGCTGCTGATCGCCGTGGCCGCGTCCGCGCTGCTGTTCCCGCAGCTCGCCGGCGCCGAGAGCGCCGGCCCGTCGCAGGCTCCGCCGCTCGCCCCGATCGACCCGCAGGACTGGGACAACCAGTACGACCTCACCTGGGACGACTTCGTCCCGGTGCCGGGCGTCGACTGGACCGACCCGGACAACGTGCCCACCAAGGACACCTGGCGGGCGGCGCTCGTGCTGGTCGACTACCCGAACATGGACTTCCAGATCAGCCAGCCGGAGGGCTCCACGATCTTCGGCACCCCGATCGGCGTCGGCGACGTCCCGCGTGACGACGTCCCGGAGTTCTACGCCGACCTGCTCAACACGCCGAGCGACCTCAACCACCGGCAGACGCTGAACTCGTACTGGATGGAGGACTCCTACGGCCAGTACGGCGTCGAGGTCGACTCCTTCGGGCCGTTCCGGATGCCGCGCAACCACTTCGAGTACGGCAACTCGCCGTACGGCAACGCCGCCAGCTGCCCGCCCGGCTTCACCTGCAACGGCAACTACACCCGCGACGCCCGCGCGCTGTACGAGGCGAACGTGCCGGCCGAGGTGCGCGGCCAGTACGACCTGATCTTCTTCATGGGCGCCGGCCTGGACGAGTCGACCGCCTGGCAGGTGTTCGGCGAGATGATGTTCGACTCGCCCGAGGACGTGCCGGACGAGTTCGGCCCGCCGGCCGAGTTCGACCCCGACGGCGTCATGACGAACTGGATGCCGACGCGCTACATCCCGTGGACGTCGTGGGCGGCCGGCTCGTTCACCTGGGCCAGCGCCGGCGGCGGCAGTGGCAACATGTCGGAGTCGTCGGGCACCGCCGGGTTCGCGCACGAGTTCACCCACATCCTGGGCCTCGGCGACAACTACAACGGCGCCTTCGCGGTGCCGGCCCAGCGCACCTTCACCGGCCAGTGGGACATGATGAGCCAGGGCTCCTGGAACGGGCCGACCGGCATGCACACCCGCTGGAAGGTCCCGGCCGACGGCGGCTCGACCGTCGGGCCGCACCACAGCATCCGCAACAAGCTCGAACTGGGCCTCATCGACACCGGCGACATCGTCGACCTCAGCCGCGACGGGCTGGCGTCGTCCGGCGTCGTGGTCGCGAAGGTGCGGGCGCGGGCGGCCGGCCCTGACGAGGACGAGCTGCTCGGCGTGCGCGTCCGGCTCGACGGCGCCGCGCCGGTGGACCGTACGCCGTCGTGCCACCCGTCGACCGCCGGGCCCGAGTGCATGGGCCAGGCCGACTACACCAACTACACGCTCGAGGTGGTGCAGCAGCTCGGCGTCGACTCCTACACGCCCGGCAACGGCGTGCTGCTCTACAAGAACAAGGACCGGGGCAGCAACTGCGGCACGGCCACCTGCTTCTCGTGGCTGATCGACCCCAACCCCGACGACATCGGGATGGTCGACTTCTACCAGCCCGACGGCACGCCGCGGATGGTCGTGACCGGCGACCCGCGCCAGGTCAACGACGCCACGTTCAACGCCGGCACGCACTCGGGCACGTCCTACGAGTGGGTCGACGAGGACAACCGGCTGCACTTCTACGTCATCGACGTCGAGGAGGACGCCGACGGCGTGCGCACCTACACCGTCGCCGTCCGCTCGCTCGACGGTGACGGGCCGCAGCGGCGGGGCGTCGCGCTGGACGGCGGCGTGCCCGGACGGCACACCCCCGGCAAGGCGGCCACCTGCACGTTCCCGCTGGAGAACACTGGCGAGGCGGCGCCGGTCGCCGCGGCGGCGCACCCGAGCGACGTCACGGACGAGACGGCGGCCGACGTGTACCGGCTGTCGGTGACGTCGTCCGGCGCCGGCTGGGACGCCGAGCTGTACAACGAGCTGGCCGCGAGCCCGTTCGGCGGCGCCGTCGAGGTGCCGGTGTACGTCACCCGCACGCCGGGGGCGGTCCGGTCGACCACCGTCACGCTGACCGCGACCTCGGAGAGCGACCCGTCCGCGACGGCGACGGCCACCTGCGTGGTCGACGTCGCCAGCACGACCGTGCGGCGCTGAGCTCGAACGCCCGCCGCGCCGCGTGCACCGCCCGGGCACGCGGCGCGGCGGGGACCCGGTTCGCCCGGACGCTCCTCCGCAGCGCGCCCGGTCGTCCGGACGTGCCGGTCGCTTCCCGCCATGGGGGAGTGACGAGAAGTGTGCAATGTCGTATTTTATCCATCACCCCCGGGCAGGACGTGAGGAGAGCGCATGCGTATGAGGCTCAGCAGGACGAGCGTCGCGAGGCGGTGGCGGCTGGGACTCGCCGCGGCCGCGGTCACGACGCTCGTCGTCGGTGTGGCGAGCGCGGGCCAGGCGGCCCCGCCGGACTTCGAGGTCCAGCCGATCGATCCGCAGAACTGGAAGAACCAGTACGACATGACCTGGGACGACTGGACGGACATCCCGGGCACCGAGTGGAACGACCCGGACGCGAAGCCGAGTGAGCGCGGCCTGCGCATCGCGCTGGTGGCCGTGGACTTCCCCGACCAGCCGTTCGTCATGACGCAGGAGAAGCAGAGCGACCTGTTCGGGAACCCGCAGATCGACCCGATCTCGCGGGACGAGGTGCCGCAGTTCTACCACGACTTCTACATGGTCCCGAACGAGTACAACCACGGCCGCACCATCCAGGAGTACTGGATGGAGCAGAGCCGCGGGAAGCTCGGCGTCGAGGAGATGGACGTCTTCGGCGCGTACCAGGTGCCGCGCAACCTGTTCGAGTACGGCCTGAACGAGTGGGGCCAGCAGTCCGCCTGTCCCGAGGGCTTCACCTGCAACGGGAACCTCGACCGCGACGTCGACACGGTCTGGAAGGCCGACCTCGCCGAGAAGGGCGTCCCGTGCCCGGACAGCCGCTGCGGCTACGACGTCATCCTGCGGGTCTACGCCGGTTACGACGAGACCAGCATCTGGCAGGAGTACGGCGAGATGATGTTCGACACCAAGGAGGACATCCCCGACGAGTGGGGCCCGCCGGCGTCGGTCGACCCGGACAACGAGATGCCGAACTGGGCGCCGACCCGGTACGTCGAGTGGACCTCGTGGCGGGCCGCGGCCCAGCAGTGGGGGCTCTCGTCGATCCGCCAGGCGGAGAGCTCGGGCACCATCACGCACGAGATGGGTCACTTCTTCTTCCGCATCGGCGACAACAACAACAACCCGTTCTCGGACCGCGCGAACCCGCCGCAGCCGTTCCACCGGGTCGGCTCGGCGCCGTGGGACATGATGGACCGCGGCTCGTTCAACGGCCCCGGTGGTCACCACATGCGCTGGGTCGTGCCGCCGAACATGGGCGGGTGGTCGCCGTCGGGCCTCATGGTCCGCAACAAGATCCACGCCGGCATCCTGCCGGAGGAGAACCTGCTCGACATCAGCCGTGAGGCGCTGGCCGGCACCGGCGTCGTCGTCGGCGAGGTGACGGCGCGCGCCGTCGACCCGGGCGCCGAGGGTACGTCCGGCGTGAAGATCCGGCTGGACGGCGAGGGCCGTCCGGACCGCACCCCGGCCTGCGACATCAACACCGACCCGTTCTGCCACGGCAACACCGGCTGGGACCACTACACGCTGGAGGTCGTCGACCGGATGGGGTTCGACTCGTTCAACCCCGACAGCGGCGTGATCATCTCCAAGAACAAGACCAACGAGGACCGCAACAGCACCTGCGGCTACGGCTGCTTCAACTGGGTCATCGACGCCAACCCCGACGACATCGGGCTGGTCGACTTCTACAAGCCCGACGGCACGCCCATCATGGCGTCGATCGCCGACCACCGGCAGCTCAACGACGCCGCGTTCCACGCCGGCACGAACTCCGGCTCGGAGTACGAGTACGTCGACGAGGCCAACCGGCTGCACTTCTACGTCATCGACCTCGATCGCGACGAGAACGGCGTGCTGTCGTACACGCTGGCCGTCCGCTCGCTCGACGGTGACGGCGAGCAGGCGCGCGGCGTCGAGCTGGGCGACGGCGAGGTGTCCGGGATCCGGGCCAGCCAGGCCGCCCAGTGCACGTTCCCGCTGACCAACACCGGCGAGGAGGCCGCGACCACGGCCGGCCACGTCAGCGACGTCAGCGGCAAGGCCGACAACGACGTGTACCGGCTCTCGGTGGAGTCCAGCGGCAAGGGCTGGACGGCCGAGCTCGACAACACCCTCACCACGGCCCGCGCCGGTGAGACCGTCGAGGTTCCGGTCTACGTCACCCGCGAGACGCCGGCCGCGCGCAACACCACGGTCACCCTCACGGCGACCTCGGAGAGCGACCCGTCGGCCACGCAGCAGATCAGCTGCACCGTGGCCGTGAAGGACACCAACCCCCGGCGGTGACGCCGGTCGTCCGATCCCCATGACGGCCGGTCCGGGCCCGTCCACGTGACGGGCCCGGACCGGCCGCGAAGGAGAACGCTCATGAGACTCATGCACCGACCCCGCCGAACGCTTCGCGCCGCAGGTCTCACGTTCACCGCCGCAGCCCTCGTGCTCGGAATGTCCGCCGCGGCCGTGCAGGCCGATCCGCCGGACTACGTCGTCCAGCCGATCGACCCGCAGAACTGGATCAACCAGTACGACATGACCTGGGACGACTGGACCGACATCCCGGGCACCGAGTGGAACGACCCCGACGTCAAGCCGAGCGAGCGCGGCCTGCGCATCGCCCTCGTCGCGGTCGACTTCAAGGACATCCCGTTCGTCATCACGCAGCCGAAGGGGTCGGACCCGTTCGGCAACCCGCAGATCGACCCGATCCAGCGCGAAGAGGTCCCGGACTTCTACCGCGACTACTACATGGAGCCGAACGAGTACAACCACGGCCGCACCATCCACGAGTACTGGATGGAGCAGAGCCGCGGCCGGCTCGGCGTCAACGAGATGGACACGTTCGGGCCGTACACGCTGCCGCGCAACCAGTTCGAGTACGGCCTCAACGAGAGCTGGATCCGCAACGCGCCGGGCGAGCACTGTCCCGAGGGCTACACCTGCAACGGCAACGTCGAGGGCGACACCGACAACCTGTGGCGGGCCGACCTCGCCGAGCAGGGCACGCCCTGCGTGGGCAGCCGGTGCGGCTACGACGTCGTGCTGCGCGTCTACGCCGGCTACGACCAGACCTCGGTCTGGCAGGAGTTCGGCGAGATGATGTTCGACTCCAAGGAGGACGTGCCGGACGAGTGGGGCCCGCCGGAGTGGCTGGACCCCGACGACTCGATGCCGAACTGGGCGCCGACCCGCTACGTCGAGTGGACCTCCTGGCTGGCGTCGTCGCAGCGCTGGGGCAGCGCGTCGATCCGCCAGGCGGAGAGCTCGGGCACCATCACGCACGAGATGGGGCACTTCTTCTTCAGCATCGGCGACAACAACAACAATCCGTTCTCGGACCGGCAGAGCCCGCCGTCGCCGTTCCATCGGGTGGGATCCGCACCCTGGGACATGATGGACCGCGGCTCGTTCAACGGCCCCGGCGGTCACCACATGCGCTGGGTGGTGCCGCCGAACATGGGCGGGTGGTCGCCGGCCGGCCTGATGGTGCGCAACAAGATGCTGGCCGGCATCGCCGACAACCTGGTGGAGCTCAGCCGGGAGAACCTGGCGAACACCGGCGTGTACGTCGACCGGGTCACGGCGCGCGCCGTCGACGCGGGTGAGGACGGCACGTCCGGCGTCCGCATCAGGCTGGACGGGCCGGGCCAGTTCGCCGACCGCACCCCCGCCTGCGACGCCGACACCGACCCGTTCTGCCACACCGAGCCGGTCACGCAGGGCGGGCAGCTCACCACCGGGTGGGACGACTACACCGTCGAGGTCGTCGACCGCATGGGCTTCGACTCGTTCACGCCGGACAGCGGCGTGATGATCGCGAAGAACAAGCCGCGCGGCTCGACCACCTGCGGCTACAGCTGCTTCAACTGGACCATCGACGCCAACCCCGATGACATCGGGCTGGTCGACTTCTACCGCCCCGACGGCACCCCCGTCATGGCGTCGATCGCCGACCACCGCCAGCTCAACGACGCCCTCTTCCACGCCGGCACCAACTCCGGCTCGGAGTACGAGTACGTCGACGAGCACAACCGGCTGCACTTCTACGTCATCGACATGCAGCGCGACGACGACGGCGTGCTGTCGTACGACCTCGCGGTGCGGTCGCTGGACGGCGACGGCGCGCAGGACCGCGGGGTGGAGCTCGGCGACGGCGACGTCGAGGGCCTGCGGACCAGCCAGGCGGCGCAGTGCACGTTCCCGCTGACGAACACCGGCTCGGCCGCGACGAACACCGCGGGCCACCCGACCGACGTCGCGTCGAAGCTGGACAACGACGTGTACCGGCTGTCGGTGGCGTCGAGCGGCAAGGGCTGGACGGCGCAACTGGACAACGCGCTCACCACCGCGCGGGCCGGCGACACCGTCGAGGTGCCGGTGTACGTCACCCGCGAGACGCCGGCGGCGCGCGAGACCACGGTCACGCTCACCGCGACGTCGGAGAGCGACCCGGCGGCCACCAGGTCCGTCACCTGTACGGTTGCGGTCAAGGACACCAACCCGCGCCGCTGATCTCGAGTGGGCACCCGGGCGGCGGCGCGTGCCGTCGCCGCCCGGGCTCCCGGTGAGGGGACACATCCCGTGCAACGTTTGCGTGGCCGCGCGGCGCTCGCCGCCGCTGCCGTGATCCCGGTGCTGCTGGCCGGGTGCTCCGGATCGTCCGACGACGCCGAGGCGTCCGGCTCCGGCTCCGAGGCCGGTGTCGTGCGGGTGCTCATCCCGGACGGCAACCTGCGCCGGCTGGGCGAGCCGTGCAACGGGGCGGGCGCGTTCCGCTCCGTCCACGCCCAGGCGACCTTCACGGTCGAGGACGGCGACGGCGTCGAGGTGGCGCGCGGCGAGCTGCCGGGCGGCACCGCGGAGCAGATGATGGACGTCAGCTTCCGCGAGGGCATGCGGCAGCCGACGATGTGCGTCATGACCGTCGACGTCGAGGGGCTGACCTCGCCGGACGGCCTCGAGTTCGTCGTCGGCGACGGCTTCGCCGTGCCCATCGAGCCGGCCGACGACGCGGAACTGATCGGAGAGGTGTTGATCTCGTGAGGCGGCTTCTGACCGGTGTGGTCGTGGCGGTGCTGGCGCTGGCCGGGTGCTCGGGGTCGGACGACCCCGCCGCGGTCTCGTTCGAGCTGCCCGGCGACGTGCCGGCCGACGTGACGTTCATCGACGCTCCGCCGACCGCGCCGCCGGCGCCGTCGTTCGAGCTGGAGCTGCTCGACGGCAGCACCCTCGACCTCGCGGAGCAGTGGGAGCAGCGGCCGGTCGTGCTGGTGTTCTTCGAGTCGTTCTGCGAGCTGTGCGCGCAGCAGCAGGCCGACATCACCGCGCTGAGCGAGGAGTACCGCGACACCGTCCTGTTCGTCGGCGTCGGCAGCGCGACCAGCGCGGACGACGCCGCCGAGTACCTGCGCGAGCACGACATCGCGTATCCGGTCGGCCTGGACCCCGACGGCGAGGTGTTCCGGCGCTACGGTGTCGACGAGCCGCCGCTGGTGGCGTTGATCGCGCGCGGCGGGCAGCTGATCCGCGGCTGGCCGGGTGGCGTGGACGATCTCGGCAGCCAGCTGACGGAGTTCGTCGTCGCCGGGTGACGGATTCATCCGATTCATCCCGGTAGCATGTGATATGTTACTGCGCGGGCGGAGGTGACCATGGAACTCTCGATGCAGCAGATCCTGGAGAGCCTGGCGCAGCGGGTGGCGCGGCCGGCCGTGCTCGAGGACCGGTACATGCGGCTGCTCGCGTTCAGCTCGCACGACCGGCCGATCGACGACGTGCGGGAAGACTCCATCCTGCGCCGGCACGCCTCGTCCGAGGTGCGCGGCTGGCTGAAGCGGTTCGGGCTGCCGAACCTGCGCCGGCCGCTGCGGCTGCCGGCCAACCCCGAGCTGCACATGCTGCCGCGGGTCTGCGTCCCCGTCGTCTACCGCGGCAAGCTGCTCGGCCACCTCTGGTTCGTCGACGCCGACGGCAGCATGAGCGACGCCGACCTCGACGCGTGCGTGCAGGGTGCGGCCGAGCTGGGCGAGTGGCTGCATCGCGAGAGCGTGGCCAGCCTGTTCTCGTCCGCCCGGCTGGCCGACACCATGCACATGCTGCTGAGCAGCTCGCCGATGAGCGCCCAGGCCGCCGGCAGCCTCATCGACGCCGGCTACATGCCCGAGCGCGACGGCGTCGTCGCCGTGGTGCTGCAGGGCGTGCCGCGCCGCTCGTCCGCCGTCGACATCGAGGACGCCCTCGCCCAGGCCGTCGCCGACTTCCGCCGCGTGGTCCGGCGCGGCCAGGCGCTGGACCTGATCAGCCGCGACCACGCCGTCCTGCTGCTGTCCTGCGCCGGCGACCACGACATCTACGTCGACGAACGGGTCGAAGGGCTGGTCGAACTGACCCGGTCCGCGTTGGGCGGCGCCGGGTCCGACGCCGCCCTCGTCGTCGGCGTCGGCAGCCGCCGCGACGCGCTCGAGCACGCCTACGCGTCCTTCCGCGAGGCCCGCATGTCCGCCGACGCCGCCCGCCTGCTCCCCGGCCTCGGCGACGTCGTGCACTGGTCCCGGCTCGGCATCCACCAGATCGTCGTCAAGCTGGCGTCGCTCGGCGAGGAGGTGCCGACCGTCCATCCCGGCCTCGGCCACCTGCTCGACGACCCCGACGCGCTGCCGCTGCTGGAGACCCTCGAGACCTACCTCGACGTCGCGGGCAACGCCCAGCTCACCGCCGAACGCCTCAACCTGCACCGGACGTCGCTGTACTACCGGCTGCAACGGCTGGAGCAGCTCGCCCACACCAACCTCAAGAGCGGCGCCGAGCGGCTGGCCCTGCACCTGTCGCTCAAGGTGGCACGCATGACCGGCCAGTACGCGCCCCGCCAGGCCGGCCCGGCCGACGCCGCCGTCCCCGACGCCACCGGCACCGACAACGTCACGCCCTTCCCCGCGGTGGCCTCTCGCTGACGCTCCGCCGTCGACCGACCATGATCATCAACCTTTTGGGCTGCTATGACGACGCAGAAGGTTGATGATCATGGAGGGGCGCGGCGGAAGGAACCGGCCACCGGGGCCGCCGCTGCGGTCGGCGGCACCCGGTGGCCGGTGGGTGGTGGGGCGTGGCGGTCAGTCCGTCGGCAGCTCCGCCGCCAGCGACACGAGTGCGGCGCTGACCAGGGTGCGGGCACCCGTGCCGGCGACGTCCTCGGACATCGTCGCGAACCGCTCGAGGGCGCGCTCCGCGCCCCGGCCGCTGGCCCGGTCGGCGATGTCCAGCTGGGCCTTCAGCCGCTGGTGCTCGCCCTGGGTCAGGAACCCGCCGGACCGGTAGTCCGCGAGCAGGCCGCGGGCGTTGTCGTACCCGGCCTCGACCGAGTCCGCGGTCAGCTCGACCTCGACGGTGACGGTCGCGTCCGGGTCGGTCTCGCTGGTCGCCGTGACGGTCAGCGTCGCCGTGTCCGAAGCGTCGTCACCGGCCGTGGCGTACGCCCAGACCGGCACCGTCTTGCCGGCCGCGGCCGCCTTGATCTCGTACGGCAGGCTCACGTCCCAGCCCTCGCCGTCGACCGTCGAGGAGATCCGGTACACGTCCGAGCCGTAGATGCCCGCGCCGGCCTGACCGGTGTTCGTCAGCGGCAGGTTCACCAGGGCGGTCGAGTCGCCGACGGCGTACGCGGCGGCCTCGCCCAGCGCGGCGCCGCGCGCGTACGGACCGGCCGCGTCGGTGTTGCGCACCGCGACGTCGTAGAACAGCTCGCCCGCCTTGTCGCGGTAGGTGTCCAGGACGTAGAAGTGCAGCTTGTTCGGCGCGTCGAGGTACTCGTACTCGCTGCCCGACCCGGTGCCGGCGTGGAACGTCGCGTCGTCCAGCTGACGCGGGTCGCCCTTGACGACGGGCACCGGCTCGCCGCCGGTCTCGGTGGCGTTGCCCGGCCGGTAGAAGTCGATCCGGCCGATGTCGTTCGGGTTCGCGTCGACCAGCCACGCCCGCGGCGAGCCGCTGTTGCGGGACTGGCCGATCAGCACGCCGTGCCCGGCGATGAAGGAGTCGTTGCCGACCCGCTCGACCACCTCGAGGTTGAACTGGTTCCAGGCGGTGCTGCTGGGCGTGCAGAAGAACGGGTCGTCGGTGCGCGCCTGGCAGGTGCCCGGGACGAACGGGCTGTCCAGCGACACGCTGAGGCCGACCATGTCGCCGTCCGGGATGTACTCGCGGCCCTTGAGCGGCGTGACGGCGACACCGTCCTGGGCGAGGCCGGCCCGGGTGAGGCTGACGAACTCCTCCGCCTTGACGACGCCGAGACGGCCCTGGCCCGTGGTCTTGAAGTACAGCGTGTGGTGCGGGCCGAGCGCCGAGCCGCCCGCGTTCGGGACCTGCCAGCGGTTGTGCGTGCCGCCGGGTCCGTTGAACGAGCCGCGGCTCATCATCTCCCAGTAGCCGGTGCCGGCCCGGCCGGTACCCGGGTCGAACGGGTTGTTGTAGTTGTCCGGCAGGCCGCGCAGGTGGCTGAACTCGTGCGCGAACACGCTGAGGCCGGAGTTCTCCGCCTGGGTGGACGTGCCGCCGCCGGCGTTCGGCCAGTGGTTGGCCGCCGACTGCCACGAGGTCCACGGGACGTAACGGGTGGGCACGGCGTTGGGGATCGGGTTGCCGGCCGCGTTGAGGACCGGGCCCTCGGTGGCGCCGGGCGGGCCGAACTCCGGCGTGACGTCCGCGGGGGTGCGGAACATCATCTCGCCGAACTCCTGCCAGGTCGACGTCTCGTCGTGGCCGGCGGTCACGTAGAAGCCGTTGTCGAAGCCGCAGAGGCCCGACTCACAGCCGATGTCGGCCCGCCAGAGCGCGCCGCCGTCGCGCCGGACGTCCTTGTTGCAGGTGTCGCCGGCCGGGCAGATCGAGTTCGGGCCGGTGACCGGTGCGTGCGACTGCGCGCCGTACTCGTGCAGCTTGCCCGGCATCTGGTAGGGCCCGAACACCTCCACGGTGACGCCGATGCGGCCGTGGCTGGTCTCCATCCAGTAGCCGTGCAGCGTCTGGCCCTGGTTGTACTCGTTCGGGACGGCGTAGTAGTCGTAGTACCACTGGTTCACCTCGTCGGGCGAGACCGGCTGCCACGGCGGCAGCGGGTTGCCGAACGGGTGCGACTCCGGTTCCTGGCTGATCAGGAACTTCTGGTCGGTGTACTCCAGCAGGATCACCGCGGTGCGGTACTGGCTCTCCGAGCCCTGGCTGGTGGTGTCCTGGTTCCACGCGTCCGGGCGGATCTGCTGGTAGTCGTCCCAGGTCATCTCGGCCTGGTCCTCCCAGACCTGCTCGTCGACCGGGACGATGGGCCCGGTGCCGGCGTCGTCGGCCGCACCGTCCTCGGCGTTGGCCGTCACCACTCCGGCCGACGCCGAGAGCGCCAGCGCCGCCACGCCGACGATCGCTCTGGCCCGCCAAGCCCTCCCGTGTCTCGCGGGCCGCCGTTCTGTCCTCGCCGTCACTGCGCCCTCCCATGGGTAGACGCCGGTCCGCGGGGGTCTGCGGACCGGTCCGGCGACCGTAGGCCGGGGTGTGGCCCACGGTCACCGGACAGGTGCATGGAGATCGGCCGCGTCAGTCGGACATCTGTCGGGTCCCTAGGGTGTGTCTCCCAAGTCCATGGCCTACTGCGCGACGCCCAGGCGGCGCCTCGCGGCGTTCTCGTCAGTCGTCATAGAACCCCGCTATGACTCCCTCCTCGCACCTTGCGAGGCATCCACCTGGACGCCGCTCGCTACGGCCGAGTCTCGGGAGACGCACCCTAACCCCGGCCCCGGTTGTCGATGGTGATCGACCGGGTCGCCTCGGTGTTGTCGTTGCGGTCGTTGGAGCGGTACTGGAGGGTGTGCACGCCCGGTCCACGGAACCGGAACGGCTCGGTGTAGGTGTGCCAGGGGCCGGTGCCGTCGACGCGGTACATGACCCGGTTGACGCCCGAGCCCCACGAGTCGTCGGCGGTCAGCGTGATCGTCGGGTTGGTGTACCGGCCCTCGCGGTCCGGGCGCTGGTTCAGTGTCAGCACCGTCGTCGGCGCGTCGACCTCGATGGAGCGCAGCGCCGCCCGCAGGTCCGGCCGCGGCCCGATGTTCTGGTGCGCGTTCGTGGTCTGCGGCGCGCCGGTCGCCCGCAGCAGGTCGTTGATCTGCGCGGTCGTCCACGGGCCGAGACCGACGGACGTGACGTAGGACTGCACGGCGACGACGGCGTTGGTGACGATCGGGCCGGCGCCGGACGTGCCGCTGAACGAGCGCGAGTAGGCCCGGTTGTGGTCGTTGCCCAGCTCGGCGCAGAGCACGTTGCAGTAGCCGGTCGTGTAGATGTCCTGACCCCACGCCTGCAGGTCGAAGCGCTGGCCGTAGTTCGAGAAGCTCAGCCGCGCCCGCGCCGGGTCGTTGGCGCGCAGGCCGCTGCCGCCGGCGCCGGCGAAGATCGCGCCGGAGTGCTGGACGGCGGGGTCGAACCACTTGACCCCGTTGAGCGTGTACATCGGGTCGTCGGTGTCGGTGTTGCCGTTGCCGCCGGTGAGGACGACGTTCGCGCCCATCGCCGTCAGCACCTTGTTGGCCTCGAAGACCGCCGGGATCCACTCCAGCGGCGCGTACCGGCTGCCGCCGAGCGGGCTGCCGGTCTGCTGCTCCAGGATCAGCGCGTCGCCGGGACGGACGAACGGCCGGCCGGCCTCGTCACGCAGCGTCGCGACGAATGCCAGCGCCGGGCCGGGCCGCCACGACGTCCGGCCGTTGCCGAGGTCCTCGACCGGCGAGATGCCGTAGATGTCGACGTCCGGCACGCCGCCGGTGACGCCGTAGCCGTTGTCCTTCGCGGCGATCTCGCCGAACACCGCGGTGCCGTGGTCGTCGCCGAAGGTGTCGATGCGGACGAACCGGCCCTGGCCGATGTCGCTGGACCAGTCCAGCTGCAGGTCCTCGTGGAACGGGTTCCAGTTGTACTCGAGGTCGATCACCCGGATGCCGGCGCCGCGGACCCGGGGGTCGCTGCGGACCAGCTCGGCGTCGATGCCGTTGTGGGTGTCGGACGGGCGCAGGTAGCCCTGCAGCGGGGTGAGGTCCGGCGTCGGCTCGGCGGGCGGCGGGGCCGGCTCCGGCGACGGGTAGGCGTAGACGACCTCGGGCAGCGCCGTCAGCTCGGCCAGGACGGCGTCGACGTCGGCGCCGGCCGGCAGCAGCGCCGTGTACCAGGACGCGAGGTCCGGCAGCGGCTCCGCGGAGCGGGCCTGCGCCCGGCTGGTGGCGGCCGCGAGGTCGTCGACCTGGCCGGGCTCGACGAACGGAATGAGAGCGCTCACATCGTGCCGGTCGAGGATGCCGCGGACGTCGTCCAGGCTCGCGCCCGTGGTGCTGCGCAACGTGGCCTCGCTGCCGCCGCGGACCCGGTAGCCCTCGGCGAACTTGAGCTCCAGGCTGACCTCGGGCTGGACGGCCGCCGCGCCGCCCACCTCCGCACCGTCAGCGGTGCTGGCGGTGACCCGCAGGGCGCCTGTCGACGGCGTCAGGTCGCCGGCCGCGGCCAGCTGCTGCTTGTCGACGTGGACGACGAGGTCGTCGGCGCCGTCGCCGTCGACGTCGTTGACGGAGCCGATGACGGCGCCGGACTCGGACCGGGCCGCCGCGACCTCGCCGACGGCGACGGTGTCGAGGTCGATCTCCGTGACGTCCACGGCCGGTGAGCCGTGCACCGTCACCGGGATCAGGCCGGGGCCGGCGAGGTTGACGTGGCCGGACAGCCCGGCCGAGACGTCGACCTCGACGCCTGGGCGGTCGGACGGCCCGGCCTGTGCGGGCGGGGCGAGGAGGGCGTAGCCCGTCACCGCGAGGGTGCCGAGCGCCACGCCCGCTCGGAAGCGTCGTGTCATGGGGGTCTCCTTGTCGCCGGGGGACGGGGATTGCGCCCGAACATAGGGAAACCCGGATGAATGGTCACCACGCATGTGTCTGAAACCCCGCGGCGGCGGGCCGACATCTGTCCTAGATGAGTGAGCCCTATTGATCTTGTGGGTGTGTCGCTGTCGATAGACATGGGTGGAGGGCGTCGAGGATCAGTGTGTGAGCAATGATCTTGACGCCCTCCTGACCGCACTCTATGTCCATGTCGAGGATCGTGTCTTCCCGGTGTTGGGGTGGTCGCGTGATCACCGGCCGGGCCGCAAGCCGGGGCTGTCCGACGGTGAACTGATCACCCTGGCGGTGGCGCAGCAGCTGCTCGGCGTGGCGTCGGAACGGCGGTGGGTCCGGTTTGCGCGCGCCCGGCTGGGCGGACTGTTCCCCTACCTGCCCGGCCAGTCTGGATACGGCAAACGACTCCGGTCCTTGGGAGGGCTGCTCGCCGCGGTCATCACCGAACTGGCCCGGGACACGCCGTCCTGGCACGACGATCTGCGGCTGCTGGATTCCACCCCGCTGCCGTGCGCGGCGTCGCGGGAGACGGTGAAGCGCTCGGACCTGGCCGGGCACGCCGGTTACGGCTACTGCGCCAGTCACTCGCGGTTCTTCTGGGGATTCCGGCTCTACCTGGTCACCACCGCCGAGGGCATGCCGATCATCTGGGGTCTGGCCAACCCCAAGATCGGCGAACGCGACGCCGCCCGGGCGCTCCTCGACCACGACCACCACCTCGTCGCGTCCGGGCAGGTCATCCTCGCCGACAAAGGGTTCGCCGGGCGCGACTTCGACCAGTTCGTCACCAGCCTGGGCGCGCACCTGATCCGGCCCGACCGCAAAGACGAACCGACCAGACGGGGCAAACTGGCCCGGGTCCGCCAATGGATCGAAGCCGTCTTCGACACCCTGAAAGGTCAGCTCACCCTCGAGGAACACGGCGCCCGCACCCTGAACGGAGTCCACGCCCGCATCGCCGCACGACTACTCGCCCTCGCCACCGCGATCTGGCACAACTGGCACACCGGCACCCAAGCCAAACGATCCCTGATCGCCTACGACCACTAACGATCAATCGGACTCACTCATCTAGTGGCGGCGATGAGAGCTGTCTCACCGCCGGCTCACGCTGTGCCGCGGCGTGCTCCGGAACGCTCGGACGCAGAGAGCCGGCGCCCCCGCCGGCCGCTGCGAAGGGACAGGACCATGAAGCGCACCGCACTCGTGATCGCGGCAGCCCTGTGCGCCACGCTGCTCGGCGCGGTTCCCGCCCAGGCCGAGGAGCGCACCTGCCGCGGCACCATGGGCGCCGTGACCGTCGACAACCTGCGCGTCCCCAGCAACGCGACATGCACCCTGAAGGGCACCCGCGTCAAGGGCACCATCAAGGTGGAGCGGGCCGCCACGCTGTACGCCAGCGGCGTGCGGGTGGTCGGCAACGTCCAGGCCGAGAACCACCGGCACGTGTCGCTGACGTCGTCGACGGTCGGTGGCAGCGTCCAGCTGAAGCAGGGCAAGACGGCCACGGTCACGTCGAACCGCGTCACGGGCGACGTCCAGTCGTTCACCAACCGAGGCAAGCAGACGATCTCGTCCAACCGGATCGACGGCAACCTGCAGTGCAAGGAGAACGCCCCGGCGCCGACGGGCAGCCGCAACGTCGTCCAGGGCACCAAGGAGGACCAGTGCCGCCGGCTCTGACCCCCTGAGAGCCGGCTCAGGCGCCGCGGGCGTCCGCGACCAGCTCGCGGACCCGCGGCGCCGTCTCGCCGGCGAACCGCTGGACGGCCGCCGGGTCGCCGGTCATCAGGATGAACGTGCTCACGCCGTCGGCCAGCGCCAGCTCGGCGAGCTGGTCGGGCGGCAGGTCGGCGCCGAGGTTGAGCAGCCGGCGGATCGCCGCCGGATCCCGTCCGGCCTCCTCCGCCGCCGCGTCGACGACGGCGTTCCCGGCGGCCAGCGCCCCGGGCTCCAGCGCGGGCAGCGACGGCAGCCAGCCGTCGGCCAGCCGCCCCGTGAGCCGCAGCATCCGCGGCCCGTACGCGCCCAGCCAGATCTGCATCGCGTGCGCCGGCCGCGGCCCGCGCGCCGTCCCGTCGACCCGGTAGTGCCGGCCGCCGGCGCGCACCCCGCCCGGCTCGTCCACCGCCCACGTCGCCCGGACGATCTCGATCGCCTCCGCCAGCGCCTCGACCGCCTCGCCGGGCGTGCGCGCCGGCCCGCCCATCGCCGCGATCGCGTCCCAGTAGCCGCCCGCGCCCAGTCCCAGCTCGACCCGCCCGCCGCTGAGCAGGTCCAGCCCGGCCGCCGCCTTCGCCAGCACCGCCGGCGGCCGCAGCGGCACCGGGTGGACGTTGCCGGCCAGCCGCACCCGCGACGTCCGCGCGGCGACGAAGCTCAGCAGCGTCCACGTGTCGAGGAAGCCGGGGTGGTACGGGTGGTCCTGGAACGTGACGAGGTCCGCGCCGGCCCGCTCGGCCAGCCGGGCCAGGTCGACGACGGCGCCGGGGCGGCCCGGCTCTGGCAGCAGGTTGACGCCGAAGCGCAGGTCGTGGCCGTAGTCGGTCACGCGACGTTCCGGGCGGACAGCTCGAACGCGCCGCCGTCGAGACCCCAGGCGAGGACCCGGCGGGCCCGGATGCGCAGCCAGGCCGGCGCGAACGGCATGACGCCGGTGATGCGGGCGCCGAGCGCCTCGCCGCCCTCGGCGAACGTCTCGGCGGTGCCGCGGACCTCGATGCCCCGCGGCGTCCACGGATCCGTGCTCGCGAGATCGTCGACGACGTAGGCGACCTCGGGGTGGGCCAGCGCGTCGCGGAACTTGCGGCTGGCGCCGAAGTCGGTGCCGGCGTGCCCGGCGACGACGATCGCGTCGGCCTCGGGATCGTAGAAGACCCCGACCGGCGCGACGTGCGGGCGGCCGCCCGGCCCGACCGTGGCCAGCCGGCCCAGCGGCTGGCTCTCCAGGTAGGCGAGCTCGGCCTCGGTGAAGGTGTTCGACATGGCCACGATGCTGGTGCCGGGGCCGGCGCGGAGGGGAGGCCGCGGCAAGGCTGGCACCGTCAGGGCCACCCTCGCGCGGTCGTTCCGGTGGCCGGTCCGGGCGGCGGCGGTAGCCTGGGGACCGTGAGCGACAACGAGCTCGGCGCGTTCCTGCGCTCGCGGCGCGATGCCATCACCCCGGCCCAGGTGGGGTTGCCCGCCGGTCCGCGGCGGCGTGCGCCCGGGCTGCGCCGGGCCGAACTGGCGATCCTCGCCGGCGTCAGCGTCGACTACCTCACCCGGCTCGAGCAGGGCCGCGACCGCCATCCGTCCGCGCAGGTGCTGGGCTCGCTGGCCGAGGCGCTGCAGCTGTCGGCGGCCGAGCGGGTGCTGCTGCGCAACCTCGCGAAGACCACCAGCGGCGACTTCTACTGCCCGTCCATCGAGTCGCCGCCGGCGTCGGAGGTGCGGCCCACGGTGCGGGCGCTGTTGACGCGGCTCGAACCGGCGCCCGCGGTGCTGGTCAACCGCATCGGCGACGTGCTCGCGTGGACCACGGGGTACGAGCTGCTGGCCGAGCCGCTGGGGCTGCTGGCCGGCGACGCGCCGAACCTGGTCCGCTACCACTTCACCGACCCGCGGGCGCGGGCCACCTACCCCGACTGGAACACCGTCGCCGACGCGCTGGTGGCCAACCTCAAGCTCGACTCCGGCCCCGACGACGACCACCTGGCCGCCCTGGCCGACGAGCTGACGGTGCTGGCCGGAGCGGCGTTCGCGACCCGCTGGACGGCGCCCGCGTCGCCGGGCTCGCGCGCCGGCGTCGACCGCGTCGTGCACCCCGAGGCGGGCGAGCTGCGGCTGGCCTACGAGACGCTCGACCTCTCCGACGGCGAGCACCAGCGCATCGTCGTCTACCTTCCCGGCGACGAGCCGACGTCCGGCGCGCTGGACCGGCTGACCGGGCTGCGCCCCGGCTCGCTGCACGCCGTGGCCGGCTGACCCGGCCGTCCGCCGGCCGCCGGGCGCGCTCCCACGTCGACGCTTCTCCGTCACGTTGCTGATGGTCGGCGGGCCGTCGGGGTGCGGTGAGGCGGGCGGGGTGCGGGGCGATGGCGGGTCAGCGGCGTTCGTTGCCGTGCTTGTAGTTGCCGGTCGCCTTGGCCAGCAGGAGCTGCCGTTCGCGTTCGTCGGCGGCGCGGTCGAGAGCGGCGGTGAGGCGGTCGGCGGAACGTCCGCCGATGGTCGCGACGACCCGGCCACCGCGGCTGACGCGGACGGGGCCGGCCTTCGTCACTTGGTAGTCGTAGGGGTCGTCGTCGAGGGCGTCGGTCATCGGGCCACCGTACGGCGTGGCGCTTGCGTCGCGCTGAACGCGTCGGCGCAGGTCAGGTCGTGAGGCCGTCGGGGCTCCAGTCGAACGTGGGCGGCAGCACTCCTTCGAGCGTGAGCAGCCAGCGCTTCACCTCGAGCCCGTTGCCGCCGGACCCGCCGCTGTAGCCGCCCAGCCCGTCGCTGGCCAGCACGCGGTGGCAGGGGACGACGATGGGCAGCGGGTTGGCGCCCATGATGCCGCCGATGGCGCGGGCCGGCACCCCGGTGCCGCTGCGCTCGGCCAGCCCGCCGTAGGTGACGGACGTGCCGTAGCCGACGGTCTCGTGCAGCGTGCGCAGCACCACCGCCGACGCCGACCCGGGGACGTGGCGCCAGTCGATGACGACGTCGAAGGTGCGCCGCCGCCCGGCGAAGTACTCGCCGAGCTGGGCGAGGACGGGCGCCAGCCGGGCGGGGTCGTCGGCCACCGGGAGCCGTCCGGACCCCGGGCGGCGGCCCCAGCCGACCGCGGCGAGACCGTCGCGGGTGACGGCCACGCTGATGTGGCCGACGGGGGTGTCGAGCCCGCCGACCGCCACGTCATCGCTCACGCCGTCCATTCTGCCCGCACCCACCGACAGGGTCGCGGTTGTGGAGGCCCACCAACCCGGAGCCGCAGGGCTGGTGCGAATTGCCGACTATGTGCCGGGGCCGGTCGTCGGCCAGAGTGGAGGGACATCGCCGCGGGTCCCCGCGGCGTACGCACGTCGGAGGAGCACTCCATGGCAGGAAGGTCGCGGCTGCCGGCCTCCGATCTCGCACGGATCGCCGCGTTCGCCGCGCTGACCGCCGTCCTCGGGCTGCCGGGGTCGTTCCACCTGTTCGGCAACGCCGTCCCGGTCACCCTGCAGTCGATGGGGCCGCTGCTGGCCGGCGCGATCCTCGGCGCGAGACGGGGCGCGCTGTCGCAGCTGCTGTTGCTCGCGCTGGTCGCGGCCGGGTTGCCGCTGCTGGCCGGCGGACGCGGCGGGCTGGGCGTGTTCGCCGGGCCGTCGGTGGGCTACCTCGCCGGGTTCGTGGTGTCGGCGTTCGTGGTCGGGCTGATCGTGGAGCGGTCCGGGCGCCGCCCGGGGATGCACTGGGTGCTGGTCGCCACCCTGCTGGGTGCGGCGACGACGCTGGCCATCGGCATCCCGGTCCAGTCGGCGGTCACGGGGGTGCCGCTGACGGAGACGTTCCAGCTGTCGCTGGCGTTCGTCCCGGGCGACGCCGCCAAGGCGGTGTTCGCGGCGCTGGTCGCGTCGGGGGCGCAACGGGCCTACCCGGACGCCGCGCCGGCCGCCCGCCGCGAGCGGGTCGAGGGCCGCACCGGGGGCGACGACACCGGCTCCGGCCGGGCCTGAGACGCTGCGTCGATGCCGGTCTTCCGCGAGGTCTTGGCACACGCAGCCGCCACACCGCACCGCGCCGCCGTCCGCTACGGCGACACGACGCGCAGTTACGCCCAGCTGGCGAGGGACGCCGAGCGGGCCCGCCCGGACGTCAAGCCGGGCACGCTGGTCCCGCTGCCGGACGGCGACCCGGTCGCGCAGCTCACCGGGCTGCTGGCGGCCGACGCCGCCGGGGCGGTGCCGCTGGCCTGCGACCCGTCCTGGCGGCCCGAGCACCGGAGGGCGCTGCTCGAGCCGCTGCCGGACGTCGTCGACGAGGCGGGGGCGCACGACCTCGCCTGGGCCGGGTTCACCTCCGGCAGCACGGGACGGCCGCGGGTGGTGGTCCGGTCGCGGTCGTCGTGGACCGGGTCGTTCACCGCGACCAGCCGGCTCACCGGGGTCACCGCCGACGACACCGTGCTGGTGCCGGGCGCGCTGTCGTGGTCGCTGACGGCGTTCGCGGCGGCGCACGCGCTGGCGGCCGGCGCGACGGTGCGGCTGACGGGCGACTGGTCGGAGCCGTCGCTGCGGGCGGCGCTGCCGTCGTGCGACGTCGTCCACCTGGTGCCGCACCGGCTGGCGGCGGTGCTCGACGCCCGGCCGGAGCGGCTGCGGACGGCGGTCGTGGGCGGCGCCGCGCTGGGCACGGCGCTGCGCGGCCGGGCGGCGGACGCGGGCATCGGCGTCGTCGCCTACTACGGCGCCACCGAGCTGTCCTTCGTCGCCGCCGACCCGGACGGCGCCGGGCTGCGGCCGTTCGACCGGGTCGAGATCGAGCTGCGGGCGGGCGAGGTGTGGGTGCGCTCGCCCTGGCTGGCGCACGGCTACCTGGGCGACGGCGGTCCGCTGCGCCGCGACGGCGACGGGTGGGCGACGGTCGGCGACCTCGCCGAGCCCGGCGAGCCGCTGGTGCTGCGCGGACGCGGCGACGGCGCGATCCTCACCGGCGGCGCGACCGTCGTGCCGGAGGACGTCGAGGCGGTGCTGGCCGCCGTCCCGGGGGTGGCCGGCGTCGTGGTCGTCGGCGTGCCGCACCCGGGCCTGGGTCAGGTGGTCGCCGCCGTCGTGCAGGGCGACGGGGTGCGGCGGGCCACGCTGGAGGCGGCCGCGCGCGCCGGGCTGGCGCCGAGCCAGCGGCCGCGACGCTGGTCGGCCGTCGACGAGCTGCCCCGGACGTCGTCAGGCAAGCCGGCCCGCGCGCTGGTCGCCGACCTGCCCACCCGGCCGCTGCGGTGAGCGCGCCGGTCGTCGTCGCGGCGCGGCGCACGCCCATCGGGACCGCCGGCAAGGCACTGCGCGAGCTGACTGTCGACCAGTTGGCCGCGCCGGTGCTGTCGGCGGTCGTCGACGACGTGTGGCCGCTCACCGCGATGCGTCCGGTCGACGACGTCGTGCTCGGCAACTGCATGGGCCCGGGCGGGAACGTCGCGCGGGTCGCGGCGCTGGCCGCCGGGTTCGACGTCGCCGTGCCGGGCGTCACCGTCGACCGTCAGTGCGGCAGCGGGCTGGCCGCGATCCTGCAGGCCGGGCAGGCGATCCGGTCCGGCGAGGCGCGGCTGGTGCTGGCCGGCGGCGCCGAGAGCGCGTCGACGGCGCCGCGGCGGATCGGCGCGGCCGGGCCGTACGACCGCGCCCCGTTCACCCCGCCCGAGTTCGGCGACCCGGACATGGGCCCCGCAGCCGACGACCTCGCCCGCCGCCGCGGCGTCACCCGCGGCCGGCAGGACGCCTACGCCGCCGCCAGCCACCGCAAGGCGCTGCTCGCCCGCGACGACGGGCGGTTCGACGCCGAACTGGTGCCGGTCGGCGGGCTGGTCCGCGACGACCGCCCCCGGCCGCTCGACCCCGCCGTCCTGGCCCGGATGCCGCCAGCGTTCGTCCCGCGCGGCACCGTCACCGCCGGCAACTCGTGCGCCAACAGCGACGGCGCCGCCGTCGTCGCCCTGACCGGTGACGACCTGCGAGCCGGACGGCCGGGGCTGCGGCTGGTGGCCGGCGCCGTCGTCGGCTGCGACCCGCGGCTGCCCGGTTGGGGGCCGGTGCCGGCGGTGCACCGCGTGCTGGCGTCCGCGCGGGTGGCGCTGGGCGACGTCGCCGCCGTCGAGATCGTCGAGGCGTTCGCCGGCCAGGTGCTCGCGGTGACCGACGCGCTCGGGCTGGACCCGCTGGCGCGCGACGCGGGCCTCGTCTGCGCCGACGGTGGCGCGCTGGCCCTGGGACACCCGTGGGGCGCGTCGGGCGCCGTCGTCGTGGTGCGGCTGTTCGCGCGGCTGGTCCGGGGCGGCGCGCCGGCGGGGACGCTCGGCCTCGCGACCGCGGCGATCGGCGGCGGGATGGGCGTGGCCGGGCTGTTCGAGGTGGTCCGGTGACGCTGCTGACCGGCGCGTACGTGGCGGGGACGTCGCCGGTGCACCGGGCGCCGGCCGGGCTGAAGCTGGCGCTGCTGGCGGTGGGCTGCACGGCGCTGGTGTTCGCGCGGTCGCTGCCGCTGGTCGGGCTGGCCGCCGTCGTCGTGGTGGGGTTGTACGCGCTGGCGCGGATCGGCGTCCGGGCCGCGTGGGGACAGCTGCGGCCGCTGCGCTGGCTGGTGGTCGTGCTGCTGGTGGTGCAGGTCCTGATCGCGGACCTGCCGACGGCGGTCGCGCTGACGGGCCGGCTGGTGCTCGCGGTCGCGCTGGCCGCGCTGGTGACGTTGACGACGCGGACGACGGCCCTCATGGCCGCGCTGGAACGAGGGCTGCGGCCGCTGCGCCGGTTCGGCGTCGACCCGGCCCGCGTCTCGCTGCTGATGTCGCTGGCTCTGCGCAGCGTCCCGGTCGTCGCCGGGATCGCCGGGCGCATCCGCGAGGCTCGCTGGGCCCGCGGCCGCGAGCGCAGCGTCCGCGCGTTCGCCGTACCCCTCGTCGTCGGCGTGCTGCGGCACGCCGACGCGATGGGTGAGGCGCTGCAGGCTCGCGGCCTGGAGGACTAGGACGCGGTCAGGCCGCACGTCGGGGACCCGGCCGGCCCGTCGTCGGCTGGGAGTACTGTTCCGGCGCGGTGACCTCAGCGCCAACTGTTGGCACGGGTGTCACCCCGCCGCACACCACCACCCCAGGGGGACCCGCAGCTGATCTGCACCGCCGAGGGCATGCCCACCATCTGGGGTCATCCAGGCGGAGACCTCGGCGATGCCCGGCACACCTGCCTCGACGGCGCCGACGGTGGCCGAGCCGGGGTCGTCGAAGTTCGCCTTGAGGTCCGCGGCCACGCTGCGGTGGTCCCAGGTGTCCATGCCGAATGCCTGCACCGGGCCCGGCTCGTGGTCGGCCTGCATCATGAAGATCTGGTTCGCCATCACCTTCCACGTCGCCCGCCGGCCGTCGCCGCAGGCCTGGTCGTCGCGTACTGGCGGGTGTCGACGACGTTGAAGTCGGCCAGCGTGCCGTAGCGCAGCCGCCGGTACAGCTGGAGGTCCGGGCGGGCCCGGAAGACCTCGCCGCCCACGCCGCCGCCGTCGTAGATGTAGTCGCCCAACTGCACCACGAGATCGACGTCCTCGTCGGCGAGGCGGTAGGCGGTGAAGTAGCCGTCGGCGTAGTTCTGGCAGCTGGCGTAGGCGAAGCGGACCTGGTCCGGGCTGGTGTCGGCTGCCGGCGCCGTGCGGGTGCGTCCGACGGGGCTCAGCTCGCTGCCGGCGCGGAACCGGTACCAGTAGTCGCGGCCCGGGCGGGGTCGAGCCACCAGGGGCTGGAGTAGGCGACCCCGAAGTCGTTGCAGGGGTGGCCGTCCGGGCCGGGGGTCGCGTTGGGCCGGGACGGGTCCGAGACGCGCAGCACGACCCAGTCGCCGTCGTCGGTGTCGAGGGGGACGGTGAAGCGGGTGACGCGGCCGGCGGCGGCCTCGACGACGTCGGCGACGAGCGGGACGTCGCTGCCGGGGCGGAGGACCTGGACGTCGAGCCGGCGGCCGGACCAGTCGGCGCCGCGGTCGAGGTCGACGGCGAAGTGGACGTCGCCGCGGGCGCGCCGGATCGAGCCGCCCATCGGCACGCCGTCGGCCGTGGCGTCGAGGCGCAGGCCGGAGACGCAGGTGGCGAAGAACCGCCGCTCCGTCATCGCCTGGAACACCGCCTCGCGGGTGTTCTCGGTGACCCACATGCCGGTGCGGCCCTTGCCCTCCGGGTAGCCCCAGTCGGTGCCGTGCTCGTCGGTGACGCCGGACAGCCCGGGCCGCCAGCCGGCGTTCAGGCAGGTCACCAGCGGTGAGCTGACGCCCTTGGCCCAGCCCTCGAAGAGGTAGTCGTCGTACCGGTTGAACATCTCCAGGCTGACCAGCTGGTCGTGCGCCGCCGGCTCGTACCGGAAGTCGTTGAACCGGCCCGGCTCGCGGCCCGGGTGGTTGAACCCGGCCAGCCCGTCGGCGCCGCCGTCGCCGAGGCCGAGGAAGCCGTCCTCGCGGGTCAGCCAGCGGTAGAAGCCGCCCATCAGCGTGGCGTCGAGCACGTCGGTGTAGGCGTCGGTGAACCACACGTTGACGTGGCCGAGCAGCGGGTTCGTCCACTCGAAGCCGCGGATGGCGGTGAACACGCCCGGCTCGTCGGCGGCGTCGGCGAGGTCGCGGGTGCGGCGCCAGCCGCTGCGGCTCAGCCCGGTGATGCGGTTGACGCCGTCGGGCAGCAGCGGGTCGAGGATGCTCAGCACGCCGTCGGACAGCGTCGCGTGGTCGGTGAGCGCCGCGACGTCGAGGCCGGCCGAGCGCATGGACTCGTAGGCCAGCGCGGGGTCGCCGGCGCCGTCGGAGAGCATGGTGTGGTTGTGGAGGTCGGCGTGGACGAGCGTGCGGCCGCGGGTGAGCCGGGACGCGCGGGCGGCGCCCGGCTGGCCGGTCGCGGTGCGGGTGACGGCGTCGGCGTCGGCATCGGCGCCCGCGGCGGCCACGATCAGGCCGCCGGCCCCGGCGAGCATGCCGCGGCGGCCCGGCCCGGTGGCGTGCTGGTGCTCGTGCTCCGAGTCGCTCATGGCTGCGTTCCCAACCCTCCGTCGTCACCAGCAGGGAAGCCGAGGTGTGCGACGTCGGAACACCGGGCCCTCCCGCCACCCTAGCCCGGAGCCGTTAGCCTCCTCTCGTGCTGGTGTTGGCGGTCGCGGCGTTCGCCGTCGCATGGTGGCTGGGGCTGTACCTCGCCGGCCGCGACCCCGCCGACCCCGCGATGCGCCGCGCCGGGCTGGGCCTGGTGTCGTACGCGCTCGCCCTGGCGACGGCGCCGTTCGACGGCTCCGTCGTCGACGCGTTCGGGTACGTGTTCGCCGGGCTGCCGGCGCTGATCTGGACCGGCGTGCTGCTCGCGCTGCTGCCCGACGGCGCGCCGTGGCGGGCGCCGGCCGAGCGGGCCTGGCGGTTCGTCGTGCTGCCGCTGGGCCTGGTCGAACTGGTGGCGGCCGCGGTCGCCGGCGGCGGCTGGGAGCCGGTGACGGCGGTGCTGGTGCTGCTGCCGCTGGGGGCGGCGCTCTGGCTGGTGCTGCGCGCGCGGACCGGCCCGCTGGAGCTGCGTCAGGGCGTCGTCGTGCTGGCGACGCTGCTGTTCGGGCTCGGCGCGGTGGCGGTGCTGGTGCCGATGGGCGGGCTGCCCGACTGGCTGGTGCTCGCGGCGGTCGGGGTGGACCTCGTCGTGCTCGGCGTCGTCGTCGCGGTGACGAACGCGCTGGAGTCGGGCGAGGCGCTCGGCGCGGACCTGCGCCGATCCGCCGTCGGGGCGCTGCTCGCGGCCGTGGTGTTCGGCGGGCAGGTCGGGCTGGTCACGCTGGCGTCGGGCGACGGTCCGGGCGACGTGGACGACGCGCTGCGGGCGCTCGCCTTCGGCGTCGTCGGCGCCGCGATCGCCGTCGTGACGCTGGCCAGCGCCGTCCAGGCGGCCGTCGACCGGCTGGCGTTCGCGGGGACGCCGGCGCTGCGGGCGTCGCGGACCGAGCTGCGCGACGCCTCCGACGCGCTGCCCCGCCGCGACGCGCACCACCACCTCGACGACCTCGACGACGACGCGTTCGTCCGGCTGGTCCGCGACGCGCTGCGCAACTACGGCGACCTCGGCAAGCTGGTGTCCAGCCCGCTGCTCGCCCTCCCCGCGGTCGACGCCCGCCTGGGCGACCGGCACGCGCACGCCCTGGACCGCGCGACCGAGCTGAAGGCGCTGCTGCTGGAGAGCATCGAGCGGCTGCGCCCCCGCGACGCCGACTTCGGCACCAGCGAGGAGTGGCGGTACTTCAACGCGCTCTACTTCCCGTACGTCGCCGGCATCCGCCCGTACCGCCGCCAGCCCGACCTCAGCGGCCTCGACGACACGTCGCGGCGCGCGTTCGACTGGCTGCGCCGCTACGTCCCCGAACGGACGCTCTACAACTGGCAGAACGCCGCCGCCCGCGTCGTCGCGCACGATCTGCGCACCCGGACCGGCTGAACTGGCAGTACTTGGCAGTGCCGGGTCTGTGCTTGGCAGTGCCGTCCGGGCGACGGTCGTGGTGTCCGAACGACATCACGAAGGAGCTGGTCACCATGGCCGCAGGCACCGCCGCTCGTACCCCCGCCGTCGCCCGCATCCGGGACACGCCGCTGCTGCGCTGGGCCCTGGAACTGGACGGCATCACCATCGCGCTGAACGGCCTGGTGTACCTGCTCGCGGCGGGTTGGGTGGGCGGCCAGCTGGGGCTGCCGACGTCGCTGCTGTACGCGGCGGGCGCGTTCCTGGTCGTCATGGGGCCGATCGTCTTCGCCGTGTCGCTGCGGCGGGAGGCGCCGGTGCTGTGGGTGGGCGCGATCATCGTCCTCAACGCGGTCTGGGCGATCGACAGCGTCATCGTCGTCGCGGCCGGCTGGTTCGACCTGACCACCGCCGGGACGGTGTGGATCCTGCTGCAGGCCGCGGTCGTCGTCGTCTTCGCCGAGCTGGAGTGGGTGGGCCTGAAGCGGGCCCGCCGCTGACGCCGTCACCCCTCGAGGCCCCCGGCCCCGGCGCGTGTGAGCCCGCGCCGGGGCCGGTCCACGCCCGGCCGCCTACGAGACGACGGTGACCAGGCCGCCGTCGACGACGAGGTCCTGGCCGTTGACGTAGGACGCGTCGTCGGAGGCGAGGAACGCCACCGCCGCGGCCACCTCGTCGGCGCGGCCGACGCGGCCGGCGGCGATCCGGCCGACGACCTCGGCCTGCGCCTCGGCGCTGACGTTGTCGTGGAACATCGGCGTCTCGATGTAGCCCGGGCTCACGGAGTTGACGCGGACGCCCCGGGGCGCCAGCTCGGCGGCGAATGTCTGCGTCAGGCTGTGCACCGCTGCCTTGGTGGCCGCGTAGACACCGGCGCCGGGCAGGCCGCGGTGCCGCGTCCACGAGGCGTTGATCACGATCGACGCCCGCTCGGACAGCAGCGGAGCCGTCGTCTGGACCGAGAAGAACACCCCCTTGAGGTTGATGCCGACGACGCGGTCGAACTCGGCCTCGGTGGCGTCGGCGGCCGGCTGGAACGTGGCCACGCCCGCGTTGGCGAAGAGCACGTCGAGCCGGCCGTGCCGGTCGCCGATCGCGTCCGCCAGCACGGCGAGGTCGGCGCGGCTCGCGACGTCGGCGCGCACCGCGAGCACCCGCCGCGAGCCGCCGAGGTCGTCGAGCGCGGCGTCGAGCCGGCTCTGGTCGCGGCCGGTGATGACCACGTGAGCGCCCTCGGCGAGGAACCGGCGCGCGGTGGCCAGACCCATGCCGCTGGTGCCGCCGGTGACGAGGGCGATCCTGCCGTCGAATCGGGAGTGCTGCGTCATGTCACCCAGCGTCGTGGCCACGGCGGGCCGCGACCAGTGCGCAGCTATCCGGGGTCCGGCACCACCAGGCTGCCGGCCCGCGGGTGGTACAGCTCGAGGTACCAGTGCGGGTGGTCGGTCACGGCCAGGGTCGTCAGGTCGAAGAACAGGTCGCCGGCCTCGGGATGGCGCACCGCCTTCACCGCCTGGAGGGGGACGCCCACGTCGTGCCGGGCCCACAGTTCGGTGAACTCGGGGCTGACGGCGCTGAGGTCGCCGATCAGCCGGGCGAACTCCGGGTCGCCGGGAGCGCGGGCCGCGTCGGCCCGGAAGGCCGCCACGACCGACTGCGCGACCGACGCCCAGTGCACGTGCAGGTCGCGGTAGCGGGCACTGGTGAAGAACGTGACGAGGCAGTTGTGGCCGGTGTCGTCGTAGCCGAGGAGCGCCCGGGCGGCGTCGTTGACCGCCAGCTGGTTCCAGTACCGGTCGCGCAGCAACGCCGGCCGTGGCGCCCACGCGTCGAGCAGTTGCCGCAGCTCGGGCGGGACCGCGGTGTCGCGGCTCGCGCCGGACGGCGGCGGATTGAGACCGGCCAGCAGGTACAGGTGGGCACGCTCGGGATCGGTCAGCCGCAGCGCGCGGCCGATGGCGTCGAGTACCTCGGCGGAGACGTTGATGTCGCGGCCCTGCTCGAGCCAGGTGTACCAGGAGACCCCTACGCCGGCCAGCACGGCGACCTCCTCGCGCCGCAGCCCCGGAGTGCGGCGTCGGCCCGCCGCGACCAGACCGACGTCGCCGGGCGTGAGCCTGGCCCGGCGCGTGCGCAGGAAGTCGCGCAACTGGTCACGGCGGTTGTGCGTCACCGCCGAGGACTCGCTGGACATGGTCTCCACGGTAGGCCCGGCCGCGTCCGCGAGTTAAGGCCACACTCAGGGAACGCCGCTACGCTCGAACGGTGGTGACCCAGGACCTGCCCGCTGCGGGCGTCGAGACGACGTCCAGGCGGCGGCTGACCGCGGAGATCTGGATCGTGCTCGGGCTGTCGCTCGGGCAGTCCGCCGTCTACGCCGTCGTCAGCCTCATCGCGCGGCTGACCCGGCCGGAGCGGCTGAGCGAGCAGACCGCCACGCTGAACGCGTCCCGCAGCGTGCGCGAGTACCTCGACCTCACCTACCAGCTGCTGTCCATCGGGTTCGCGCTGGTGCCGGTCGCGCTGGCGCTCTACCTGTTGTCCGGACCGGGCCGGTCGGCGCTGAAGCGCATCGGCTTCGACCTCGCTCAGCCGCGCCGCGACCTGCTGTTCGGCGCCGGGCTGTCGGCCGTCATCGGGCTGCCGGGGCTGGGCATCTACTTCCTCGGGCACGCCCTGGACATGAACGTGTCGATCCAGGCGAGCACGCTGAACGCATACTGGTGGACGGTGCCGGTGCTGGTGCTCTCGGCGCTGCAGAACGCGGTGGTCGAGGAGGTCATCGTCGTCGGGTTCCTGATGACGCGGCTCAAGCAGCTGGGCTGGGAGCTGCCGGCGATCATCGCGACGAGCGCGGTGCTGCGCGGCTCGTACCACCTGTACCAGGGGTACGGCATGGCCATCGGGAACATGCTGATGGGCGTCGTGTTCGGGTACTTCTACCACCGGACGAGACGGGTGATGCCGCTGGTGGTGGCGCACTCGATCCTCGACATCGTCTCGTTCGTCGGGTACGACCTGTTCGCCGACGAACTGGGGTTGCCGTGACGACCGGGTACTCGGGCACGCCGCTGGTGCGCAAGCTCGGCATCGAGCCGGGGCACCGCGTCCTCTTCGACGGCGCGCCCGGCGGGTTCGCGCTCGACGGCGTCCGGCCCGACCACCACCCGGGACCCGGCCCGTACGACGTCGTGCTCACGTTCGTCCGCGACCGCGCCACGCTCGACCGCGACCTCCCCGCCCACCAGGACCGCATCGAGCGCGCCGGCATGGTGTGGGTGGCCTGGCCGAAGCGGGCCAGCAAGGTCCCCACGGACATGACGGAGGACGTCGTGCGCGAGGTGGCGCTGCCGCTCGGCCTGGTCGACGTCAAGGTGTGCGCCATCGACGCGGTGTGGTCCGGCCTGAAGCTGGTGATCCGCAAGGAGAACCGCTGACGCCGTCACCACGTCCAACCAGCATGAAGGGGGCACTTCTGGTGGCCGCGGCGGGGCTGGCCCTGCTGGCGGCGGGATGTGGTGAGACGGCGGGCGGCCCGGGTGCGGACGGCGAGCCGATTCGCGACGGTGACGGCGGGGCGTGGCGGCCGGTCGCGCAGTCGCCGCTGACGCCGCGTGAGGCGCCGCTGACGGTCGCCGTCGGCGGGAGGATCCTGGTCGCCGGCGGCAGCGACGGCCCGCCCTGCCCGCCGAACGCCGACTGCGTCGCACCGCCGCCACCGCTGCGCGACGGCGCGCTGTACGACCCGGCGGCCGACGCGTGGACGCCCATCGCCGACGCCCCGGCGCCGGTCGGAGGGGGCGTGGACACGTCGGTGGTCATCGGCGACACCGTCTACGTGACCACCGTGATCTTCGACGAGGACGGCACGACCACGACGTTCCAGTCGTACGACGCGGCCGCGGACGCCTGGGCCGAGCTGACCCCGCCCGACGACAGCGAATTCCGCGCCCTGACGGCGGTCGGCGGCCGGGTCGTCGCCTACCGCGGCTCGCACGAGGACTACGACGGAGGGACGCTGGCGCCGCTGGACCCGCTGCCGCCCGACCTCGGCTACGATCCCGCCACGGACACCTGGGCGCCGCTGCCGGCCGATCCGCTCGGCCCGTCCTACGACCGCCGCCTCGTCGGCATCGGCGGCGGCGAGACGAACCCGTGGGGCCGTGAGATCCCGTACGGCGGCGTCCTCGATCCCGCCACCGGGACGTGGTCGACGCTGCCCGAGCGGGCGCATCGCGATCCCCTCGACGGGTTCATGATCCCGGTCGGCGACCTCACCGGCGAGCGGACCATCGTCTCGGGCGCCTGGGCCCTCGACGTCCCCACCGGGACGTGGGCGCGGCTGCCGGACCTCCCGGTCGAGGGCCACGTCCAGGGCCGGTCGGCCGCCTTCGCCGACACCCCCGACGGCGGCCTGGTCCTCCTCTGGGGCGGCTCGCACTGGCCGGACGCCGACGCCATGGGCATGGGCGACGTGGGCGACGGCGAGCTGATCGCCGACGGATGGGTGTGGACCATCCCCGCGCCGGACTGACGTGGGGGACGGCCGGGTGTCGCGCGGCCTGTTGCCGCACGCTCTGTTGTCGCACGGTCTGCCGGTGCGCGTTGTCGGTGCGCGCCGATAGGTTCGGCCCACCCGGCCGGGAGGGGTGCGGCCGCCACCGACGTTCACCAGCGGCGAGGTGCTGGGCGACCCGACGCCGCGCTGCGGACGGGCCGTTGGTGTCTTGTCCCCGAAACATCGCCGTCCTACGCTGCCGAGGTATGACGGACATGCTGGCCGGATACCGATTCGGGGCGGCATGGGACGAGGTCTACACGTCCGGTGGCGCGCCGCGGCCCACGTACGGCGGCCTGCACGAGGCGCTGACCGCGGCCGGCCCCGAGGTGTTGTCGAACCTCGCCGCGTTCCTCGGCACGGTCTTCCGCGACCAGGGCATCACGTTCGACCACGAGGGCGTGGAGCGGCCGTTCCCGCTGGACATCGTCCCGCGCATCATCACCGCCGCCGAGTGGGACGCTGTGGAGCGGGGGGTCGCCCAGCGGGTCCGCGCGCTGGAGGCGTTCCTCGACGACGTGTACGGGTCGGGGCTGGTGTTCCGCGACGGCGTGGTGCCGCGGCAGGTGGTGGTGTCGTCGCAGCACTTCCACCGGCAGGCGTTCGGCATCCGGCCGCCGAACGGGGTGCGGGTGCACGTGTCCGGCATCGACCTCGTCCGCGACGAGCAGGGCGAGTTCCGCGTCCTCGAGGACAACCTGCGCACGCCGTCCGGGGTGTCGTACGTCGTCGAGAACCGGCGGGCGCTGGCGCGGGTGCTGCCCGACCTGTTCGCCGGGCACCTGGTGCGCCCGGTCGCCGGCTACCCGGCCCGGCTACTGGCGGCGCTGCGTGCGGCCGCGCCGCCCGGCGTCGAGGACCCGACGATCGTCGTGCTGACGCCCGGTGTCTACAACGCCGCCTACTCCGAGCACACGCTGCTGGCCCGGCAGATGGGCGTGCAGTTGGTCGAGGGCCGCGACCTCTCCGTCGTCGGCAACGAGGTGCGCATCCGGACGACGCGCGGGCACCAGCGGGTCGACGTCATCTACCGGCGGGTCGACGACGACTTCCTCGACCCCGTGCAGTTCCGCGCCGACTCCATGGTCGGCAGCCCCGGCCTGCTCAACGCCGCCCGGGCCGGCAACGTGACGCTGGCCAACGCGGTCGGCAACGGCGTCGCCGACGACAAGCTCATCTACACCTACGTGCCCGACCTCATCCGGTACTACCTCAGCGAGGAGCCGGTGCTGCGCAACGTCGAGACCTGGCGGCTGGACACGCCGGAGAACATCGCGCAGGTGCTGTCGAACCTCGGCGACCTCGTGCTCAAGCCGGTCGACGGGTCCGGTGGCAAGGGCATCGTCATCGGGCCGCAGGCGACGGACGACGAGCTGGCGGCGCTGCGCGCGGCGGTCGAGGCGAACCCGCGCGGCTACGTCGCGCAGCGGCCGGTCCGGCTGTCGACGGTGCCGACGCTGATCGGCGACCAGCTCGCGCCCCGTCACGTCGACCTGCGTCCGTTCGCCGTCAACGACGGCCGCGAGGTGTGGGTGCTGCCCGGCGGCCTGACCCGGGTCGCGCTGCCCGAGGGCAGCCTGATCGTCAATTCCAGCCAGGGCGGCGGCTCGAAGGACACCTGGGTGCTGGCGTCGCCCGCCGGCCCCGCCGAACCGGTCGCCGGGGCGACGAGCGAGACCAGCGCCGTCCTCGCCGGGTCCGGGCTCACCGAGCCCGAGGCCGACCTCCCCGCCGGCGCCGGCGCGCCCGGCCTGGGCGACCACGTCGACGGACGCCGCCCGCTCGCCGTCCCGCCCGACCTCGGCCCGTCCGAACCACCCCGTGAGCAGCAGCAACAGCAACAACAGGGGAGGGGCGCATGCTGAGCCGCATCGCGGAGTCGCTGTACTGGATCGGCCGCTACCTGGAGCGGGCCGACGCGAAGGCGCGCGTCCTCGACGTCCACCTGACCCGCATCCAGGACGAGCCGGGCACCGACCAGGAGCGGCAGCTGCGCACGCTGCTCGCCGCGATGGGCGTCGACCCCGGCGACGGCCCGGTGACGCCGTCGTCGGTGGTGGGGCTGCTGGCCTTCGACCAGGAGTCGCCGGCGTCGATCACGGCGGCTCTGACGGCGGCCCGCGAGAACGCCCGCGGCGCCCGCGAGATCCTCTCCAGCGAGCTGTGGGAGGCGCTCAACGTCACCTGGCACGGCCTCGCCGAACGCCGCATGGCCGCGGCGGTGCTCGGGCCGCAGGTGTTCTGCCACTACGTCCGCGAGCGCACCGCCATGACCACCGGGCTGATCTCCACGACGATGGTCCGCGACGACGGCTGGCGGTTCCTGTCGCTCGGGGTCGCGCTGGAGCGCATCGACATGGCCGCGCGCATGCTGTCGACCCCGGCGCTGGCCGAGGGCCGCCCGTCGGTGCTGGCCGGGCTGCTGCGCAGCGTCGGCGGCCACGACACCTTCGTCCGCGTCTACCAGGGCGCGGTGTCGCCGGCCAACGTCGCGGAGTTCCTGCTGCGCGACCAGCTGTCGCCGCGGTCGGTGGCGTTCTCGCTGGCCGCCGCCGAGTCGCTGCTGCGCGAGCTCGATCCTGGGCTCGACGACCGCCTCGGCGTGGCCGACGGCGCCCGGCGCGCGCTCGGGCGCATGCGGCTGGCGCTGGAGTTCCGCTCGTCGGCTGAGCTGCTGGACGACCTCCCCAGCCTCATCGAGTCGCTGCTGCGGCTCACCTCGCGCACGTCCGACGAGGTCACCAGCCGCTACTTCGGCAAGTCGCTGCTGGTGCGCTGGGCCGAGGAGGTGGCGCTGTGACGGCTGGCGGCGGCGCGGCGGGCGGCTGGCTGCTGTCGGTGCGCCACCACACCGGCTACCGGTACGCCGCCCCGGTGTCGTTGTCGTACAACGAGGCCAGGGTGACGCCGCGCAGCGACCCCCGCCAGCGGGTGCTCGACGCGACGGTCGAGGTCAGCCCGGCGGCGTCGCTGTACCGCTACGTCGACTACTTCGGCTCGGTCGTCACGGCGTTCGACGTGCACGCCGCGCACTCGGAGCTGACGGTGACGGCGAGCTGCGTCGTCGAGACGGCGCCCGCGGGCGAGGCCGCGGAGCCTGAGCCGTGGTCCGTCCTCGCCGACGACGACACCGTCGACGAGCTGGGCGAATACCTCACCCAGACGCGGCGCACGACGCCGGACGACGAGCTGCTGGGGGTGGCCGGGCAGGTGCGGGCCGCCGCCACGCCCGACGACGGCGCGCGGCTGGCGGCCGGCTGGACGCACGGCCGGCTGGCCTACGTCACTGGGTCCACCAGCGTGCACACCAACGCCGTCGAGGCGCTCGCCGAGGGCCGCGGCGTCTGCCAGGACTTCGCGCACGTGACGATCGCGCTGCTGCGCTCGGCCGGGGTGCCGGCGCGGTACGTGTCCGGCTACCTGCATCCGCGCTCCGGCGCCGCCGTCGGCGAGACCGTCACCGGCGAGAGCCACGCCTGGGTGGAGTGGTGGGCGGGCGGGTGGCGGTCGTACGACCCGACCAACGACGCCGTCCCCGGGCCCGGCCACGTGGTGGTGGCCCGCGGCCGCGACTACGACGACGTCACCCCGTTGCGCGGCATCTACCACGGCGGCGACAGCCAGTCCCTCGGCGTGACGGTCGAGGTGACGCGGCTGCGCTGACCCGGCGGCGGTGGCAGACTCCGTGGATGGACGTCGTCGCGGATGAGAGACCTCTCATCGGTGTCTCATCGTGCTCTCGCCGGGCGTGCCGACCATGCTGAGCATGAAGTCGGCGGCCGCGCTCACCATCTCCGCCCTGGCGGTCGTGGCCGCCGGGATCTTCGGCGTGGGCGCCATGCTGGCCACTCCGTCGACCGGTGACGACTTCGGCGGGCCGGTCGAGGTGGGCCCGTCCGGCCCCGACGGCCAGGAGCCCACCCGCGCGCCGACCACGCCCACCCCCACCCCGACCACCCCGACGCCGACCGTCACCACCCCGCCGCCCGACGACACCGGCGGCCAGCCGGTCGAACCGCCGCCACCGGTGCGTCCCGGCGACGACGACGGCGACGATGACGGTGACGACGACGGCGATGACGACGGTGACGACGACGGGGTTGATGACGACTGAGCCAGGCGCGAGATGACGCGGCCGGCGGTGTGCGGGTCCGGGTCGCCGTCCGGACGCGGGTGCTGGCCGCCGTCCTGGGGGTGGCGGCCATCGGCATGCTGGTGGCCGGCGTGACGTCCTTCCTCGTCCAGCGCGAACGGGTCGACGCGCGCATCGACGACAACATCGCCCAGGAGGTCGGGGAGTTCCGCGAGTTCGCCGGCGACGGCATCGACCCCGCGACGGGCAGCGCCTTCACCACCGTCGACCGCTTCCTCGAGGTCGTCCTGCAGCGCAACGTCCCCGACCGCGACGAGGGCCTGCTCGCGCTCGTCGACGGCGAGGTCGCCTGGGAGCCCGCCAGCGGCGTCAGCGTCCGGCTGGAGGACGACCGCGAGTTCGTGCGGCTGGTCGCCGGCCAGGGCGGCACCACCCGGGTGCGGCCGCACTCGGTCGAGACCGAGACGCTCGGGCAGCTGCGGTACGTGACGGTGCCGGTCACCGTGCCCGGCGACCCCGCGCAGGGCCTCTACGTCATCGCCTACGCCCGCGAGATGGAGCAGGCCGAGGTCGTCGACGCCTACCAGACGTTCGCCATCGTCGCCGTGGCGTCGCTGGCGATGGTCGGCGCCGTCGGCTGGCTGGTCGCCGGCCGGCTGCTGCGCCCGATCCGGCTGCTGCGCGACACCGCCCAGCAGATCAGCGACACCGACCTGTCCAGGCGCATCCCCGTCACCGGCACCGACGACATCTCCGCGCTGGCCCGCACGTTCAACGACATGCTGGACCGGCTGGAACTGGCCTTCGCCGGCCAGCGCGACGCCCTCGACGACGCCGGGCACGAGCTGCGCACCCCCATCACGATCATTCGCGGCCACCTCGAGCTGATGGACTCCGCCGACCCCGCCGACGTCGAGGAGGTCCGCGTCCTCGTCATGGACGAGCTGGACCGCATGCGCCGCATGGTCGACGACCTCGTCATGCTGGCGAAGTCGACGCGGCCCGACTTCGTCCACCCGCGCCCGGTCGAGCTGGACCGGCTGGTCGACGAGGTGCTCGACAAGGCCCGCGCGCTCGCCGACCGGCAGTGGCGCGTCGACGCCCGGGTCACGGCGACCGTGGCACTGGACCCGCAGCGCATCACCCAGGCGCTGCTGCAGCTGATCTCGAACGCCGTGAAGTTCACCGCGCCGGGCGACGTCATCGCCGTCGGCAGCGCGCTCTCCGGCGCCGAGGTGCGGCTGTGGGTGCGCGACACCGGCGCCGGCATCGCCGCCGCCGACCTCGACCGCATCTTCGACCGGTTCGCCCGCGCCGACGTCGGCCGCGGCGTCGAGGGCTCCGGTCTCGGACTGGCCATCGTCCGCGCGATCGCCGAGGCGCATCGCGGCACCGTCACCGTCGACAGCCGGCCCGGCGACGGCGCGATCTTCACCGTCGCGCTGCCGCTGTTCGGCGCCGCGGCGGCCGACGACCTCGTGGAGGAGGAAGCGTAGATGAGCAGGATCCTGATCGCCGAGGACGAACCGCGCATCGCGGCGTTCATCGAGAAGGGGTTGCGTGCCGCCGGCATGACGCCCACCGTCGTCGGCGACGGCCGCGGCGCCTTCGACTACGCCATGACCGGCGGCTTCGACCTCGTCATCCTCGACATCGGGTTGCCCGTCATCGACGGGTTCGCGGTGCTGCGGCAGCTGCGCGAGGCGCGCAACGAGCTGCCCGTCATCATCCTCACCGCCCGCGACTCCATCACCGACACCGTCGCCGGTCTCGAGGGCGGCGCCGACGACTACATGGCCAAGCCGTTCCGGTTCGAGGAGCTGCTGGCCCGCATCCGGCTGCGGCTGCGCGAGGACCGCGCCCCCGAGGCGATGGTCCTGCACCACGGCGGGCTGTCGCTGGACCTGCGCACCCGGCGCGCGACGGTCGACGGGCGGACGGTGGAGCTGTCGGCGCGCGAGTTCGCGCTGGCCGAGACGTTCCTGCGGCACCCGGGCCAGGTGCTCAGCCGCGAGCAGCTGCTCAGCCGCGTCTGGGGCTACGACTTCGACCCCGGCTCCAACGTCGTCGACGTGTACGTCCGGTACCTGCGGCGCAAGCTCGGCAGCGAGCGGTTCGTCACGGTGCGGGGCATCGGCTACCGCCTCATCAGCCCCGACGACGACGAGTCCGCCGCGCCGTCCGCCCCCTGACACGAGTGAGCGGCGGGCGTCCGAGGGGGACGCCCGCCGCTCGCGGGGGGATGGGCGGTTCAGCCGGCGGACGAGGCGCTGTCCGGCGTGGACGGGCTGGCGGCCGACGCGGAGGAGGCCGGGTCGGCGGGGGAGTTCGCCGAGTCCGCGGTGCCGGCCGACGCGGGGTCGGCGGGCGAGTCGGCCGAAGCGGCGGTGTTCGCGCTGGCGGGGTCGGCGGGGGAATTCGCCGAGGTCGGGGAGTTCGCCGAGGCCGCGGAGTTCGCCGAGGCCGCGGAGTTCGCCGACGACGGCGCCGAGGAGCCCGACGACACGTCGGCCACGTCGGCGGCCGGCGTCTGCGCCCCGTTGAGGATGGGTGCGGCGACCGCGCTGCCGGCGCCGAGGCCGAGCGCCGCCATCGTGCCGACCGCGAGCCACGTCTTCTTCTGGAGCTTCATCGTTGTCCTCCTGTACTGGGACGCCGGAGCGTCTTGTGCTGACATGTACGAGCATCGCCGCCCTGCATGAAGGCTTCAGGAGAGCCGCATGAGAGCGTTCTCAGCCGGGCCCGGGCCGCCCGCCGACGCCGCGTCGAGCCAGCGTGCGGCGAGGTCCAGCCGGTCCGCGGTGGCGCTTTCCCAGTCCGGGTCCTGGGCTCGGTACGGGCCGGTGGCCAGCGACAACGTCACCCCGGCGGCACGTAGCCGGAGCTCGGCCGGGTCGACCCGGCCGGACAGCGCGGGCAGCCACTCGGTCAACGCCGCGTGCGCGCCCGCCGCGGCGTCGAACGGGCCGGAGGCGAGGACGCAGAGGTGCGCCAGCAGGCAGCCGAGGTCGTCGGCGCGGCGGCCGGGGCCGATGGTGTCGATGTCGAGCAGCCCGCTGACCCCGCCGTGCTCGACGAAGAGCTGGGCGTCGTAGAAGTCGCCGTGCGTCGGCTCGTCGCCGTCCGGGAACGCGGCCAGGCCGTCCGTCACCGCGGCGGCCAGCGAGCGCGCCCGCGGCCCCAGCGACGGCGCCGCGGCCGCGACCACGCCGGCGTAGTGCGACGCGTGCGCCGACCACGGCGCCCGCCGCGGCAGGCTCGTCACCTCGGCCGGTAGCCGGTCCAGCAGCGCGACCAGCTCGGCGGGGTCGCGCAGCGCCGTCGTGCCGGACTCCAGCGCGGTCCGCAGCGGCGTCCCTCGCAGCGGCGCCAGCACGATGATGCCGTCGTCGCTCCAGCCGAGGCTGCGCGGCACCGGCACCCCGGCCTCCGTCAGCACCCGGTGCCGGCTGTCGACGTCGCGGACCTGGGCCGGGCGCAGCACCTTCACGAACACCCGGTGCCGCTCGGTCACGACCTCGATGACGGCGCGCTTGCGCGGCCGGTACGCGACCACCCGCAGCTGGACGCCGTCCGGCGCCAGCCCGAGGCCCTTCAGCAGCTCGCCGACGGACGACGGGAAGCAGGCGGCCGCGAGCCCCGGCAGCTCCGGGTCGTACGGGAACCGCCACACCTGGACGTACCGGTCGCCGTCGGTGACGACCAGCCCGCCCGGCGGCCGCACGCCCGACACCGAGGCGGCGAACGTCTCCTCCCGTTCGCCGTCCGCCCACGACGCGCGGACGACGTACGAGGCGGTCGTGCGGTCGCCGGGCCGGTGGTCGACGTCGCGCAGGGTCCAGCCGAGCAGCGACGCCCCGGCCGGCGTGAGGGCCGCGTCGAGGATGTCGGGGACGGACGGGCCGGTCAGCAGCGCGAGGCCGGGGTCGGTCGACGGTCCGGGCACGACAGCCAGCCTGACGGCCGACGATGAGCCGGACATGAACCGAAGATGAGACGGCTCTCATCCGCCGCGGCACCGCTGTCGCGCATCAGCCCGAACCCGCCGCTAAGCTGTTGCGGTCACATCACATGGGGGTTCGCGCGTTCGGCGCGCCCCCTCTCGAAGGGAGCTGTGTCCGCCGTGCAGACGGACGCGTCAAGTCGCATACGTTCATCACGCCACCGTGACGCCGGGCCGGGTGCCCGATGACCGCCGCGGTAGCGATTCTCGCGGTCTTCGTCCTGACTTTCGGAACCGCCTACTTCGTGGCGCAGGAGTTCGCCTACGTCTCGGCCGACCGGGTCGAGCTGGCCCGCCAGGCCGACGCCGGCGACAAACGGGCCGCCTCGGCCATCCGCGTCATGGAACGCCTGTCCTTCATGCTGTCGGCCGCCCAGGTCGGCATCACCGTCACCGGCCTCATCGTCGGTCTCATCGCCGAGCCGGCGTTCGCGCAGGTCGTGCGGCCACTGCTGGAAGCCGTCGGGCTGCCCGACAGCGCGGTCCCGGGCGTCTCGGTGGCCGTGGGGTTCGCCGTCGCCACGATCATCCAGATGGTGCTCGGCGAGCTGTTCCCGAAGAACCTCGCGCTGGCCACGCCCGAGCGGCTGGCCAAGGTGCTGGCGTCGTCGACGCACGTCTACCTGGCCGTCAGCGGCCCGGTGGTGCGGCTGTTCGACAACTCCGCCGCGTGGCTGCTGCGCAAGGCCGGCATCGAGCCGGTCGAAGAGCTGCACCACGGCGCCACGCTGGAGGAGCTGGGCCACGTCATCGGCGAGTCCGAGGCGGGCGGCTCGCTGTCGTCGCAGCTGTCGGGCATCCTCGGCCGGGCGCTGTACTTCTCCGAGCACACCGCCGGCGAGGCCATGGTGCCGCGGCCCGACGTGCGCGCCGTCCGCTCCGACGCCACGGCGGCCGCCGTCATCGAGCTGGTCGCCACGCACGGCCACTCCAACTACCCGGTCCGCGGCGACGAGACCGACGAGGTCGTCGGCGTCGTCGGCGTGCGCGAGCTGATGTACGTCGCGCCGGGTGACGTCGACACCACGCTGGTCCGCGACATCGCCCGCCCGCCGCTGCTGGTGCCCGACAGCCTGCCGCTGCCGGCGCTGGTCGAGCGCATGCAGGACGCCGGCGACGAGTTCGCCTGCGTCGTCGACGAGTACGGCGGCCTGGCCGGCATCGTCACGCTCGAGGACGTCTCCGAGGAACTGTTCGGCGACATCACCGACGAGACCGACCAGCAGGCCGTCCCGGTGACGCAGGACGGCGACTGGTGGCAGCTCGACGCCGGCCTGCGGGTCGACGAAGCCGCCGCGCGGACCGGCCTGCCGCTGCACGAGTCCGACGACTACGACACCGTCGCCGGCCTCATCGTCGCCGAGCTGGGCCGGTTCGCCGAGCCCGGCGACCGCCTGGTCGTCGGCGCCGAGGACGACGGCCGCGACCGCGTCGAGATCGAGGTCCTGACGGTCGCGCGGCACGTGCCCGAGCTGGTGCGGCTGCGCCGCCTCGGCCTCGTGCACACCGACGGCAACGCGGAGGCGGCCCAGTGAGCCCGATCAGCGCCATCCTCGTCACCGTCGCCCTGCTGATCGCCAGCGCGTTCTTCGTCGCCGCCGAGTTCGCCCTGGTCGGCGCCCGGCGGCACCGCATCGAGCAGGCCGTCGCGGCCGGTAAGCGCGGCGCGAAGGCGGCGCTGTCCGGCATCCGCGAGCTGTCGCTGATGCTGGCCGGCGCCCAGCTCGGCATCACCATGGTCGTGGTCGGCCTGGGCATGGTGGCCGAGCCCGCCTTCCACCACATCCTGGAGCGGCCGCTGCACTCGCTGGGCATGCCGGACGGCACCGCCGACATCGTCGCGCTGATCATCGCGTTGACCGGCGTGACGTTCCTGCACGTCGTGGTCGGCGAGATGGCGCCGAAGTCGTGGGCCATCGCGCACCCTGAGCAGTCGGCGATGATCCTGGCGCCGGCCTTCCGCGGCTACGCGTTCCTGGTCCGCTGGCTGCTGGTGGTGCTCAACGGCGTCACCAACGTGCTGCTGCGGCTGGTCCGGGTCACGCCGAGGGACGAGATCGTCACCATCCGCAACCGCGAGCAGCTGCACCACCTGGTCCGCGAGTCCAACCGGCTCGGCCTGATCGGCGCCGACGACTACGGCCTGCTCACTCGCGCGCTGATCGCGCCGGAGCAGCAGGTGCGCACGGTCATGGTGCCGGCCGAGCGCATCGTGTCGGTGCCGGCCGGGGCCGGCCCGCAGGACGTCATCGACGTCGGGCGCAGCAGCGAGCGCACCCGGCTGGTGGTCCGCGACGACGCCGGTGCCCTGGTGGGCGCGGTGCACGTGCGTGGCGCGCTGAGCGCCCGGGCGGCGGGCGCGGAGTGGACGGCGGGCGCCGCGGCGCTGCCCGTCCCGCTCATCGCCGACGGCGCCGACCTCGCCCAGGCCGCCGACGTGCTGCGCGACGCGCGGTCGCAGCTGGGCATCGTCGTCGACGGCTCCGGCGCCGAGGTGGGTCTGGTGGCCATGGACGACGTCGTGACGGCGGTGCTGGTGAACCGATGACGGCGGCGTGGGTCGCGTTCCTGACCGACTACGGGCTGGCTGACGGCTACGTCGCCGCCTGCCACGGCGTGATCGCCCGCATCGCGCCGTCGGCCCGGGTCATCGACGTGACCCACGAGGTGCCGGCGCAGGACGTGCGGCACGGCGCCGTCGTCCTGGCCGACACCCTGCCGTACCTGCCGCCGTCGATCGTGCTGGCCGTCGTCGACCCCGGGGTGGGCACCCGCCGCCGCGGGGTCGCCGTCGCCGCTGGTGAGCACGTGCTGGTCGGGCCCGACAACGGGCTGCTGGCATGGGCCGCCGACGCCGCGGGCGGCGCCGTCCGCGCGGTGGAGCTGGAGCACCGCGCCGGCACCGGCGCCACGACGTTCGACGGGCGCGACGTGTTCGCGCCCGCCGCCGCGCGCCTGGCCGCGGGCACCGCTCTGCCGGCGCTGGGCCCGGAGCTCGACATCGCGACGCTGGTCCGGTTGCCGGACCCGTGGCTGCGGGTCGGCCCGGGCGCGGTCGAGGCCGAGGTCCACGTCGTCGACCGGTTCGGCAACGTCGCGCTGGCCGCTGGCGCCGCGGACCTGGCGGCGGCGGGGCTGGACGGCCGGGCCCGGTTGCGGGCCAGCGCCGGCGAGTGGTCGGCGGAGCTGCCGCTGGCACCGTCGTTCGCGGCCGTGCCGGCGGGCGAGCCGGTGCTGCTGGTCGACTCCGCCGGACGGCTCGCGCTGGCGGTGAACCGCGGCAGCGCGGCGGCGTCGCTGGGCCTGCGTCCGGGCGACCGCGTGACGATCAGCTCGTAGCGTTCCACGGCCGCCGCCGGCCCCACACGTCGGCCCGCCACGTGCGCGCGTGCACCAGCCCGACCGCGAGCAGGCCGAGCGCGGCCGCCGTCCAGCCCGGCCACGGATGTGCCGGGACGTCGGCGAAGTGCCAGGCCAGCGCCCCGATGACGAGCAGCACCCAGCCGCTGACGACGTTGACGACGGCGCCGTCGCCGAACGGGCCGGGGTTGACGGTGCGGCCCGTGCTGCCCTCGACGAAGTAGGGCAGGCCGTTGCCGACGAAGAAGCCCGCGACGAACGCGAGCAGGACGGTGAGGATCATGGCGTCGCTCCGTGGACGAGAGGAAGGATGACGGCATCGGCCAGCCGGCCGAGGAACGCGTCGTCGAGCGGCTCGCCGGTCACGAACAGCCGGGAGAACAGCAGCGCCGACGCCACCTCGGCGATCAGCTCGTGGTCGGCGCCGGCTGCGATCTCGCCGCGGCCGGCCGCCCGGCGCAGCGCCGGGGCGAACGCGTCGCGCTTCACCCCGATCAGCCGGGCCCGCACCGCCGCCGCGAGCGTGGCGTCGTCGCGCATCGCCGTCAGCAGGCCGAGGACCAGCGCGGCGCTCTCGCCGGTGAGGCGGTCGCGCATCGGCCGCAGCAGCCCGAGCAGGTCGCCGCGCAACGTGCCGGTGTCGGGCGCCGGGTGGTCGGCGGCCGCGGTGTGCCGCTCGATCGCGGCGGTGACCAGCTGCGCCTTGCCGGACCAGCGCCGGTAGATGGTCGCCTTCGACGCCTTGGCCCGGGCGGCGACGGCGTCCATCGTCAGCGAGCCGTAACCGATCTCGGCCAGCAGCTCCAGCGTCGCCCGCAGGACGGCGTCCTCGCGCTGTTCGCCTCGGCTCGGGATCATCCTGGCTCCTTGTGAACGAAACGGTTTCGTACACTTTAGCTCGCCGGTCAGGCGGGGGCAAGGCGCGGCCCGCTTTGCAATGAGCACCGATACGCACCGCTTCCGGGGTGGTGCGTATCGGTGCTCATTGCAAAGCCGTCGCGACGATGTCGAATCCGGGGCGGCGGCTCCGACGTCACTGGTGAGAGCACCCGTACGGAGGAGCGCCGATGAAATACCTGATCCTCATCTACCGCGACCCGCCCTGCGCCGGGCCAGGTCACGCGGCGCACGCCGCGCTGACGCACGAGCTGGCGGGCGGAGGCGAGCTGATCGCGGCCGAGACGCTGGCCGATCCGTCCCTGACGCGGCGGGTGCACGCCGGCGCGGTGGTCGACGGGCCGCTGCCCGGCGCCGGCGCCCAGCCGGCCGCGTTCTACCTGGTCGAGTGCGAGACGCTGGACTGCGCGCTGCGGCACGCCGCCCAGGCGCCGGAGGCCGCGGCCGGCCGGGTAGAGGTCCGCCCGGTGCTCTGTCGCGGCGGCCTGGAGATGTAGCCGTCAGGTCAGCTCGATCACTCGCTTGCCGCGCGCGTGCCCGGTCTCGACAGCGCGGTGGGCGGCGGCGATCTGGTCCAGCGGGTAGCGCCGGTCGACGACGGGACGCAGCGTGCCGTCGACCCGATCGCCCGGCCGCACCCCCAGCGCGTCGCGCAGCACCTGCAGCGCCGTCAGCCCCACCGTCGGCAGCGCGGCCGCGGCGACCAGGTCGACACCCGCGGGCGCCGCGGCGCACCGGTCCGCCCGCATGACCGCGTACTCCGCGACCGTGCCGAGCCGCTTCGCCAGTCCGCCGCGGTACCCCCACACGCGTTCTCCGGTGGCGCGGGGGAGCCGTGCCGCGGAACGTCGACGACGTCGGTGCGCAGGACGTCCGGGCCGCCGTAGCCGTGGTGGCGGGCGGCCCGCATCGTCGCCGGGGTCACGCCGCGACCTCCGCAGTGGCCTCGGCCCGCCGCGCCCGCCGGACGCCCAGGGTGAACAGTGCGACACCGCCGGCCAGCCAGCACGCCAGCACCAGCAGCGGCCCGGCCGCGCCGGCGCCGTCGAAGTAGGCGACCGAGCGCAGCAGGCTCCCCGCCGCGCCCGGCGGCAGCAGCTGGCCGAGCGTGCCCCACCCGGCCGGCAGCAGCTCGGGCGCGCTGGTCAGCCCGGACAGCGGGTTGCCGAGCAGGATCAGCGCGACCGCGCCCACCGCCAGCCCGGCGTTCCCGAGCGCCGTCCGCAGCCCGAGGATCGCCCACGCCGTCGCCGAGATGCCCAGGGCCGCCGCGGCCGCCGTCGCCCAGTACGCGCCGTCGAACGTGCCGAAGCCGAACCGCAGCAGCGCGGTCAGCGCCAGCCCGGCGACGACGGCGAACGCGGCGGCCCCGGCGGCCTGCCGGGCCGGGCCGCGCACCGTCATGAGCAGCACGACCGCCGCGATCCAGCCGCCCAGCGCCAGCGGCAGCGCGCCGGCCGACAGCCCGGCGCCGGTGGGGTCGTCGGCCGGGAACGGGCGGACGTCGGTGACGGTCCGCACGCCCAGCTCCGCGCCCAGCGCCCGCAGCTGCGACGCGACGGCGTTGCTGGCCGCGGACGCGACCAGCAACTCGTCCGGGCCGCCGGACGGGCCGAGAACGAACGCGCCGTAGACCTCGCGGTCGAGGATCAGCGCGCGGGCCGCGTCGGCGTCGTCGGCGGATGTGACGGCGAACGCGCCGGGCGCGCGGGCGTCCAGCTCCGCGGTGAGATCACCGCCGGCGACCGCGATCGGCACGTCGTGCGGGCCGGAGTGCAGCGGCGGCAGCGCGAACGCCGACAGCAGCGCGATCAGCAGCGCCGTCAGCGCCGCGACCACCACGGCGAGCTGCCGCCAGGCCGGTGGCGGGCTCGGGGTCGGCTCGGGCATCTCGTCCTCCAGATAAGAAACGCGTCGTATCTTATGGCTCGGGACTGTAGGCTACCCGCGATAAGAAACGCAACGTTTCCTGGAGGATCGATGGCGGAGACCCGCCGGCGCGGCGAGGCGCTCGAGGCGGCCATCGTCGAGGCCGTCTGGGCCGAGCTGGCCGAGTCCGGGTACGCCGGGCTGACCGTGGGCGCCGTCGCCGAACGCGCCCGTACCAGCAAGGCCGTCCTCTACCGGCGCTGGCCGAACCGGGCGGCGCTGGTCATCGCCGCGCTGGCGCACCACGCGCCGTCGGTGGAGGACGTGCCCGACACCGGCAACCTCCGCGACGACCTGCTCGCGCTGCTGCGCACCGTCGTCGCCGGGGTCTCCGTTCGCAGCATCGACGCGCTCTGGGGACTGCTCGCCGAGACCGCCCGCGACCCCGAGCTGGCCGCGCTGGTCCGCGCGAAACTGGACGAGCTGCAGCGGGCCGGCCCGGCCGTCGTCGTCATCGAGCGGGCCGTGCGCCGTGGCGAGGTCGACGCCGCCCGCGTCACGCCCCGGCTGCTGCGGCTGGCGCCCGACCTCCTGCGCGGCGAACTGCTGCTCTACGGCGAGATCACCGACGCCGCCATCGTCGAGATCGTCGACGACGTCGTGCTGCCGCTCGCCGGAGTGTGAGCCGCGTCGCGTTCCGCCGGACGTTGTCACACCCGGCGGACGGCGCGGGTCTCGTGTGCGGACATCCAGACGCACGTGAGACGGAGACACGATGGCGAGGAGACTGGCGGAGTTCGTGACGCGCCGGCGGCGGGCGGTGCTGATCGTGGCGGTGCTGCTCGCCCTGCTCGGCGGGGCGACCAGCACGTCGTTGTTCGGCAAGCTGTCGGCCGGCGGCTTCGACGACCCGGGGGCGGAGTCCGGGCAGGCGGCCGACCTGCTCGAGGAGACCTTCGGGCAGTCGCCCCCGAACCTGGCGCTGCTGGTGACGGCCGCCGACGGCGTCGACGGCGCCGCCGCGGCCGAGGCGGGGACCCGGCTGACGGAGTCGCTCGCGGCCGAGGACGGCGTGCGCGACGTCGTCTCGTACTGGTCGTCCGGGCAGCCGCAGCTGCGCAGCGACGACGGCGACCGCGCGCTCGTCCTGGCGACCATCGTCGGCGACGACACCGAGGTCAACGAGCGGGTCGGCGCGCTCGCCGACGCCTACGGCGGGGACGCCGACGGCCTGACCGTCGAGGTCGGCGGGTACGCCGCGTTCTCGCACGAGCTGTCCGAGCAGAGCGAGAGCGACGTCGTGACCGGGGAGATGATCGTCTTCCCGGTGACGCTGATCGCGCTGGTCCTGGTGTTCGGCGGGATCGTCGCGGCGCTGCTGCCGCTGGCCGTCGCCGCCGCGACGTCGCTGCTCGGCATGGGGCTGCTGTGGGCGCTGGCCGAGGTCACCTCGCTGTCGGTGTTCGCGGCGAACGTGGTGACGCTGGCCGGGCTGGGGCTGGCGATCGACTACAGCCTGCTGATGGTGAACCGGTACCGCGAGGAGCTGGCCGGCGAGCGCACGGTGCCGGAGGCGATCCGGGCGACGCTGGCCTCGGCCGGGCGGACCATCGTGTTCGCGTCGCTGACGGTGTGCATCGCGCTGGCGACGCTGATCCTGGTGCCGCTGCCGGCGATCCGGTCCATCGGGTACGCGGGCGTGCTGACCGCGCTGCTCGCCGCCGCGTCGTCGCTGCTCGTCCTGCCGGCGCTGTTCGCGGTGCTCGGGAAGCGGGTCGGGACGCCGCGGCTGCGGCGCCGACGCACGTCGGCCGGTGACGGGTTCTGGCACCGGCTGGCGATGATCGTGATGCGCCGGCCGCTGCCGATCGCGACCGTCGTGACGGCGGCCCTCCTGCTGCTCGGTGCGCCGTTCCTCGGCATGAAGCTCGGCTACCTGGACGAGCGGGTCATGCCGGAGTCGTCCGAGGCGCGGCACGTCGCGACGGTGATCCGCTCGGACTTCGCGACGGGGGAGCAGGACGCGCTGCAGGTGGTGGCGCCGTCCGGGCTGACGGAGCCGGGCGAGTACGCCGAGCGCATCTCGCTGCTCGACCACGTCGCCCGCGTCGACACCGTCAGCGGCAGCTACGCCGACGGCGCCTCGGTGGCTCCGGCCGGCCCCGAGCACGCCCGGTTCGCAGCCGGCGACGCCGTCTACCTGTCCGTCGTGCCCGAGCCCGAGACCGTCGAGCTGACCCGCGAGCTGGTCGGCGCCGTCCGCGCCGTCGACGCCCCGGCCGAGACCCTCGTCGGCGGCGTCGCCGCGGTGGCCGAGGACGCCGACCGGTCGCTGCTGGACATGCTGCCGTGGGCGCTCGGCGCGGTCGGGCTGGCGATGGTCGTGCTGCTGTTCCTGCTGACCGGCAGCGTGCTGCTGCCGTTCCTCGCGCTGGTGCTGAGCACGCTGAGCCTGTCGGCGACGTTCGGCGCGATGGTGTGGATCTTCCAGGACGGCCATCTGTCCGGCCTGTTCGACTTCACCGTCACCGGCACGACCATCTCGACGGTGCCGGTGATGCTGTTCGCGCTGGCGTTCGGCCTGGCGATGGACTACCAGGTGTTCATGTTGTCGCGGATCAGGGAGGAGTACGACCGCGGCGCCTCCCCGACGGCGGCCGTCGCCCTCGGCCTGGAGAAGGTCGGCCGCATCGTCACCGCCGCGGCCGTCCTCATCTCCATCGTCTTCCTCGCCTTCCTCGTCTCCGACATCACGCTGATGAAGGCGTTCGGGGTGGGGCTGCCGCTGGCCGTGCTGATCGACGCCACCCTGATCCGCGGCGCCCTGCTGCCGGCCACCATGCGGCTGCTCGGCGGCGCCACCTGGTGGGCGCCACCGTTCCTCCGCCGCGTGCACGCCCGGTTCGGCCTCCGTGAGACGTCGTCGGATGCCGCGGCGCCGGCCGAGCCCGTCACCGCGGGGAGGTGATCAGCTGGTCGCGAGTGCGGCGGCGACGCGGTCGCGGAGGGCGTTGACCTCCTCGCTGGTGAGGGTGCGGTCGACCGGGCGGAGTACCAGCCGGAGCAGCACGTTCTCCTGGCCGGGCCGCATCGCCAGCCGCTCGCGCGCCGCCGCCGGCAGGTCCGCGTACGGCGTCGTCGAGAGGACGGCGACCTCCTCGACGAGGTCGGCGTCGGGGCCGAGGGCCTCGCGGACGCGGTCGCCGAGCAGTTCGGCGTCCGAGCCGGCGGCGACGGCGACGGAGAGGTCGCGGCGGGCCGGCGGGAGGTCGGACACCGGCTGGTACGGCGTGAGGTCCAGCAGTTGCCCGGCCACCCGCGGGTCGGCGGAGCGCAGCAGCCGGATGTCCGGGATGCCCTTGCGCAGCATGAGCACGCGGTCCAGCCCCATGCCGAGGGCCAGCCCGCTCCACTGCGACGGCGACAGGCCGGCGGCGGTCAGCACCTGCGGCGCGGCCAGCCCGCACTCGGCGATCTCGACCGGGTGGCCGTCGTGGATGGCCTCGACCTCGCGGCCGCCGGACGTGTACGGGTGCGACGTCGCCGTCCAGCGCCAGTGCGCCCCCGGCAGCAGGGCCTCGACGAGGGTGGTGACCAGGGCGTGCAGGTCGTCGTGGTCGAGGCGGCGGCCGCCGCGGCGCAGCAGCCACAGGTCGAGCTGGTGCGGCGTGCCGGTGTGCAGCCGGTCGATGGAGTCGCGGCGGTGGCAGATGCCGGGCAGCACCAGCAGCACGTCGCGCTGAGGCGCGCCCTCGGCGGCGAGCGCGCGCAGCGCCGGCGGCACCCCGGCTGACGTGTGGCTGCGCAGCATGGTGGTGTCGCTGACGTAGCGGGTGTAGCGGACGTCGCGCGAGACGGCGTCGCGCTGGTAGCCGAGGCGGTCGTAGTTGTCCTCGACGGCGACGACGGGGCGCGAGCGCAGCAGCCGGACGTCGGCGTCCCACTGCTCCCCGAGCGCCGCGGCGGCGGACGAGACGAGGTGCTGCAGGGCGTGCGGCCCGTCAGCGGGGTCGGTGAGGTCGCGCAGCGAGAGCGCGTCGACCAGGGCGGGCAACGACAGCGGCTGCGGCCGGCTGTCGGAGGCGACGAGAGATGCGGTCATGACCAGGCCTTTCGCGGATAATGCGTGGGAAGCGGTGGAGGCTCCCCCGGCCGGTCGTCCGCGGAGGGTCAGGCGTGCGCACCCTCCGGGCGGCGGACGTTCGCCGACCGGGGGCCGCTAAACCAGCGCTGACCTGGCATGGGTGGAAGTCTAGCCGAGCGCGAGTTGATCGGCCAGGCGCGAGAGGCTGTCGTGCCAGCCCTTGAGGTGGTCGTCGCGCTGCTCCTCGGTGGGGTTGTGGCTGTGCGTCACGACCACCTCGGTGCCGCCCTGCTCGGACGGGGCCAGGCGGACGGCGACCCGGCTGGCGGGCGCGTTGTCGCCGTCCCACGACCAGATGAACGTCACCAGGCGGGGCCGCCGGATCTCGCCGAAGATGCCGCGGACCGCGACGTTGTGACCCTTGGACAGCCCGGTGGTGCGGAAGCTGAACCGGCCGCCGGCCCGGGGGTCGGTCTCGTAGATCGCGGCGAACGCCGGTGGCCAGTACCAGCCGGCCAGCCGCCGTGGCTCGGTGAACATCGGGAAGACGTCGTCGGGGTCGGCGTCGACCACCATGGAGACGACGGCGGTGGTGGCATCGGGGGTGGATGACTCGACCATGGTTGCGCACTTTAGGGCATTTTCATACATCCTGACGAGAGGGGGCCCACGGCTCGTCGCCGACTTCCCGGCGCAGCCGCTCGAGCTCGGCCGTGAGGTCGCGCCTGACGCCGGCGTAGGCAGGATCGTCGTGCCGGCTGGTCAGCTCGGCGGGGTCGCGGACGAGGTCGAACAGCTCCCACTCGGGCTCGGTTCGCACGGACGACGCACCGGGCACGCCGAGTCCGTCGCCCGGGTAGTGGATCAGCTTGTGCGTCGCCGTCCGCACCCCGACGTGCGCGGGGACGTGGTGGCTGCCGTCCAGGTGCTCCCAGTAGCGGTAGTACATCGACGTGCGCCAGTCGTCCGGCCGCTCGCCGCGTAGCAGCGGGCCCAGGCTGCGGCCCTGCATGCGCGGGTGCGCGGGCACCCCGGCGAGGTCGAGGAAGGTGGGCGCGAAGTCGACGTTCAGTGCCATCGCGGCGGTGGACGTGCCGGGTGCGACCTCGCGCGGGTAGCGCACCATGAGCGGCATCCGCAGCGACTCCTCGTACATGAACCGCTTGTCGTACCAGCCGTGGTCGCCGAGGAAGAAGCCCTGGTCCGACGAGTAGGCGACGACGGTGTCCGCGGCCAGCCCGTGTTCGTCCAGCGCGTCGAGCAGCCGGCCGGTGTTGTCGTCGATCGACGCGACGCAGCGCAGGTAGTCCTTGAGGTAGCTCTGATAGGCCCAGCGGGTGCGCTCGTCGCCGGGCAGCCCGCGCGGCCACGGCGCCTTGAGGTCGCGCTCGTTGAGGTCGCGGCCGACACGCATCCGTGCCTCGCGCGCGCCGCGGCCACGGCCGGCGTAGTCGTCGAACAGCGTCGGCGGTTCGGGCAGGTCGACGCCGTCGAACAGGCCGAGGTGGGCGACGTCGGGGTCCCAGCTGCGGTGCGGCGCCTTGTGCCAGAGCAGCAGGCAGAACGGGCGGTCCGGGTCGCGCCGGGCGATGTGGTCGAGCGCGAGGTCGGTGAGCACCGTCGTCGTGTAGCCGCTGACCGTCCGGCGTCCACCGGGGCCGAGCAGTTCCGGATTCCAGTACTCGCCCTGGTCCTCCAGGATCTCCCAGCTGTCGAAGCCGTGCGGGTCGTGCACGCCGCCGTGGCCGAGGTGCCACTTGCCGACCAGCCAGGTCTGGTAGCCGACGGAGCGCAGCAGCGCCGGGAACGTCGGCTGCCGCGCGTCGATGGGCGTACTGAGGGTGCGGACGCCGTTGACGTGGCCGTAGGTGCCGGTGAGGATCGACGCCCGGCTCGGCGCGCACAGGGCGTTCGTGCAGAACGCCGCGTCGAACCGCAGGCCCTCGGCGGCGATGCGGTCCAGCTGCGGCGTCGGCATCAGCTCGCCGCCGTACGCCGAGATCGCGTGCGCCGCGTGGTCGTCGGTCAGGACGAGGACGAGGTTGGGCCGCTTCACGTCGTCTGCACCGTCAGCGGCGCGGACGTGCGCACGTCGGCCCGTCCCTCGGCGTCGACGGCGACGGTGAGCGGGTGGCCGGCGACCCGCAGGCCCTCGACCCGCAGCGGGAACCAGCCGGCGAACGCCGGGTCCGGCGCCACCCGCAGCCGGCCGCCCGGCACGTCCGCCGTCAGACCGAGCGCCGCCTGCAGCAGCGCGACCACCGTCGCCGCCGACCACGCCTGCGGCCGGCACGCGGCCGGGTAGGCCAGCACCGGCTCGCCGGCCCGGGCGTCGGTGCCGGCGAACAGCTCCGGCAGCCGGTAGGCGAAGTCGGGCGCGACCCGCAGCAGCCCGTCGGCCAGCGACGCCGCGACGCCGGGGAAGCCGTCGGCGGCCAGTCCGCGGACCGCGATGGCGGTGTCGTGCGGCCAGATGCTGCCCGCGTGGTAGCCGAGCGGGTTGAACCCGGCCGCGTCGGCGCTCATCGTCCGAAGCCCGTACCCGGCGTCGAGGTCGGGCCGGCTCAGCCGGTCCGCGACGACGGCGGCGTCGTCCGGGCCGAGCAGGCCGGTGCCGAGCAGGTGGCCGAGGTTCGACGTGACGGTGCCGACCGGCCGCTTGGCGCCGTCGAGCGCGATGGCGGGGAACCGGCCCTTCTCGTCGGACACCCAGAACGCGGCGGCGAAGCGTTCGCGCAGCGCCGCCGCCCACTCGCGCAGCCGCTCGGCGCCCCCGCGCCCGTGCGCCTCGAGCAGGCCCGCCCCGGCGAGGGCGGCTTCGTAGGCGTAGGCCTGGGCCTCGCTGAGCGCGATCGGCGGCTCGGCGATGGTGCCGTCGGGGTACTGGATGGAGTCGCCGGAGTCCTTCCAGCCCTGGTTCGCCAGGCCGCGGCCGCTGCTGTCGACGTACTCCAGGAAGCCGTCGCCGTCGGGGTCGGCGTCCTCGGTCAGCCAGCGCAGCGCCGCTTCGAGCGGATCGAGCAGGTCGCGGACGTCGAGCCCCCACCGCCAGGCGTCGTGCAGGAGGCAGACCCACAGCGCGGTGGCGTCGACGGTGCCGAAGTAGACCGGCGGCAGCCAGCTTCCGGCCGTCGGGATGCGCACCTCGTGCAGGATCTTGCCCGGCGCCTCGGCGGTGTCCGGGTCGTGCGTCGTTCCCTGGCGGCGGGCCAGCGTGCGCAGCGTCCCGCGGGCGAGGCCGGTGCCCAGCGGCAGCGTGAAGCGGGCGGCCCAGAGGGAGTCGCGGCCGAACAGGGTGAAGAACCACGGGCTGCCCGCGGCCAGGAACGCGTCGCCCGGCGCCAGCGGGTCGGCGAGCGCGAGTGCCCCGAGGTCGTCGACGCTGCGGGCGGCGAGGCGGGCGAGGTCGGCCCGCCCGGTGACCGTGACGGCGTCCCAGCCGGCGCCGTCGGCGGGTCCGAACGCGTTGGGCGGCGGTCCGTCTGCGAACGCGGCGGTGACGGTGACGTCGGCGGTCCAGGACGAGCGCGGCGCGAGCTCGACCGCCCAGGCGAGGACGGCGCCGGTCGCGTGCGTCTCGACCGTGGCGCCCGCGGTCGTGAGCGTGGTGCGCAGCTCGCCGCCGTCCCACTCGACCCGGCCCGGCCCGGACATAGGCCGGCGGCCACCGCCCTGGGCGCCGTCCTGTTTGATGGCGTCGGCGGGGGCGAAGTCGGCGGCGACGTGCAGGCGCACCGTCGCCGTCAGGGGGACACGGGCGTTGTTGACCAGCTCCAGCCGCTCGGTGACGCCGTCGGCGCGGGCGAAGCGCTGCCGCTCCAGCCGCACCGTCGGGTCGGCGCCCGTGTCGCCGAGGTGGCGGACGATGCCGGTGAAGTGGGCGTGCCCCGCGCCGCGCAGGCCGTGCCCGGCCGGCTCCGGCTCGTGGCCGTCGACGTCGACGCGGAGCTCGGAGAGGACCCGCCGGTCGTGGCTGAGCACGCCCTGGGCGCCGGCTGCCCGCAGCTGCCCGTCGGCGCCGGACAGCGCCACCGTCGGTGCCTTGACGCAGCTGACGAGGTCGTGCAGGAACGGCTGCGGCACCGGGCCGGAGGCGGGTGGAGCGGTCACCACGGTGATCCTTCCGTGACTTGACAGAACAGTCGACGCGTTCTTAACTCTGAACCAGATCCCATCTTTGAACGATCAAACGCACGCTATCAACCGAGTTTTGATCGTTCAACACGTCAAGGAGGACGTCCGATGGCGACACCGGAGAGTGGTGCCACGCTCGAGAGCGTCGCGTCGGCGGCCGGTGTGTCGCGGCAGACCGTCTCCAACGTCCTGAACGCGCCCGAGCGGGTGGCGCCGGAGACCCGGCAGCGGGTCGAAGAGGCCATCCAGGCGCTGCGCTACCGTCCCAACCGGTCCGCCCGGTCGCTGCGCACCCGCATGAGCAACCTCATCGGCTACTGCGTCCAGCCCGCCGCGGCCGGCAACCTCAACCCCGTCCTCGACCGGTTCGTGCACGCCGTCACCGAGTCCGCGGCCGGTCACGGCTTCCACGTCCTGCTGTTCACCGCGCCCGCGGGCGACGCCGGGCTGGACCGGTACGCGGAACTGCTCGCCCAGCGCGCGGTCGACGGGTTCGTGCTGGCCGACACCGTGGTCGCCGACCCGCGGCCGGCCTGGCTCACCGAGCAGGGCGTCCCCTTCGCGGCGTTCGGCCGCAGCTGGTCCGGCCCCGACATCGGCCGCTGGGTCGACGTCGACGGCGCGGCCGGCATGACGGAGGCGGTCGAGCACCTGCACGCGCTCGGCCACCGCCGCGTCGCGTTCATCGGCTGGCCCGAGGGGTCCGGCGTCGGCGACGACCGCGTCGCCGGGTACACCGCGGCCTGCCTGCGCCTCGGCCTGGACCCGCGGGTCGTCCGCGCCGAGGGCGGCGCCGGCACCGGCCGCGCCCTCGCCACCACCCTGCTCGACGGCGACGACGCGCCCACCGCGCTGGTCTGCGTCAGCGACGACTCCGCGTACGGCGCGCTGCGGGCGCTCGCCGACCGTGGCCTGCGTCCGGGCGAGGACGTCGCCGTCGTCGGGTTCGACGACACCCCCGCCGCCCGGCTGCCCGGCGTCGACCTCACCAGCCTCTCCCAGCCGATCGAGCAGATCGGCCACGAAGTCGTCCAGATGTTGCTCGGCCTGCTCGGTGTCGTGGTCACCCCGCCCGGCCCCGAGCACCGCCTGCTGCGCCCGTCGCTGGTCGTCCGGGCCAGCTCTCGCCCCGCCGGACCCGGTCCGGCCGCCCCCACGGAGGCTTGACATGCAGTTCCCCCGAACCCCATTGGCGGTGGCCACAGCCGTGGCGGCCGCGACCGTGCTGGCCGCCTGCGGCAGCGGCTTCGACGACGATGACGACGCCGCCGGCGACGACGCGGCCACCGGCGGCACCGAGGGCGGTGCGTCGCTCACCGTCATGATCGGCTCGTCCGGCGAGGCCGAGACGGTCGCCGTCCAGGACGCGACGGCGCAGTGGGCCGAGGAGACCGGCAACGAGGTCGAGGTGATCCCGGCCCAGGACCTCGTGCAGCAGCTGCAGCAGGGCCTCGCCGGCGGCAACCCGCCGGACGTCTTCTACGTCAGCCCGGACCGCTTCCGCATGCTCGCCGAGGGCGGCTCGCTGTACCCGTACGGCGACCAGATCGACGACGCCGACGACATCTACCAGTCGCTGCGCGACGCGTTCACCTACGAGGACGAGCTGTACTGCGCGCCCAAGGACGGCGGCGTGCACGCGCTGGTCATCGACACCGAGGCGTGGGCCGCGGCCGGCCTGGCCGAGGGCGACTACCCGCAGGACTGGGACGGTCTCGCCGCCGCCGCGCAGGCGCTCACCGCCGACGGCAGGGTCGGCCTCGCGTTCACCGGCGACTACAACCCCGTCGGCTCGTTCATGCTGGCCGGCGGCGGGTTCTTCGTGAACGACGACCAGACCGAGGTCACCGCGGACACCCCGGAGAACCTCGCGACGCTGCAGTACCTCAAAGACAACATGGACGCCGGCACGTTCGCGTTCGCGCCCACCATCGACGCGGCGTGGGGCGGCGAGGCGCTCGGCAGCGGCAAGTCCGCGATGACGATCGAGGGCGCCTGGATCGTCGGCGCGTTGCAGAACGACTTCCCGGAACGGCAGTGGACCGCCGTCCCGATGCCGGCCGGCCCGGGCGGGCCCGCGGCGACGGCGTTCACCAACTGCTGGGGCATCGCCGCCGACAGCGAGAACCAAGCCGCCGCCGTCGACCTCGTCAACGCCCTCGCCGGCCCCGAGCAGCAGCAGACGTTCGCCGAGGCGTTCGGCCCGATCCCGTCGCGCGCCAGCCTCGCCGACTGGAACGCCGAGACGTTCCCGGAGAAGGCCGCGTTCGCCGAGGGCATGGAGACCGCCCGCAGCCAGGTCGCGGTGCCGGGCTTCGAGTCCGTCCTCGCCGACTTCAACACCCAGCTCGAGGGCATGGCGGCCGGCACCGTCACCCCGGAGCAGGCGCTGCAGGCGCTGCAGACCAACGGCGAAGCGCTCCTCGCGCAGGAGTGACGTGACCGCGACGGTCACCCGGGAGGCGTCGGCGGGCCGGACCCGGCCGGTCCGCCGACGCGTCGGCTCCGGGCACCTGCGGCAGGAGCGCCGGGCCGGCTGGCTGTTCGTCGCGCCGGCCGTGATCGTGCTGGTGGTGTTCCTGTTCGTGCCGATCCTCATGGCGCTGTGGGTCAGCCTGCTGGACTGGAACGGGCAGTCCAGCCCGTTCTCCGGCGACGCCGAGTTCGTCGGGCTGGCGAACTACCAGAGCCTGCTCGCCGACGCCGGGCTGCTGCGCAGCGACTTCATGCTGAGCGTGCGCAACACGATCTACTACGTGCTGTTCAACGTCACCGGCGTCGTGGTGGTGTCGTTCGCGCTGGCGATGGCGGTCAATTCGTACGTGCTGCGCGGCCGCTCGTTCTTCCGCACCATCTTCTACTTCCCGGCCATCACGTCGTCGGTGGCGATCAGCGTCCTGTTCCTCTTCCTGTTCCAGGGCTCCGGCGTCGTCAACGTCGTGCTGTCGTGGGTGGGCGTCGACGGGCCGTCGTGGTTCACCGACCCGCGCGGCGTACTGCACATCGTGTTCGGGTGGTTCGGGGTGTCCGAGGCGCCGGCGGCACTGGCCGACACCACGCTCGGCGGGCTGAGCCTGTGGAACTGGCTGTCCGGCCCGTCGGTGGCGATGTGCGCGCTGATCACGCTGACCATCTGGGCGTCGTCGGGCACGTTCATGCTGTTCTTCCTGGTCGGGCTGCAGGACATCCCGGTCGAACTGGAGGAGGCGACCGCGATCGACGGCGCCGGCGGGTGGCAGCGGTTCCGGCACCTGACGCTGCCGCTGATGCGCCGCAGCATCGTGCTCGTCGTCACGCTGGCGCTGATCAGCAGCTGGCAGGTGTTCGACCAGGTGTTCATCCTGTCGCAGGGCGCGCCGGCCAAGACGACGCTGACGCCGGCCTACATCTCCTACGTGCGCAGCTTCGGCGACGGCCAGTTCGGCGTCGGCGCGGCGGTGGCGTTCGTGCTGTTCGCGATCATCATCGTGCTCACGCTGCTGCAGCGGTGGGTGGGAAGGGAGCGGCGGGCATGAGCGGGCTGACGTTGCGGCGGGGGCGGCGGGCGGCGGGGACGTCGCGGGCGGCGGGGGCGTCGCGGGGGAGGCGCGAGCGCGACGCCGTCCCCGTCGTGCTCACCGACCGGTACTCGCCGCTGCCGCGCAAGGTGGCCGTGCGGGTGATCGGGTACGGGCTGCTGGCGCTCGGGACGCTGCTCTACCTCGGGCCGTTCCTCGTCCAGGTGGCGACGTCGTTCAAGACCGACGCCGACGCCGTCGGCAACCCGGTGTCGCTGATCCCGTCGCCGGTGACGCTGGCCGCCTGGGAGGTGGTGGCCGGGTCGAACCCGGCGTACTCGGTGCCGGTGTTCCGCTGGCTGGGCAACTCGTTCGCCGTCACCATCTCCGTGACGCTGGGCCGGCTGATCATCGACAGCCTCGCCGGCTACGCGCTGGCGCGGCTGCGGTTCCGCGGGCGGGCCGTGGTGTTCGCCGGCGTCGTCGCCGTGCTGGCCGTTCCCGGTGTCGTGCTGCTGATCCCGAAGTTCCTGGTGCTCAACGAGCTCGGCATGTTCAACAGCTACGCCGGGATGATCCTGCCGCTATTCTGCGACGCGGTCGGGATCCTGCTGATGAAGACGGCGTTCGAGGCCGTGCCGACCGAACTGGACGAGGCGGCCCGCATCGACGGCGCCGGCGTGTTCCGGACGTTCTGGAGTGTGATCCTGCCGCTGGTGCGCCCGGCGCTGGTGACCGTGACGATCCTGTCCTTCCAGGGCTCGTGGAACGAGTTCACCCACTTCCTCGTCGCGACGTCGGACCCCGATCTCGCCACCATGAACCTCGGCATCGCCCGCCTCACCGCCGGCGACCTGCAGGGGTCGCAGCAGTTCCCGCTGAAGCTGGCGCTGGCCACGCTCTCGACGATCCCTATCGCCATCGTCTACGTGTTCTTCTCGCGCTACTTCATGCGCTCCGGCAACGCGACGGGCCTCAAGTGAGCTCGGTCGTCTGTTCTGAGGTTGGCCCACGTCGCCGTCGTGCTCCAGTTGGCCGTCCCCCTGCTGCCCATTTTCTCAGCCGCGGCACCGCGCCTCGAGCGGAGCCGAACGGCGCTTCGCGCGGACGTGTCACCGCTTGACCCGCGGCACCGCGGCCTAAGAACTGGCAGCTATCAGGGGACGGGGGAAGTGCGGGGACAGGCCGCGCGGTGTAGCGCCAGCCGCCGTTCGGTTCGCGGCGACGGCGGCCCCAGCGACTGTTGATCATGAAGAAGTCGGCTCAATCGCGTCGAGATGCCGAGCTTCTCCATGATCAACTCGGGGTGGGGCGATCGCGGCGCGGGGCGGGGCGAGTGGCGCGACCGTCCGGCGATCGCGACGGCGGGAAATCCTGGTGACGGGCGGGTGCCCGGCCTGGCAGAGTGGCCGCTCGTGTCCAGCGTCTACCTGATCACCGGCATCATGGCGGCCGGCAAGTCCACCGTCGCGCAGGCGCTGGCCGAGCGGCTGCCGAAGGCGGCGCACGTGCGCGGCGACACGTTCCGCAAGGCCATCGTGTCCGGCCGCGTCGACCCGGTACCGGGCGACGCGGAGGGGATGAGGCAGCTGAGGTTGCGCTACCGCATCGCCGCCGGGGCCGCCGACGAGTACGCGGCCGCCGGGTTCACGGCGGTCGTGCAGGACGTCGTGATCGGGCCGGTGCTGGCGGAGTACGTCGAGCTGGTCCGCACCCGCCCGCTGCACGTCGTGGTGCTGGCGCCGGCGCCGGACACCGTCGCCGAGCGGGAGGCGGGCCGCGGCAAGACCGGCTACGGCGCCTGGACCGTCGACGACCTCGACACGTCGCTGCGCACCGAGACGCCGCGGGTCGGGCTGTGGCTGGACACGTCGGAGCTGACGCCGGAGCAGACGGTCGACGCGATCCTCGCCCGGCGCGACGAGGCCGCCGTCTGACCCTGCCGCGGCCGCGGCGTCAGCCGGCGTCGGCGAGCAGGCCCCGCTGGTGCGCGATCGACACCGCCTCGGTGCGGCTGGCCGCGCCGAGCTTCGTCATGACCCGCGACAGGTGCACGCTGACCGTCTTCTCACTGATGAACAGCTCTTCGCCGACCTTGCGGTTGGTGTAGCCGCGGGCCACCAGCTCGAGCACGCCCAGCTCGCGCGGCGTCAGCAGCCCGGCGCTCGGCAGCACCGTGCCGGGCAGCGCGACGTGGGCCCGCCGGGCGAGGTCGCGGACGGCGGTGGTGAGCGGCTGCGCGCCCAGCCGCTCGGCGGCCTCGTGTGCGGCGGCCAGCTCGACGGCGGCGGCGTCGCGGTCGCCGGTGGTGACGAGCGCCTCGGCCAGGCGCCAGCGGCCCAGCGCGACGTGGAAGGGCTCGCCGTAGCCGAACGCCTCGACGACCGCGCGCCACGCCTCGGGGTCGGCGTGGCCGGTGAGCCGGGACTCCTCGGCGCGCAGCCGGGCCAGCCACGCCAGGCCCTCGGCGCCGAGACGGTCGGCGCGCGGGATGCCGTGCTCGGCGGTGCTGCGGGCGTGCTCGACGAACCGTCGCCCCTCGGTGACGGCGGCGGCCTCGGCCGTGTCGTCGTGGTCGAGCCGGGCCTGCGCCGCGACGTCGGCCAGCGAGCCGAGCGCGAGCGTGGCGAGCCGGATGCCGCCGAGCGGCCAGTAGTCGTCGTCGCCCTTGCGCATGGACGCGATGGCGTCGTCGGCGACCCGGCCGGCGTCGCGGTGGCGGCCCTGCCAGCCGGCCATCTCGATGCCCGCGATGCCGGCCAGTTGGGCGATCTGGCCGTCGCGATGCCACTCGGGCCGGATGCGGTCGAGGTCGCGCTGCGCTTCGTCGAACCGGCCGCGGCTCACCTTGATGATCGCCGCCGACGCCGCGAGCAGCGCCGAGATGGTGTCGGAGACCTGCTCGCCGGGCGGGCTGGCGGCCGCGAGCGCTTCGTCCCAGCTGCCGCGCGCGTAGTGGACCATGGCGCCCATCCAGCGCAGCTCGAGGCCGTAGGCGCTCCACGTGAGGCCCAGCTCGGCGGCGCGGGCGCCGCCGGCGTCGGCGATGGCGCTGGCTTCGTCGAGCCGCCCCTGCTCGTACCGGGTGGTGACGAGGTTGAACGACGCCCGCAGCTCGACGTTGGCCGCGCCGACCCGGATGGCGTTCTGCCGCGCCTGCTCGAACAGCGCGCAGGCGTCTTCGACGGCGCCCGCGCGGAGGTCGTTGAAGGCGAGCGTGATGAGCGCGTCGGACTCGGCGCTGACGCTGCCGCTGGCCCGTGCGTCGGCGATGGCCTGCTCGGCGAACTGGCGGGAGAGCTCGTTCTCGCGGGCCAGGCGGGTGCGCGCCCGCAGCGCCAGCACCCAGGCGCGGGTGCGGCTGGCCGGCTCGGCCTCGACCAGCGCCCAGGCGTCCTCGATGACCTGCTCGGCCTCGTGCCACCGGATGCTGGCCAGAAGGGTCTCGGTGAACTGACGGCGGACGTCGGCGCGGGTGACGGTGTCGGCGTCGCGGTCGGCCAGTTCGACTGCCGCCTGCGCGTAGGCGGCGGCTCGCTCCGGGTGCCCGGCCGCGCTGGCGACGTAGGCGGCCTTGCGGGTGAGCGCCAGCTCGTCGACACCGGATCGCGCCGCGGGGTCGTCGACCCCCGGCCACAGCTCGAGTGCCTGCTCGACGTAGCGCAGCTCGGCCGCGAGCGCGCCGACGCGCATGGCGTCGTCGGCCGCCTTGACCGACGCGGCCAGCGCCGTGGGGAGGTCGTTGCTGCGCAGGCTGTGGTAGGCGAGCGCGCCGGCCAGCTCGTCCTGCTGCAGTTCGACGATGCGGCGCGCGTAGGCGGCGTGCAGCCGCACCCGCTCGCCCGGCAGCAGGTCGGCGTAGACGGCCTCGCGCAGCAGCGCGTGCCTGAACGTGTAGCCGCCGTGGTCGTCGGTGACGAGGATGTGGTGCTGCAGCGCCTCGCGCAGCGCGGCGTCGAGGTCGCCGTCGGGGAGGTCGATGACGGAGCGCAGCGCGGCGTGCCCGACGTGCCGGCGTCCGGTGACGGAGATGGCGCCGACGACCCGCTGGGCGGCCGGGCTCAACGTCTCGACCCGCGACAGCAGGACGTCGGCCAGTGCGGTGGGGATGCCGCCGGCCGGGCCCGTGGCGCTGGCCGCCACCAGTTCCTCGGCGAAGAACGCGTTGCCCTCGGACCGCGCCGCGACGTCGGCCAGCCACTCGGGGTCGATGCCGCCGTCGGCCAGCGCCTCGACGAACGCCAGCGCGTCGGCCGGGCCGAACGGCGCGAGGTCGAGCCGCTCGACGACCGGCAGCCGGACCAGCTCGGCCAGCAGCGGCCGCAGCGGGTGCTGCCGGTGGAGGTCGTCGGAGCGGTACGTGGCGACCACCAGCAGCCGCTGCGCCGCCAGCCGCGACACCAGGAACGACAGCAGGTCGCGGCTGGAGGCGTCGCTCCAGTGCAGGTCCTCGATGGCGAGCACCACCGGCGCGTCGTCGCTGAGCTCGGCCAGGACGGTGACCATGGCGTCGAACAGCTGCAGCTGACCGAGGTCGGTCTCCTCGCCGGAGCGCGCGGTGGTGGCCGCGGCGCGGCCGATGAGCCCGGCCAGCGCCGGCCGGGCGTCGACGAGGTCGGGCCGGACCCGCCGCAGCTGCTCGACGACCTCCTTGAACGGCAGGTACGGCAGCCCGGCCTCGCCGACGCTGACGCAGCGGCCCAGCAGCACGTGGGTGCCGCCGGCCTCGGCCTCGGCGAGGAACTCCGTGAGCAGGCGGCTCTTCCCCACCCCGGCGTCGCCGGAGAGCAGCACCGCGACGCCGGCGCCGCCACGGGCGCGCTGGAGCGCCGTACGCAGCTGAGCGGACTCGCTGCCGCGGGCGGTGAACGGGACACCGGTTCCGAGCCTTGGCACGACACCGATGCTCGCATACCCCTCCGACAAGGTCGCGGGCATTTTCGGCCGGTCAGCGAACCGGGCGCGGCCGGCGCCCCGTGGGGCGGACGACCTTCGGTGCGGACACGGCGTCACGGCGCGCGTCGCGGCGGGTCGTGACGGCGTCGCGGCGGACGCGTTCCTGGCGGTAGTCGAGCTCCGCGCGGATGCTGTCGATCATGGTCTGCCTCCCCTGGACTGGCCTCTCACCGTCGAGACTCGTGCTGAGGGCGGGCCGGCGGCATCGGGCGACCACGCACACCCCGTGCGGCGGCGACCCCTTACCCGTCACGACCGGGGGAGTAAGGGGATCTCGCGGGTGCCGGATCAACTACGGTGGTGCTGCTCACCTCTCGGCAAGAAGGGTCACCGTGGTCAGCGTTCCGAGCGTCTCCTACTCGATCACCGTCAGGCTCGAGGTGCCCGCGGGCGGCTCGTCCGTCGGCCAGCTCACCGCCGCCGTCGAGAAGGCGGGTGGGCTCGTCACCGCGCTCGACGTCACCGCATCGGGCGCCGACCGCATCCAGGTCGACGTCACCTGCGCCGCCACGTCGTCGGCGCACGCGGGCGAGCTGGTCATGGCGCTGCGCTCGGTGCCCGGGGTCATCATCGGCAAGGTCAGCGACCGGACCTTCCTCGTGCACCTCGGCGGCAAGATCGAGGTCGTGTCGAAGGTCCCGATCCGCAACCGCGACGACCTCTCGCTCATCTACACCCCCGGCGTGGCCCGGGTGTCGCAGGCGCTCGTCGACAACCCCGACGACGCCCGCCGGCTGACCATCAAGCGCAACACCGTCGCCGTCGTCACGGACGGCTCGGCGGTGCTGGGGCTGGGCAACATCGGCGCGACGGCGGCCCTTCCCGTCATGGAGGGCAAGGCGGCGCTGTTCAAGCGGTTCGGCGGCATCGACGCGTTCCCCATCTGCCTCGACACCCAGGACGTCGACGAGATCATCCGCACCGTCCAGAACATCGCGCCCGTCTTCGCCGGCATCAACCTCGAGGACATCTCCGCGCCGCGCTGCTTCGAGGTCGAGGCCCGGCTGCGCGAGCTGCTCGACATCCCCGTCTTCCACGACGACCAGCACGGCACCGCCATCGTGGTGCTCGCGGCGCTGCACAACGCGCTCAAGGTGGTCGGCAAGGAGATCGGCTCCATCCGCGTCGCGATGTCGGGCGCCGGCGCGGCCGGCCACGCCATCGCGCAGCTGCTGGTGGCGGCCGGCGTCACCGACATCGTCGCCGCCGACATCAACGGCGTCATCCACCCCGGCCGGGCCGACCTCACCGGTGTGCCCACCTGGTACCTCGAGCAGTGCAACCCGCGCGGCGTCACCGGCGACCTCCGCGACGCCGTGCGCGACGCCGACCTGTTCATCGGGGTGTCGGCGCCGAACGTGCTCACCGCCGCCGACGTCGCCACCATGGCGCCCAACGCCATCGTGTTCGCGCTGGCCAACCCCGAGCCCGAGATCGACCCGCGGGCCGCCGGCGAGTACGCCGCGGTGGTGGCCACCGGGCGGTCGGACTACCCGAACCAGATCAACAACGTGCTCGCGTTCCCGGGCGTCTTCCGCGGCCTGCTCGACGCGCGCAGCCGGTCGGTGACGACGGAGATGATGCTGGCCGCCGCCGCGGCGCTGGCCGCCACCGTCAAGGACGAAGAGCTCAACCCGTCGTACATCGTCCCCAGCGTGTTCCACTCCGGCGTCGCCGACGCGGTGGCCGAGGCGGTGCGCGGCAGTGTCGAGACCATCAGGCGCGTGGCCGAGGAGACCGGCGACTTCCCGGCCATCCCCGTGTGATGGAGCCCGATCCCGTGGGCGCCGAGAAGCTGACCGGGAAGCTGCTCGTGGCGGCGCCGTCGCTGCGTGGTTCGACGTTCGACCGGGCGGTCATCCTGATGCTGTCGCATGACGGCGACGGCGCCCTCGGTGTCATGGTCAACAAGCCGACCGAGGTGCTGGTGGGTGACGTCCTGCCGCGCTGGATCTCCGTGGTCTCCGAGCCCGGCGTGGTGTTCCAGGGCGGCCCGGTCAGCCTCGACAGCGCGCTCGGGCTGGTGGCCGTCGGCGGCAGCGACGAGCCGCTGGGCATCCGCCGGGTGCGCGGCCGGCTCGGCGTGGTGGACCTCGACACCCCGGCCGAGATCATCGAGCCCGCGGTGACGGCGATGCGGGTGTTCGCCGGCTACGCCGGCTGGGCGCCGGACCAGCTGGAGGGCGAGATCGACGAGGGCTCGTGGTACGTCGTCGACTCCGAGCCGGGCGACGCGTTCCGCACCGACGCGCAGGACCTGTGGCCGGTGGTGCTGCGCCGCCAGGGCGGCCAGCTGGCCCTCATGGCGACCTTCCCCGCCGACCCGTCGATGAACTGACGTCCCGGCGCGACTGCCCGGAGGTTCGGGACAGGATGCCGTGGCGGCCGGGACGGCGCCCCCGGCACGCTCCCTTCGTCAACGCACCGACGAGGGGGAGAACGATGAGTACCAGCCTGGCAACGGGCACCACACACAAGACCGCGACGGCGGCGCCGCGCCTCTGGGCGTACACCGGCGTGCTGGCCGGCCTGGCCGGCGTCGTCGGCATTCAGGCGTCGATGAGCGTCTCCGCGGTTTACGACGAGGACGGCGACGCCGTCGCGATCCTGGCGGGCCTGCGCGACTTCGTCCCCAACATCGTGGTGTTCCACGTCACGATGATGCTGGCCACCGTCCTGCTGGTGGTCTTCGCGGCCGGGCTGCGCCGCCGGCTCAAGGCGCAGGCGCCGGCCGACAGCCTGCTGCCCGACGTCGCCGCGTTCGGGCTGCTGCTGACCTCGGTCGCGGGGCTCATCGGCACCGGGCTGAACACCGAGTTCGCCTTCGCGCTGGCCGACGACGAGACCGAGATCGTGCCCGAGGCGGCGGTGGTGTTCGGCCACTGGATCGGCACGCTGCCGTGGCTCTGGGTCGGCGCCGGGATCACCGGGACCGCGCTCGCCGCCGCCGCGCTGCGGCATGCCGCAGCGCCGCGCTGGATCGGCTGGGTCGCGGCGGTCCTGGGCGGCCTCACGCTGCTGCTCGGCATCTCGCCGCTGCAGTACATGGCCGGCATGACGGGGCCGGTGCTGGTGCTCGTCGTCGCGGCCGGCTTCGTGTGGGGCGACCGGCGCCGGGCGTGACGACGCCTGCGCACCGCCGTCGGGGCGCACGCTGTGGGACGCTTCCGTCAGCGGGCCGTACGCCGGGGGGCCGGCCCGAGGGGGGAGTGCCGAGCATCATGCCCGACACGCTGCGCAGGACCCGAGCCTGGGTGGCCACGGCGATCGCCGTGGCCGCCTGGGCGCTGGCCGTGGTGTCCACCGTCCTGCTCGTGCTCGCTCGGCCGCCGCTGGACGCGAACCTCTGGTTCTTCGTCGTCGACGTCACGGTGGCCTGCGTCTACGGGACCGTGGCCGCGATCACGCTGCGCCGGCGGCTGCACCCGGTGCCGGTGCTGCTGGCGGTCGCGGCCGTCGGCGGCGGCCTGGCGGGGTTCGGCTACGCCTACGCCTGGTGGTCCGCGCGGCCGGGCGGCCCGGAGCCGATCGCGGCCATCGCCGACTTGCAGGGCATCGCCTGGGTGCCGGGCACCATGGCGCTGTTCCTCGTCGTGCCGTGGCTGGTCCGCGACCACCCGCTCGGCCTCGCCTGGATCGGCCTCGCCGCGGGCGCCGCCGTCGCGGCCGCGCTGAGCGTCGTGAACGTCGTCGCGCCGGACTGGCCGGCCACCGAGCTGTTCGCGGCCTCCGTGGTGCTCGGGCTGGCCACGGCGGCGGAGACCGAGTGGCGGCACCGCCGCGGACCGGAGGACGAGCGCAACGGCCTGGGCTGGCTGGCGCTGGGTACGGCGATCCTGGCGGTGTCGTTCGTGCCGCTGCTCTTCGACTGGGACATCCCGTACTGGTCGACGCCGGTGCTGCACCTGCTCTCGCAGGCGGTGTTCCCGGCCGCGGTGCTGGTGGCCGTGCTGCGCAACCAGCTGTGGGGGCTGGGCCTCGCCGTGCGCCGCACCGTGCTGGCCGGTCTGCTCACCAGCGGGCTGCTCGCCCTGTACCTCGTCGTCGCGCTGCTGGCCGGCCGCGTCGTGCCCGGGCAGGGGATGGCCCAGCTGGTCGCCGCCGGGTCGGTGGCCGTCGCGGTGCAGCCGTTGCGGATGTGGCTGGCCACCCGCGTGCACCGGCTGGTGCACGGTCCGGCCGCCGACCCGGCGCAGGTGGTCCGGCTCGGCTCGCACCTCGGCGACGCGGGCTCGGTGGAGGACCTGCTCAGGGGGCTGGCCGAGGACATCGGCCGCTCGATGCGGCTGGAATCGGTGCGGATCGAGGTGGACGGCGACACCGCGATGGGCTGGGGCCGGCCGACGACCGCCGTCGAGACCGTCCCGCTGGTGCATCGCGGCGACGAGGTCGGCCGGCTGGAGCTGACCGCCCCGCCGGGCGAGGCGCTGGACGGCCGCGCGCAGTCGACGTTGCGCGACCTCGCGGCGGTCGTCGCGACCGCCGTGGCCGTGGCCCGGGCCGCCGCCTCCGTCGACCAGCTGCGCGACCGCGTGGCCACGGCGCGGCTGGAGGAGCGCCGCGTCATCCGACGCGAGATCCACGACGGCCTGGGCCCGTCGCTGGCCGGCCTGCGGCTCGGTCTGCAGGGCGCGCGCAACCTGCTCGACACCGACGTCGCAGCCGGGAAACGGCTGCTCAGCGCGTTGCAGGCCGAGCTGGACCAGCGGGTCGACGCGGTGCGGACGCTGTCGCATCATCTGCTGCCCCCGGTGCTCGACGAGCTGGGCCTCGCCCCGGCGCTCGAGGAGCTCGTGGCGAGGTACGCCGAGGACGGGATCGACCTGTCGGTGTGCACGCAGCAGGTGGAGACGCTGTCGGCCACCCAGGCGGCCGCCGCGTACGGCATCGTCAGCGAGGCGCTGGCCAACGTCAGCCGGCACGCCCACGCGCGCCGCGCCTGGGTGGAGGCGTGCCCGCACGACGGCGGCATCAGGCTGACCATCGCCGACGACGGCGCCGGGGTGGCGCCGGACGCGGTGCCCGGCGTGGGCAGCCGGTCGATGCGCGAGCGCGCCGCCGAGCAGTGCGGATACGTCGAGGTGGGCGCCCGCGACGGCGGCGGCACGGTGGTGCTGGCCTGGTTCCCGAGCAAGGAGATGGCCTCATGATCAGGGTCGTGGTCGTCGACGACCATCCGGTGTTCCGGCTGGGCATGGTCGCCCTGCTCGACAGCCTCGACGGTATCGAGGTGGTGGCACAGGCGGCGTCGGCGCAGGAGGCGCACGAGGCCGTGGGCGAGTCGGTGGACGTCGTGCTGATGGACCTGCACCTCGGCGACGACTCCGGCGTGGAGGTGACCCGCGACCTGGTGCGGCGGCTGCCGCTGCTGCGGGTGCTCGTCATCACGATGCGCGAGGACGACGAGTCCGTGGTGGCGTCGGTTCGGGCCGGCGCCAGCGGCTACCTGCTCAAGGGCGCTTCGCCGGACGAGGTGGAGCGCGGCGTGCGGGCGGTCGCCAACGGGGAGATGATTCTCGGCCCGAAGGTGGCCGCGCGGGCCATGGCGACGCTGACCGCCGGGCGCACGGCCGTGCGGCTGCCGTTCCCGGAGCTGTCGGATCGGGAACGCGAGGTGCTCGACCTGGTGGCCCGGGGGTTCGACAACACGCAGATCTCCCGGCGGCTGGTGCTGAGCCCCAAGACGGTGCGCAACCACGTGTCGAACGTCCTGACCAAGCTCGCCCTGCCGGACCGCGCGGCGGCGATCATCAGGGCGCGCGACGAGGGCCTGGGCCGGGACTAGGGTGTCTCCCGGGTCCGTGGCCTGCTGCGCGGCGGCCGAGACCCGGGAGACACACCCTGGCCGCCGATGCGGACCAGAACGGCGACGACGTGGTCGCCGGCGCTGCCGGGCGGCGCGTCGGGCGCGAGCCGCGGCGGCGGGCTGGTGCGGACGACCCGCCAGCGCACCCCGCCGGCCGTGAGGACGTGGCCCGGCGCGTACCAGGCGGTGCTCCGGCGCCCGCCGGGCTCGTCGACGCCGAGGCAGACCCGCGGGGCGTCGACCCCCACGACGGTGACGCTGGCGGCGCCGGCCGCGGCGGGGTAGCCGAGCCGCACGCGGACCCGGGTGGGCAGGGCGCCGGAGTCAGCCGTCGTCATCGGCCTCACACCAGTCGATGCGGGTGAACAGCCGGCAGAAGACGTCGAGCGGCACCGGCCGCGGGTGCCGCAGGCCCCACGGGTTGTGCAGCAGGACGCGGCGGTCGGCGTCGAGGCCCAGGACGGCGTACGCGTGTGCGACCGGCGCGAGGCGGTAGCGCAGCGCGGCCGCCGCGCCGGCGTCGTCGCCCTCGTCGAAGGGGCGGCTGCAGGCGACGGCCGGCTGGGCGGACTCGACCAGCGCCGCCACCACCTCGTCGCCGGACCGCGGCACCCGCAGCAGGTAGCTGGGCCGGCCGGTGAGCCAGTACAGCGCCTCGGCCGGCAGGCCGCCGCGGGCCAGCGTGGGATAGCCGCCGCCGTAGACGGCGAACGCCTTCTCGACGTACGGCACCAGCGTGGAGCCGTCGGGGGAGCGCGCGTACGCGATCCCGCCGTCGGCGTCGTCGACCGGCAGCGTGGGGCGCAACCGGTACCTCCGCCCCGGCACGTCGACCAGCACGGCGTCGCCGGCCGCGGTGACGGCCGGCAGCAGCCACGGCGCCCGCCCGGCCACCGTGCACAGGGCGGCGACGAGGTGGCAGTCGCTGATGGCGCCCTGCCGGGCGAACCCGCTGCCGACGGCGGCGGGGAGGGTGAGCGGGTGGGCGGCGTAGCGGACGCCGCCGGTGAGCGGCGGCTCCGGCGACCGGCCGGGCGTGGGGGACGGCGCACCCGGCGTCGCGGTGGGAGGGGCGTGGTGCAGCAGCGCGAGCAGCCCCGCCACCTCGGCGTCGAGCACGTGGCGGACGGCGCCGGCCGCGTCGTCGACGATGGCGGCCAGCGGTCGAGCGAGCTCCGCGGCCGACTGGGCCAGTGCCCCGGCTGGCTGGGCGGGTGCCGCGGCCGGCCGGACACCGGCGACGTTCGCGGCCCGCGCCACCCCTTCCGCGCGCCCGACCACCGCCGCGCGCACGGCCTCGAGCTCCGCGCCCACCTCGGCGCGGAGCAGCGTCAGGGCCCGGACGGCCGCACGGACGGGCCGCTCAGCCACGGCCGGACCCGGACGCCGTCGTCGTTGTCGCTCTCACACCTCCTATGGGTGCTTCGGGCGACCCGAATGTGACACGACGGTCAGGATTTGTCGCCGCCGCCGGGCTTCATCGACTCCCAGATCTCCTTGCACTGCGGGCAGACCGGGTACTTCTGGGGGTCGCGGCTGGGCACCCACACCTTGCCGCAGAGGGCGATGACGGGCGTCCCGTTGATCATGGCCTCGGTGAGCTTGTCCTTGGGCACGTAGTGCGAGAACCGCTCGTGGTCGCCGTCGCCGCTGGTGGGCTGGGTACGGCGGTCCTCGATGGTGTCGCTGCCGGGGGTCAACTGGGTGCTCACCCCGCCCAGTCTACGGATTGGGCTGAGGAACCGCGCATGTCGGCAGCGTCGCTATGATTCGCTCGTGACAGAGCGGTCGGGTGACGAGGTGGCGCAGGGCATCCTCGGCCCGGCGTATCGGCGGCTGTCGGTCGGCATCGTGTCGGCGGTCGTGTTCATCGCGTTCGAGTCGATGGCGGTCGCGACGGCCATGCCGACGGCGGTGCCCGAGCTCGACGGTATGGCGCTGTACGCATTCGCGTTCTCGGCGTTCTTCACGACCAGTCTGTTCGGCATGGTCGTGTCCGGCGAGCTGAGCGACCGCACGGGCCCGCGGCTGCCGCTGATCCTGGGGACGTCCGCGTTCACGCTGGGGCTGCTGCTGTCCGGGTCGGCCCAGTCGATGTGGCCGTTCCTGGCCGGACGGGCGACGCAGGGGCTGGGCGGCGGGCTGGTCATCGTCGCGTTGTACGTGGTGGTGGGCCGGGCGTACCCGGAGCGGATGCGGCCGAAGATCTTCGCCGGCATGGCCGCCGCGTGGGTCGTCCCGTCCATCGTCGGGCCGCTGGTGGCGGGGCTGCTGACGGACGAGCTGTCGTGGCGGTGGGTGTTCCTGGGCATCGCGCCGCTGGTGCTGATCCCGGTGTTCCTGGCGCTGCCGTCGGCGAAGGCGGTCGACGGGCCGCCGCCGGGCGGTGCGGCGCGGCGGGCCGGGAAGAAGCGGTTCGCGCTGGCGGCGGCGGTCGGCGTCGGCCTGCTGCAGTACGCGGGCTCGCGCGCGGACCTCGTCGCCCTGGGGGTGGCCGTCGTGGGGCTGGCGCTGCTGGTGCCGAGCGTGCCGAAGCTGCTGCCGCCCGGCACCATCTGGCTGCGCCGCGGGCTGCCGACGGTGGTCGCGCTGCGCGGCATCTACGCGGGCGCGTTCTTCGGCACCGAGACGTTCCTGCCGCTGCTGCTGGTGTCCGAGCGGGGGATGTCGTCGACCCTGGCCGGGCTGTCGCTGACGGGCGGCGCGCTGGGCTGGGCGACCGGCTCCTGGTACCAGGGCCGCACGCGCACCGTCGCGCCGCGCTACCTGCTGGTCCGAGCCGGCGGGGTGTTCGTCGCGCTGGCCATCAGCAGCGTGTCGCTGGCGCTGATCGACGCGGTGCCCGCGTACGTCGTCATGCTCGGCTGGGCGGTCGGCGCGTTCGGCATGGGCATCGCGACGGCCAGCATGAGCGTGCTGCTGTTCCAGCTGTCGCCGGTCGCTGATCACGGGGCGAACTCGGCGTCATTGCAGGTCAGCGACGCCCTGTTCACGGCGACGTTCGTCGGTCTGGCGGGCACGATCTTCGGCTCGGCGCACGCCGAGTCGATCACCCAGACGACCGTCGACAACTGGGTGTACCTGGTGATCATCGGGGTGATGGCGGCGCTGGCGCTGTTCGGCGCGTGGGCCGCCGGCCGGGTGCGCACGGCCTCCGACGCGGCGCCGACCGGCCTGACGGCCGACCCGCCCCAGCCGGCCGGGCCCGCCGCGGAGCCGGCCGGGTGAGTCTGCGCGCGTCCGGTCACGGGCTGTCGGTCCCGGCCGTTAGGCTCGACGAGGTGCCCGGGCCGACGCCCGGTGTCGGCAACGCCGCCGATGCGCCGCGCCACGCCATGGACGTCCACGTCACGGGAGATGTGTGAGCACTTCGGCCGCTGAGCACCTGCCTCCTGCCTATCCCGATCGTGCCCCGTGGGGAACCGCGGGGCGCCTGCGCGCTTGGCAGGCGGCGGCGCTCGAGGACTACATGGCGCGCGACCCGCGCGACTACCTCGCCGTCGCCACGCCCGGTGCGGGCAAGACGACGTTCGCGCTGCGTATCGCCGCGGAGCTGCTGGCCCGCAAGGTCATCCACCAGCTCACCATCGTCGCGCCGACGGAGCACCTGAAGCGGCAATGGGCCGAGGCCGCCGACAAGGTCGGCATCACCGTCGACCCCGCGTTCAGCGGCCGCACGGCCCGCACCAGCCGCGACTTCACCGGCGTCGCCGTCACCTACGCCGGCGTGGCCGCGCACCCCATGCTGCACCGCGCGCGCTGCGAGAACCGCCGCACGCTGGTCATCCTCGACGAGGTGCACCACGCCGGCGACTCCATGTCGTGGGGCGAGGCCACCCGCGAGGCGTTCGACCCCGCCACCCGCCGGCTGGCGCTCACGGGCACGCCGTTCCGCTCCGACATCAACCCCATCCCGTTCGTCACCTACGCGCCCGACGTCCAGGGCATCCCGCGCAGCGTCGCCGACCACTCCTACGGCTACGCCGAGGCGCTCAAGGACGGCGTCGTGCGGCCGGTGCTGTTCCTCGCCTACTCCGGCGAGATGCGCTGGCGCACGCGGGCCGGCGACGAGGTGGCGGCGCGGCTGGGCGACCCGCTGACGAAGGACATCACGGCGCAGGCCTGGCGCACCGCGCTCGACCCGCACGGCGACTGGATCCCGTCGGTCCTGCAGGCCGCCGACACCCGGCTGACGGAGGTGCGCCGGCACGTGCCCGACGCCGGTGGCCTGGTCATCGCCACCGACCAGGAGTCGGCCCGGGCCTACGCCTCGCTGCTCAAGCGGGTCTGCGGCGAGTCGCCGGCGGTGGTGCTGTCCGACGAGCCGAAGGCGTCGAAGAAGATCGCCGACTTCAGCGACGGCGACAGCCGCTGGATGGTCGCCGTCCGCATGGTCTCCGAGGGCGTCGACGTGCCCCGGCTGGCGGTCGGCGTCTACGCGACGGCCACCCAGACGCCGCTGTTCTTCGCCCAGGCCATCGGCCGTTTCGTCCGGGTCCGCAAGCGCGGCGAGACCGCGTCGATCTTCCTGCCGACGGTGCCCACGCTGCTGTCGTACGCGGGCGAGATGGAGGTCTCGCGCGACCACGTCCTCGGCAAGCCGCCGGGCGCCGACGACGACCCGATGGCGGCCGAAGAGGCGCTCATGGAGGCCGCACAGCGCGAAGACCCCGCCGACGGCGAGGAGCTGATGCCGTTCGAGGCGCTCGGCTCCGACGCCTCGTTCGACCGCGTCCTGTACGACGGCGGCGAGTTCGGCACCCAGGCCCGGGCCGGCTCGGCCGAGGAGGCCGACTACCTCGGCATCCCCGGCCTGCTCGAGCCCGACCAGGTGGCCACGCTGCTGCGGCGGCGGCAGGCCGAGCAGCAGGCGGCCCGGGCGGCGGCCCCCGCCGGCGACGACGCGGCGCCGGTCCACGCCGACCGCGACCCCGCGGTGTTCGAGCAGATCTCCATGCTGCGGCGCGAGCTCAACGGGCTGGTCGGCGCCTGGCACCACCGCACCGGCAAGCCGCACGGCGTCATCCACACCGAGCTGCGCAAGAGCTGCGGCGGCCCGCCGGCCGCGCTGGCCACGGCGGCGGAGATCCAGGAGCGCATCGACACCATCCGCGCCTGGGCCATCGCCCGCGGCTAGGACTGCTCCGGAGCCCGGTTCCGCCTGAGCATCCGCACCAGCAGCGCCGCCCCCACCAGGCAGGCCACCAGCAGCGCCGCGCCGGCGGCCACCCTCGTCCGCGAATCGTAGTCGGCGGTGTAGGCGGCGGGCCGGTCGGCGTCGTGCAGGCGCACGTCGTCGATGCGGGCCGGCATCGGGTCGGCGAGACCGACCCGTTCGGCGTCGCGCAACTCGACGTCGGTCCGGGTGATGGTGCCGTCGTCGCTGGTGAAGTCGCCGATCCAGGAGCAGCTGTCGCGGCCGCACTGGCGGTCCGTGGGGGTGAGCGTGCCGGCCGGGCCGCCGGCCAGCGCGTCGCGGCCGTCGAGTCCCTCGGTGATCAGGGCGATGCCGCCGCCCAGGCCGAAGCTGGCGATGAGCACGGTCAGCACCCAGACGACCACCCTGCCGCGCTTCGTCAACGGTCTCGGTGATCGCGGCGCGGTCATGGCAGCGATCCTGCCAGGGCGGCCGGCCCGCGACCGTCAGGGGGGATCGGGTCGCGGGACCGGCCGCCGGGGACCTGGTGGCAGAACCTATCGGGAGATGCGGACGGCGTCGGCCTCGATGGAGCCGGCCGTCGACGTCCACCGGCTGACCCCGACGACCGGGCGGTTGCCGGCGGCCAGCGCGAACGTGCCGATGGAGACCCACCGGCCGCCGTTGCTGCGCTGGTCGACGTAGACCGTCTGGTTGCCGCTCGGCGTGGCCACCAGGTACGGCGTGCGCGAGTTGTTCGCCGGGTCCTGCGGGTACCAGACCTCGACGAGGTAGTTCGCGGCCGCCGGGATGTTCGCGCTGAACCAGGCGACGTCGCTGGACAGCACCGGCTGGACGTGCCGGTGGTTGCTGCCGTACTGACCGGGCGCCGACGCCGTGACCCAGTTGGCGCTGGCGGTGAACGCGCCGCCGTTGTCGACGATGACGCTGAACCCCGGCGTGCCGCCGCCGTTGACGTAGCCCATGTAGCGGGTCCAGTCCCAGTTCGGGCCGGGGTCGGTGTGCGTCGCGCCGGGCGCCTCGCTGTGCGCGATGATGTTCGTGCGCGTGCGCGGGATGCCGTAGCGGTCGCAGACGTGCCGGGTCAGCGCCGCCGACGAGCGGTACATGGCCTCGGTGTACCAGGCGGGGTCGTTGACCCAGCCCTCGTGCTCGATGCCGATGGACCGGTTGTTGGTGTTGCCGACGTGCCAGGCGACGTCCTTGTTGCGCACCATCTGCGTGATCTCGCCGTCGGACGAGCGCACGACGTAATGGGCCGACACGTTCGCGCTCGGGTTCTGGAACCACGAGATGCAGCCGGCGTACGACCCCTGGACGGTGTGGATGACAACGCGATCGATGGCGTAGTCATTCGGCCGGTTGGCGACGCGGTAGTTGCCGGAGTTGGCGGCCACCCAGCGGGCCGGGCCGTAGTCGTCGGTCTTGACGGAGAACCGCTGGTCGAGCGTGGGGACGGTGGCGAACGAGCCGTGGTCGGGGGCGACCGCCCGGGCGGCGACGGTGTACGTCTCGCCGTGCGCCTGCAGCGCCAGGCCGCGCTCCAGCGTCTCGTAGACGGTGTCGGCCTCGAGCCGCGCGACCGACGGGTCGGCGTAGCCGGAATAGCGGGCCACCGGCTCGTACCAGGCGTCGAGGCGGCGGCGGTCCGCCGCGCCCAGCCCGGCGTCGTCGGCCAGCGAGCGCAGCAGTGCGGCGGCGCCGTCGACGTTGGCCGCGACATCGGTCCTGAGCGCGTCCAGGCCGTGGCCGGTGAGTGCGGCGGCCGTGCCCAGCGTGTCGGTGGACGGGTTGCTGATGAGGTGCATGACGCCGTAGCCGCCGGCCTGGCTGGGCTGCCCGGCGTGGTCGTCGATGCGGGTGACGGTGTAGGAGAGCGCGACGAGGAGGTCGCGCGGGACGCTGTGCCTGCGGGCCGCGGCGGCGAACGCGGCGGCGAGGTTCGTGACCGGCCGGACGGGGTTGCCGGCGGCGTTGGCGGCGGTCGTGACCACGGGGGTCACGACGATGGCGGCGCCGAGCGCGAGGACGGCGCGTCGGCTGGGTTGACTCGTCACTGCGGATCCCCTCTGTCGCCCGGAGCCGGTGGATCGCACCGGCCGAGTAACAGCAGAACCTACCGACAGTTTGTGGTGCTGTCACCAGGTTCCGGGGGAATGTCCGGTTAATCGGCCGGGGCTCCGGAGTGTCGTTCCAGGAAGGCGTAGACGTCGGTGTCGTCGACTCCTGGAAACGTGCCTGGCGGCAATGCTGCCAGGAGGTGGGAGTGGACCCGTGCACTGGGCCAGGCCCGGCTCGCCCAGCGGCCGGCCAGCGCGGCCGGCGGACGGCGGCAGCAGGACGGATCGGGGCAGGTCGACGTGGCCCTGACGGTGGTCTCGCGGCCCTGGAACCACTTCGAGTGGGCGTACGGGACGCCGACGTCGATGGCGAAGTCGCCCTCGGGCGTGCTCTCGACGTGCGTGGTGCACCAGTAGGTGCCGCGGCCCATGTCGGTGTACTGGTGGTGGGTGGCGTAGCGGTCGGGTGCCGAGAACACCGCCCGCGACGCCCAGAACCGGCAGACCAGCTGGCCCTCGATGGCGCCGGTGACGTCGGCGGGGAACGTGACGTCGTCGTTCTCGTACGCCTTGTAGATGACGCCGTCCTCGCCGACGCGCATGAAGTGCACCGGCAGCCCGAGGTGGTGGGTGGCGAGGTTGGTGAACCGGTGCGCCGCGGTCTCGTAGGAGACGGCGAACACGTCGCGGAGGTCGTCGATGGCCAGCTCGCGCCGGGCCTTGGCGCGCTGCAGGAAGCCGACCGCCGCGGTCTCGGGCATCAGCAGCGCCGCGGCGAAGTAGTTGGTCTCGACCCGCTGGCGCAGGAAGTCGGCGTAGTCGGCCGGCTCGCGGTGGCCCAGCGCGAAGTGCCCGAGCGTCTGCAGCACGATGGTCCGCGGGTCGTGCCCGCCGCGGCCGGTGGACGGCAGGTAGATGCGGCGGTCCTCGAGGTCGGTGACGGAGCGTGTGGCCCGCGGGAGGTCGGCGACGCGGTGCAGCGTGAAGCCGAGGTGCGTCGTCAGTTCGCCGACGCCGCGCTCGGTGAGCGGTCCGCCGTCGTGCCCGACGGCGCGGGAGATGCCGGCCGCGACCTGCTCGGTCTCGGCGAAGTAGTTGCCGCGATCGCGCATCTGCCGGCGCAGCTCGGCGTTGGCCCGGCGGGCCTCCTCGGGGGTGGCGGCCTGCTCGGTGGCCCGGCGGCGCAGTTCGCCGTGCAGCCCGACCAGCGACTCGAGCACGTCCGTCGACACGGTGCTGCCGGCCGTGACGTGCGGCAGCCCGAGCGACGAGTACAGCGGGTCGGCCTGCGCGTGCTCGAGCGCGATCTCCAGCGCCGCCCGGTGCGACGGCGGCTCCGGCTTCATCAGCTCGGCGACGTCGACGCCCAGCGCCGTCGCGATGGCCTGCAGCAGCGTGAGCCGCGGCTCGCGCCGTCCGTTCTCGATCTGCGAGAGCAGCGACGGTGCGCGGTCGACGGCGGTCGCGAGCGCGCCCAGCGTGAGCCCGGCGGCCTTGCGGGCGTGCCGGATGCGGCGGCCCAGGGTGACGAGGTCGAGATCGGCCATAGCTTCCCCATGAGTGAATTTCAGCGAATATTCACCCACTCTACTAGTGGGTGGGTGCGGTGGCCGGGCGGCACCGTGTAAGACGTCAGCAATTCACCGAACCGGGAGTGAGCATGACGACGACAGCCGACCCCGACCTCATGACCGGCGCCGCGCCGGCGGACCGTCAGGCCGCCGAGGCCGCCGCCCTCGCCGAGCAGTGGGCGACCGACCCCCGCTGGTCCGGCGTGCGCCGCACCTACACCGCCGAGGACGTCGTGCGGCTGCGCGGCACCGTCCGCGAGGAGCACACGCTGGCCCGCCGCGGCGCCGAGCGGCTGTGGGAGCTGCTGCACCAGCCGGAGCACGTGGCCGCGCTGGGCGCGATCACCGGCAACCAGGCGGTGCAGATGGTCCGGGCCGGGCTCAAGGCGATCTACCTGTCCGGCTGGCAGGTCGCGGCCGACGGCAACACGTCCGGCAACACCTACCCGGACCAGAGCCTCTACCCGGTCAACTCGGTGCCGACGGTCGTCCGCCGCATCAACAACGCGCTGCTGCGCGCCGACGAGATCACCTACGCCGAGGGTGCCGACCCCGGGTTCGACTGGCTGGCCCCGATCGTCGCCGACGCCGAGGCCGGGTTCGGCGGGCCGCTGAACGCGTACGAGCTGGCCAAGGCGCTGATCGCGGCCGGGGCGGCGGGCGTGCACTACGAGGACCAGCTGGCCTCGGAGAAGAAGTGCGGGCACCTCGGCGGCAAGGTGCTGGTGCCGACGGCGCAGCACGTCCGCACGCTCAACGCCGCGCGGCTGGCGGCCGACGTCGCCGGCGTCCCGACGATCATCGTGGCCCGCACCGACGCCCTGGCCGCGGAGCTGATCACCAGCGACGTCGACCCGACCGACCAGCCGTTCCTCAGCGGCGAGCGGACCGCCGAGGGATTCTACCGGACCCGCTCCGGCGTCGAGCCCGTCCTCGCCCGCGCGCTGGCCTACGCGCCGTACGCCGACCTGCTGTGGGTCGAGACCGGCACGCCGGACCTCGCGCTGGCCCGCAAGGTCGCCGAGACGGTGCGCGAGCAGTACCCGGACAAGATGCTGGCGTACAACTGCTCGCCGTCGTTCAACTGGAAGGCGCACCTCGACGACGCCGAGATCGAGACCTTCCAGCGCGACCTCGCCGACCTCGGCTACCGCTTCCAGTTCATCACGCTGGCCGGGTTCCACCAGCTCAACTACGGCATGTTCGACCTCGCCCGCCGCTACGCCGAGAGCGCGATGACGGCGTACGTCGACCTGCAGCAGCGTGAGTTCGCCGCCGAGCGGCTCGGCTACACCGCGACGAAGCACCAGCGCGAGGTCGGGACCGGCTACTTCGACCTGGTGTCGACCGCGCTGAACCCTGACAGTGACACGCTCGCCCTCAAGGGGTCCACGGAGGAGGAGCAGTTCTGACGGGCCTGGCTGCGGGCGGATCACCGGGGCTCTGGGACCGCCGGTGATCCGCCCGCCGTCTGATGGGCGTCAGAACTCGCTCTGCGACCGGGCCGCCGCGACGAGGATGGCCTGGCGCTGCTGGCGGTTGTGCCGCCCGGCCTCGAACCACTCCTTCGAGACGGCCTCGACCCGGCGGACGAGGTCGCCGTGGGCGGCGAACGGCGCGGCGTCCCAGACGCGGTCGAGGAACGTCTCGCCGTCCTGGTCGCGGATCGCGTCGTTCGGCACGCCCGTCGACTGCGACCGGAAGACCACCTCCGGCTCCACCCGCTTGACGTACGGGTGGAACGCGTTGAACTGCCCCGGCACCGGGTCGGCGACGTAGTACGGCGCCAGCAGGTACCCGTGCGTCGTGAAGTGCATCGACGCGTCGCTGGGCTGGATCGACGCCGCGAGGTCGCCGTCCAGCCCGAGCTGCGCGAAGAAGCTGAACTCGCGGTAGCTCGGGGTGGCGTCGCGCACGACCATCAACGTCGGGCCGTACATGATGGACTGTATTGATCGATCATTGAGCGCCTTGTCCACCCAGAAGCTCAACGGCATCGTGATGTCGACGATGTCGCCGGCCTGCCAGCTGCGGCTGACGGTCACGTACGACGACGGCGTCGCGTCGACCTTCTGGTCCTTGCCGTTGACGGCGACGGTGTAGCCGTGCCGCGCCCAGCCCGGCACCCGGAGCTTCAGGTCCAGCGGGCCGCTGCCGCTGACGAAGCGCAGCCGGGTCGACCCGGCCGCGGGGAACGCCGTCTCCTGCGCGATGACGAAGCCGCGCTCCGGCCACGTCAGCGTCGCCGGGATGAACAGGTTCAGGTAGAGCGCCGACCCGTCGCCGGACCGGAAGAACACCGTCTCCTGGTACTTCGTGTGGCTCTCGACGCCGGTGCCGTTGCAGCAGCTGCCGTTGCCGCCGTACCGGCTGTACTCGATGGTGTTGCCGATGCGGCGCGACCGGCCCGGCCACATGTTCTGGTGGTACGTCACCTCGGTGGCGGTGACGCTGTCGACGTCGCGGCGTGAGCTGAGGATCTGGTTGTGCAGCGCCCGCTCGTAGAAGTCCATCAGCGCCGGCTCGGGCTCGTGGAAGAACAGGTTCCGGGTGAGCCGGAGCATGTTGTACGCGCAGCACGTCTCGGCGTGCCGCGGGTCGCTGCCCGACGTGAAGCCGGACGTGATGTCGCCGCGGGCGCGGAAGTGCTCGCTGCGACCGGCGCCGCCGTTGCTGAACGTGCGGTGCGGCACCACCATGCCCCAGAAGTTGCGCGCCGCCGTGTGGAAGTCCTCCTCGCCGGTGTGCTCGAAGATGCGCAGGTAGCCGATGTTCGGCGCCATGTACTGGTTCGCGTGCCGGCCGTTGAGCTGGTCGCTGTTCTCGATGCTGGCGGAGAACAGCGTGCTGAACGTGAACATCCTGGCGGTCTCGAGGAACCTGGCCCGCTGCCCGGCGTCGGTCGTGTGGCTCGCGAGCTCGGCCATGACCTCGTTCATCGAGCCGGCCTCACCGGCGCTGTAGGTGTTCCACATCTGGTCCCGGCCCTCGGGCGAGATGCGGCTCAGGCGGCTGTGCACCCATTCGCCCATGCGCAGCAGGATCGGCAGCGCGTCCTCGTTGCCGGTGAGGTCGTACGCGTTGAGCAGGCCGCGCATGATCTTGTGGTGGGTGTACCAGACCGCCCAGACGGCGTTCGGGCCGCTGTTGGGCTGCACCATCGGCGGCTCGATGCGGATGAACTGGCCCTCCGGGAACGCGGCCAGGTAGCCCGGGTAGCCGGTGCCGACGATGGTGGCGTGCCGGCCGTTCCCGGACGCGTCCGGCGCGGTCTCGCCCTCGTCGTCGAAGGTCCAGCGGGCCCGCAGGGAGGTGTCGTCCCCGCTGCTCGGGCCGGTGCTGAGCGCCTGGATCTCGGTGGCGCTGAGCGCCCGGCCATGCAGCTGGACCTCGTCGACGGCGGCGTTGAGCAGGACGTGGTCGTTGCTGGTGGAGCGGCCGATCCAGTTGCTGGCGGTGTCGCCCAGGGCCGCCGGGGTGATCGTCATGGCCGTGTTGACGCCCGCCTCGACGCCGTTGACGTACAGCCGTCCGGTGCTGCCCTGCAGGGTGACGGCGACGTGGTTCCAGGTGTTCAGGGTGAGTTGAGTCGTGCTGTCGATGCGCTGCTCGGCGTTGGTGCCCTCGGTGGTGATCGCGAACCGCGGGCCGACGTCGTTCGAGATTCGCGCGGTGAGCGCCAGGTAGGCGCGGGTGCTGGTCGCGAGCGTGAGGATGCGCGCGTTCGTCTGGCTGCTACCCGGGTTCACCCACGCGCTGAACGTCGCGTCGGTGAGGCCCGGGGTGAGACCGGACGGGAGCGTGACGAACTGGTTCGGGTGCGGGTCGCTGAGCCTGACGGCGTTGCCGAACCGGCCCGCGACCCGCCCGAAGTTGCGCTGATCGAGCGCGTCCTGGACCTTCGCCAGCTCCTCGACGATGTAGTCCAGCTTCGTCAGGAAGATCTCCTCGCCGGTGGCCGCCCAGCACTGCGCCAGCATCGTCATCCAGTGGCCGGAGAAGTGGCCGCGGAGCAGGTGGTTCGGGGTGTCCCAGCCGCCCGGCCAGGTGCCCGGCGCGGGGAGCCCGGCGTTCGCGCGGAACAGGTGCAGCATGCGGTCCGGCCCGTCCAGCGGGTCGCTGGTGCCCGGGTAGTGGCGGGCGTAGTCGACCATCCGGTCGCGTTTCGCCTTGTAGATGCCGTCGCCCAGGCTGACCTGGTTCAACGCGAACGGCGCCACCTCCCACCCGGGGGACGTCCAGCCCGGGCGCGGGGTGCCGCCGGGGATGGCCGGCGCTGGTGTGGCCGCTGCTGGTGTGGCCGCCGCGGGTGCGGCCGCCGTGGCCACGGCCGACGCCGCCGCCGGTGCGGCCGCCGCCATCGCGCCGAACCGCAACGCGTCCCGCCGGGAGAATCTCTTGCTCATGTCTGGCCCTCCTCGTTCCGGCCCTCGTCGGCCGCGCTATGTGAGCGTTAACAACGTGGTGGAGAGTCCGCAATGGACGGATGTGACCTGTGATGTGTGAAATAGTGCCCGCTGTCGCAGGCAGGGTCAAGGGTGATCTTCACCCGGCGCCGGAGGGCGGCCCGCGGCCCCGAAACCGGCTGACGCCCCGGAATCCGGCTGACGCCCGGGGTCGGCCGGTGTCCCGGGAACCGGCTGACGCCCGGGGTCGGCTGGTGTCCCAGGAACCGGCTGACGCCCGGAAGGTGGCTGGCGCCCGGAATCCGGCTGACGGCCCGGAATCCGGCTGACGGCCGGGATCGGCTGACGCCCGGCAAACCGGCCGACGCCCGGGAATGCGGCGCGTCTGGGCCGCATCGGTCCGCCAAGCGCCGGTTTCCCGGGCGTCAGCCGGACTCACGGGCGCGAAGCCGCCGGGCCCGCGGGTGCGCGAACTGCCTGGCCGCCGCCGTGGCCCTCTCAAACCATGCCGAGCCGCGGGCCGGCTGGCCGCTGAGGCCGCCTTCTCGAGTCACGCCGGGCCGCGGGTGTGCGCGGGCCAGACGGCCGCCGCCGGCAGCCGTCTCAGGCCACGCCGGGCCGCGGGGTCCCGCGGGCCATCTCGCCGCCGTGGGCGTGCGTGGGCTGCCTTGCCACTGGCGGCGGCCCTCTCAGGCCACGCCTGGCCGCGGGTGTGCGCGGGCTGCCTTGCTGCTGGCGGCGGCCTTCTCAGGCCACGCCGAGCCGCGGGTCCGCGCGGGCCGCCTGGCCACTGCCGGCTCGGCGACCTGCAGCCATGCCGAGTTGCAGGCCTGCGTCGACCGCCCGAGCCACACGGACCACACCAGCCACGGGGCGCCCGTTGACCGTGGAGGAACCGGGGTTCCAGGAGCGGCGGAACCCCGGCTACTCCAGGATCAACTCGGTCGGGCGGCCGTGCGCGTCAGAGCTTGCGCATCGACCAGGCTTGTTCGGCCGAACCGACCACGGTGTCGAGGTCCTGGCCGGTCGAGGCGAGCACCGCCGCGGCCACCGCGCCCTCGGTGAACGGGGCGTCGGCGAGGCGGACGAGGGCGCTGTCGCCGTCGTCCTCGAGGTCTTCGAGCAGCGTCTTCGCCGTCAGCACCGAACTGCCCATGTCCATGAGGACGCAGACGCCGTCGCCGCTGTCGGCCGCCTTCACGGCCGCCGCGATGAGGTCGATGCTGGTGCCGAACCGCCCGTCGTCGGTGCCGCCGGCGGCGCGGATGGCGACCGACGGTCCGGCCAACTCCGCCGCCATCTCGGCGACGGAGCCGGCGACCGCCGGACTGTGGGAGACCAGCACGATGCCGACCGTCACTGCACGACCTCCGCCAGCGCCCGCAGGATCAACGCCGTCGAGGCGGCGCCGGGGTCTTCGTGACCGACGCTGCGCGGACCGAGATAGCTGGCCCGGCCCTTGCGCGCCTGCATCGGGACGGTCGCGGCCAGCCCCTGCTCGGCGCCGTCGGCGGCGGCAGCGGCCGCCGCGGCGAGCGGCCCGCCGTCGGCCGCCACCGCCTGGAACGCGGCGACCGCCGGCGTGAGCGCGTCGACCATGGTCTTGTCGCCCTCGTTGGCGCCGCCCAGCTCCTTGATGGCGGTCAGGGCGGCCTCGAGCGCCGCACCGACCTCCTCGGCGGAGGCGGAGGCGGTGTCGCCGAGGGCCTTGCCGGCCCGGCGGAACGCGCTGCCGTACAACGGCCCGGACGCCCCGCCGGTCTTCGCCACGATGCCCCGGCCCGCCGCGACGAGGACGTCGCCCGGGGTGGAGGGTGCGCGTTCGGCGATGTTGGTCAGCGCGGCGGCGAGCCCACGGGCCATGTTGGCGCCGTGGTCGCCGTCGCCGATGGCGGCGTCGAGGCTGGTCAGCCGTGCCTCGTCGGCCTTGACGGCGGCCTCGGCCGCGGTGATCCAGGCCGTCGCCGTCTGTGCGTCGAACGCCATGCTCACCGTCCCCACCGCAGCGCGGGCGTCTCGACCGGAGCGTCCCACAGCCGCAGCAGGTCGTCGTCGAGCGACATGACGGAGATCGAGAAGCCCTGCTGGTCGAGGCTGGTGATGTAGTTGCCGACCAGGCTGCGCGCGACCCGTCCGCCGTGTCCCTCGATCCAGGCGACGGCCTCGGCGAACGCGCCGTACAACTCGATCAGCGGGCTGCCGCCCTGGCCGTTGACCATGACCAGGACGTCGCCGGAGACCGGCCGGTCGGCGTGGATGACGTCGAGCGAGTAGCCGACGAGGTCGTGGATCGGCGCCATCTTGCCGCGCTCGCGGCCCGGTTCGCCGTGGATGCCGACGCCCAGCTCGACTTCGTCGTCGGCGAGGTCGAAGCCCGGCTTGCCGGCGGCCGGGACGGTGCCGGCGTGCAGCGCGATGGCGAACGACCGGGTGACCTCGTTGACGTGGCTGGCGATGCCGGCGACGGTGTCGAGGTCGGCGCCCTCCTCGGCGGCGGCGCCGGCGATCTTCTCGACGAACACCGTGCCGCCGACGCCGCGGCGCCCGGCCGTGTAGGTGGAGTCCTCGACGGCGGCGTCGTCGTTGGTGACGACGCTGACGACGCGGACGTCCTCGTCGTCGGCCAGTTCGGCAGCCATGCGGAAGTTGAGCACGTCGCCGGTGTAGTTCTTGACGATGTGCAGCACGCCCGCGCCGCCGTCGGCGGCCTTCGTGGCGGCCAGGATCTGGTCGGGCACGGGTGACGTGTACACCTCGCCCGGCGCGGCGGCGCTGAGCATGCCGTAGCCGACATACCCGCCGTGCAGCGGTTCGTGTCCGGAGCCCCCGCCCGAGACCAGTCCCACCCTGCCCTGAGTCGCGCCGCCCGCCCGCGAGATGACCCGGTTCTCCAGGTCGACGGCGAGCGACGGGTGGGCGGCGGCCATGCCGCGAAGCGCGTCGGCGATGACCGAGTCGGGGGAGTTGATCAGCTTCTTCATCGACGGACCGACCTTTCCGTGATGCGGATGTCATCTGCGTGCCACAGTACGCGCGAAACGGCCCGCCGGACCGTGGACCGGCGAACCTCTATCGTTGTCGCCGTGGTGGAGATCTCGCAGACGCTCGATCGCGGCCTTCGCCTGCTCGAGGTGCTGTCCGGGTCCAGCGACGGCCTCACCGTCGCCGAGGCGTCCACCGTCCTCGGCGTCAACCGCACCATCGTCTACCGCCTGCTGGCGACGCTCGAGCAGCACGGCCTGGTGCGCCGGGTCGCGGGCGGCCGGTTCAGCGTCGGGTTCGGGGTGCTGACGCTGGCCGGCAGCGTGCAGCCGTCGCTGCGGCAGGTGGCGCAGCCGGTGCTGCGGGCGCTCGCCGACGACGTCGGGGCCACGGCGCACCTCACCATCGCCGACGGCGCCGAGGCGCTGGCCGTCGCCGTCGTCGAACCGACCCGCACCGACTACCACGTCGCCTATCGGGTCGGCTCGCGGCACCCGCTGGAGCGCGGCGCCGCCGGGCGGGCCGTCCTCGGCGGCCGGGAGGGATCGGCGGCGTTCGTGAGCACGGTCGGCGAACTGCAGACCGGCGCCAGCGGGGTGGCCGCGCCGGTCATCGGGGTGGCGGGGGTCGAGGCCAGCGTCGGCGTCATCGCCCTGTCCGCGCTGGACGACGACACCGTCGGGCCGCGGGTGGTCGCGGCGGCGGCGCAACTGGGCGAGCGGCTCGCCTGACGACGCTCAGCCGCTGACCCTGACCTCGATCTCGTTCGAGACCATCTCCGGGTCGTCGACGTTGACCAGGCGGAACAGGTTCGGGCCGGGCGCGTCGGTGGCGACCGAGCCGCTGAACGTGCCGTCGGCGCGGGTGGTCAGCGTGATGGGGCGGCTGGCGGGGTAGTCCTGCCACTCGCCGTCGCCGACCTTGTGCTGCAGCGACACCCGGATGCCGCCCTCGACCGGCGCCAGCGTGCCGGTCAGCGCGATGAGGTCGTTCGGCGCGACCTCGGCGGGGTCGGCGGTGAGGCGCAGGCCCTCCTCGGCGACGGGCTCGCCCGGGACCGACGTGCCGGGGTCCTGGCTGGCGGCGTCGCCGGGCTGGCCGTCGTCGCGGGAGCCGATCCAGGCGCCGCCGGCGAACCCGATGACCGCGGCGACGGCGAGGCAGGCGGCCAGCGCGCCGGTCGTGGCCTGGCCGGGCGGGCCGGCGGGGGTGCGGGTGCCGGTGCGGGTGCCGGGGCCGGTGCCGGTGCGACGGGGTGCGGTGCGGGTGGTGGTCCGGTCACGGGTCGTGCGGGGACTGCGCGCGTGGTCCGGCGCGTCGTCCAGGTCGTCGAGGTGGTCGAGGCCGCCCTGGTCGTCCGGGTCGGCGTCGGGGAGCGCGGGGGCGTGCCGGGTCTCGGGAGCGAGCCTGGTCTCGGGGGTGTGCCTGGTCTCGGGGGTGTGCCGGGTCTCGGGGGTGTGCCGGGCTTCGGGGGCGCCCGGGCCGAAGGCGGCGGCGAAGCCGGGACCGGGCTCGTACGCCCTGGTCTCCGCCGGTGCGGCGACGGCGGTGGCCGCGGTCTCGGGCTGCGGCTTGGCCCGGCGCGCGGCGGCCCGGCGGCCGCCGGACCGGGACGTGCCCCGCTCAGGCGCGGCGGGCGCGGCGACGGTGCCGGCGTCGTCGTTCTCGGCGGCGAAGTCGGCCCAGAACGCGGCGTGGGCGTCCGGGGTGGCGGCTGGCTCCGGGGACGGGTCGGCGGGCTGGATGGCGGGCGGCGCCGCGTCGGGATCGTGTGGGTCGGCGGCAGGGTCGGTGGTGCCGGAGTGGTCCGGCCCGGAGTGGTCCGGCCCGGCGTGGCCGGGGCCGCGGCTGCGACCGGCGCTGCGGGCAGACCTGGTCGCGCCGGCGGCGGGGCGGGCGGCGTCGGGATCGTGTGGGCCGGCGGCAGGGTCGGTGGTGCCGGAGTGGTCCGGTGCGGGGTGGCCGGTGCCGCGGCTGCGCCCGGCGGTGCGGGTGGAGCCGGTCGCGCCGGCGGCGGGGCGGGTGGCGTCGGGGTCGTGTGGGCCGGTGGCAGGGTTGGCGGCGCCGGAGTGGTCCGGCCCGGCGTGGTCCGGCGCGGAGTGGCCGGGGCCGCGGCTGCGACCGGCGGTGCGGGCGGATCTGGTCGCGCCGGCGGCGGGGCGGGTGGCGTCGGCGAGGGGGTCCGGTTCGGGTGTGGAGCTGAGGCCGAGCGGGTCGTCCGGCTCGATCCGGAGGCGCCCCGACGCCGACCGGCGTCCCTCCTGTGGCGCGGGCTCGGGCGCGTCGATGCGGCCGGACCGGGACGACCGTCGGCCGGCCGGGGGCGTGGCCTGGGCGGGGGGTGTGGCCGCCGGCTCGGCGATGTCGATGCGACCCGATCGGGACCGGCGGCCGGGTCGTGGCGTCGCCTCGGGGGCGTCGGTGGCCGGCGCCTCTCCCGCGGCCGGAGCGTCGGTGACTGGAGCCCCGGCGGCCGGAGCGTCGGCGGCGGGCGGCGCCGACGAGGGCGGGGTGGTGTCGATGCGACCGGACCGGGACCGGCGGCCGGGCTGGGACGGGCCGGCCGGCGGCACGGTCTCGATGCGGCCCGACCGGCGTCCGCGCTGCGGCGTGGCCTCGGCCGGGTCGGCGGCGGGTGCGCCGGACTCGGGCGTCTCGACGAGGCCGGACGTGCGGCGCGGGGCGGGCGAATCCGGCGTCTCCATCAGGCCGGACGCGGCGCGGCGGCCAGCAGCGGGCGCCGACGTGTCGATGGGGCGGCTGTGCTTGGCCGCGTGGTCGGCTCGCGCAGCAGCATCCGACGCAGCACCCGACGAACCGCCCGGGGCCGGCCACAACGGCGTCCCGAGCTCGTCGCTCAGGGGCGCCAGCAGCGGCCCGGTCTCGTGCGGCGCCACGGTGCCGGACTCGAGCCAGGAGGCGATGCCGAGGTCGTCGTCGCCGGAAGCGTCGCCGGAACCGGAAGCGTCGGAACCGGCATCAGAACCAGCGTCGGACGGAGCGTCGCCGGAGCCGCGGCCCGCGGCTCGGCGGCCGCCGGCGGCGTGCTTGGCGGCTCGCGCGTCGCCTGTGGCTGGTCGGGACATCGTCGCCTATTGAAGCATCCGCCACCGACGTTGCGCCTCAGCCGACCGTGACCTGGACTTCGTTCGACACGACGGAGTCGTCGTCCTCGCGGACGAGGCGGAAGGCGTTGGTGCCGGTCTGGCTGGTCGAGGCGTAGGTGCTGAAGGCGCCGTCGGCGTTGGTGACGGGCTGGTTGTTCAGCGGGAACGTCTCCCAGTCGCCGCCGTCGATGCTGCGTTCGAGGCGCAACTGGATGCCCTCTTCGGGCGGGTCGATGGCGCCGGTGAAGTCGATCTGGCCGCCGGGGGCGATCGAGGTCTGGCCGGCGCTCAGGGTGAGCGCGCCGTCGCCGGCCGGTGCGTCGGTCTCGGGCGGGGTCTCGCCGCCGGGGGTCTCGCCGACGGGGGTGGTGTCGTCGGGCGCGTTGGTCTCGGACGCGGACGGCGAGTCGTTGCCGGACTGCGAGCCGAAGTAGCCCCCGCCGGCGAAGCCGACGATGGCTGCGGTGATGAGGCAGGCGGCGAGCGCGCCGCCCGAGGCTCGACTGGACATCGGAGACATTCAACCCTGACACCCGGGGGGCGAGGCAAGTCGGCAGGACCACGACGTCAGACATGACCAGGGGTGACGCAGAGTGTGATGAAGCCGGCGGATACGAAACGCGTCCGGGCGGGTACCGTGCCGACAGGCCGACGAGCCGGGAGGGATCGATGAGTGAGACGGACGTCGTCGTGGTCGGGGGCGGCCCGGCCGGGCTGCTGCTGGCCGGCGACCTCGCGGGCGCCGGCGTCGGCTGCACGCTGCTCGAACGGCGCACCGGCCGCTCGCCGCTGACCCGCGCGTTCGCCGTCCACGCCCGCACCCTGGAGGTGTTCGACGCCCGCGGCATCGCCGACGATCTCATCGGCACGGGGACGCGGGTGGCCGGGCTCAGCCTGTTCGGCAGCATCGAGGTCGACCTCTCCGACCTGCCGACGCGGTTCCCGTTCGTGCTCGTCACGCCGCAGTACAACGTCGAGGACGTGCTGGCGGCGCGGGCCCGCGCGGCCGGCGCCACGCTCGTCGAGGGCGCCGAGGTGACCGGTCTGGACCAGGACGACGACGGCGTCACCGTGCGCGTCGACGGCGGGCCGTCGGTCCGCGCGGCCTACACGGTCGGCGCCGACGGCGTGGGCAGCACCGTCCGCGAGGCGCTCGGGCTGCCGTTCCCCGGCGAGGCGGTCGTGGAGTCGGTCATGCTGGCCGACGTCCGGCTGGCCGACCCGCCCGACGAGGTGCTGGTGGCCAACGCCGGCGACGAGGGGTTCGCGTTCGTGGCGCCGTTCGGCGACGGCTGGTTCCGCGTCATCGCCTGGGACCGCAAGGCGCGGCGGCCCGACGACGACCCCGTCGACCTCGACGAGATCCGCGACGTCGCCACCCGGGTCCTCGGCACCGACTACGGCATGCACGACGCCCGCTGGATGTCGCGGTTCCACAGCGACGAGCGGCTGGTCCCGAGCTACCGGAAGGGCCGGACGTTCCTCGCCGGCGACGCCGCGCACGTGCACTCGCCGGCCGGCGGCCAGGGCATGAACACCGGCCTGCAGGACTCCGCGAACCTGGGCTGGAAGCTCGCCGCCGACCTGCACGGCTGGGCCCCGCCCGGCCTGCTGGACAGCTACGACACCGAGCGCCGCGCCGTCGGGGCCAGCGTCGTGCAGGGGAGCGGGACGCTGCTGCGCCTGGCGCTGACGGGGTCGGCGCCGCTGCGCGCGGTCCGCAACGTCGCCGGCGCCGTCGCCGCGAGCATCGCTCCGATGCAGCGCAAGGCCGGCGAGTTCGTGTCCGGGCTGGCCATCGGCTATGGCCGGGCCCGCGGCGACCACCCGCTGGTCGGCAAGCGGGTGCCGGACGTCTCCGTCGTCACCGACTCCGGCACGAAGACCCGCCTCTACGAGGCGCTGCGCGGCGGCCGGTTCGTGCTGCTGACCGGGCAGGACCACCACGGGCTGGTGAACCCGTGGGCCGGCCGGGTCGACCTCGTCACGACGGTCGACCGCTCGCACGGCCTGACGCTGGTCCGCCCCGACGGCTACGTGGCCTGGGCCACCGACACCCGCCCGATGATCCGCCGTGACGCCGAGCTGCGGGCCGCGCTGATCGCCTGGTGCGGCGAGCCCGGCTCGGCCTAGCCGACCGCCGACGCCACGAGCGGGAGGATCCGCGGCGCGACGACGGTGGACAGCGCGATCAGCGTGGTGGTGCGGACGATGTCGTCGTCGCCCACGAGGTCGTCGATGACCCGCTGCAGGTCGTCGTTGTCGCGCGCGACGATGCGGCAGAGCAGGTCGCCCTGGCCGGTGATGGTGTGCACCTCGAGCACCTCGGGGATGCGGCTCAGGTGCGCGGCGACGGACTCGCGGGCGCCCTGGCGGATGTCGAGCGAGGCGAACGCCGTGACCCGGAAGCCGAGCGCGGCGGGGTCGACCGTCGGCGCGAAGCCGGCGATGACCCCGGTGTCGCGCAGCCGGTCGAGCCGGGCCTGCACCGTGCCGCGGGCCACCTGCAGCCGTCGCGACGCCTCCAGCACGCCGATGCGCGGCTCGTGGGTGAACAGCTCGAGGATCCGGGCGTCGAGGGCGTCGATCATGCGATCTCCTGACTGGACAGTCTGCACAGTGATCCAGCAGAAACAGTGTCCACACCGTACACCCTGATCAGCGCCTCGGTGGCCTCTTGCACACCCGAGAGCGGCCCCGGCAGAGTCCTGTCATGACGGCCACCGACCACACTCTGACGCCCGAAGAACGCGACGCCGACCTCGATCTCGAGCAGCTCAAGCAGCTCGTCGGACTCGTCGAGTACGACGAGAGCAAAGACCCGTTCCCGGTCACGGCGATGGACGCGGTGGTGTTCGTCGCCGGCAACGCCACGCAGGCCGCGCACTTCTACCAGTCGGCCTTCGGCATGGAGCTGGTCGCCTACTCCGGCCCCGAGACCGGCAACCGCGACCACAAGTCGTTCGTCCTCAAGAGCGGCTCGGCCCGCTTCGTCATCAAGGGTGGCGTGCACCCGGAGAGCGAGCACCTCGACCACCACCGGCGCCACGGCGACGGCGTCATCGACCTCGCGCTCGAGGTCCCCGACGTCGACAAGTGCGTCGCGCACGCGCGGGCCCAGGGCGCCACCGTCCTGGACGAGCCGCACGACGTCAGCGACGAGCACGGCACCGTTCGCATGGCCGCCATCGCGACGTACGGCGAGACCCGGCACTCGCTGGTCGACCGGTCCCGCTACTCCGGGCCGTACCTCCCCGGCTACGTCGCGCGGACGTCCACCCACGTCAAGCGCGACGGTGCGCCGAAGCGCATGTTCCAGGCCGTCGACCACTGCGTCGGCAACGTCGAGCTCGGCCGCATGGACTACTGGGTCGACTGGTACCGCAAGGTCATGGGCTTCATGAACATGGCCGAGTTCGTCGGCGACGACATCGCCACCGAGTACTCCGCGCTGATGTCGAAGGTCGTCGCCAACGGCAACCACCGGGTGAAGTTCCCGCTCAACGAGCCGGCCATCGCGAAGAAGAAGTCGCAGATCGACGAGTACCTGGAGTTCTACGGCCAGGCCGGCTGCCAGCACATCGCCCTGGCCACCGGCGACATCCTGCGCACCGTCGACCTCATGCGCGCCGAGGGCGTCGAGTTCCTGGACACCCCAGACGCCTACTACGACGACCCCGAGCTGCGGGCCCGCATCGGCACCGTCCGCGTCCCGGTCGAGGAGCTGAAGAAGCGCGGCATCCTGGTCGACCGCGACGAGGACGGCTACCTGCTGCAGATCTTCACCAAGCCCATCGGCGACCGCCCGACGGTGTTCTACGAGCTGATCGAGCGGCACGGCTCGCTGGGCTTCGGCAAGGGCAACTTCAAGGCGCTGTTCGAGTCGATCGAGCGCGAGCAGGAGAAGCGCGGGAATCTCTGACCTCGGTCGTCTGCACCAGCCCGTACACGAACCGGGCCAGCCGTCCCGAGCCGGTGGGCGTCGTGAACACGACGTGCCACCGGCTCGGCGCGTCGCCCTCCAGGTGCTTGACGCCGGCGTAGGTGCGCTCGACGTCGCCGATGACGCACGACCACGGCTCGAGGTCGCCGTCGGCGGGCAGCTCGGGGACGGCGCCGCCGTGCTCGCGGGCCAGCCAGCCGTTGACGACGCTGCCGGTGGCGCTGGTCAGCAGCTCCCAGCGCAGGTCCGGCCAGAGCGGCAGGTACCAGTGGAACAGCCGGCACTTCACCTCGCCGATGCTCACGTCGCTCTCGCCGACCGGCGCGCCGAGCACGATGCGGTAGCGGTCCAGCCCGCGCGGCGCCGTGCGGGACCGCTCGACCGTCTGCCAGAACGCGTTGGCCTTCCGCGCGTCGGAGCGGGTGACGCCGAGCCGCTCCCACGCGGCCTCGACCAGCTCCGGCTGGTAGTCCTGCATGCGCCGCAGCAGGGTCAGCTGGAACTCGGTGACGCCGAAGCCGCTCAGTGCCATCGGGTCAGTGTGTCAGCTCGCCGCCGGGCGCTCGTCGTCGCCGGGGCGGCCGAGCAGGCGCCCGGCGACCCCGCGCAGCAGGCGGTCCAGTGGCGAGCCGAACGGGTCGTCGCGGGCGACGTAGGTCCAGGTGGCCGACGGGCGGCCGAGGCCGAGCTCGGCGGCGTCGGTGAGGTCGGGGTGGGCGGCCAGGAACGCGTCGGCGTCGTCCTCGGCGTCCTGGAGCAGCGGCTCGAAGGCGCGGACGGCCTCGGCGTTGAACTCCACCACCGGCGCCTTGCCGGACAGCGACCGCAGCGGCGTGCCCTCGCGCACCTGCGCCAGGTGGGCGAGGTGGTCGGTCCACGCGCGGTCCAGGTAGTGCAGCCGCACCCCGCGCTCGGGCTCGGGAAGGGCCAGCAGCTGCTCGCGGCGGGCCAGGACGTGCTCGCGCTGGCGGCGCGGCACCTCGGCGTAGGAGTGGGTGTTGGCGTAGATCCGCAGCGCCAGCCCTTCGGCGACGCGTTGCGCGTGCTCGGCCTGCGCGCGGGCGCCGGCCGCGGCGATGCGGCCGTCGGCGCCGGACGAGGCGCGCAGCCGGGCGTGCCGCGCGACGAGGTCGTCCTCGAGGCTGGCGAAGAACGCCGAGCCGCCGGGGTCGCCCTGGCGGCCGGCCCGCCCGCGCAGCTGGTCGTCCAGCCGCGCCGCCACGTTGAGCTCCGTCCCGACGACCAGCAGCCCGCCCAGCGCGGCGATCTCGTCGCGGCTCCCGGTGCTGCCGCCCAGCCTGATGTCGACGCCGCGCCCGGCCAACTGGGTCGAGACGGTGACGGCGCCGCGGCGTCCGGCCTCGGCGATGACGGCGGCCTCGGCCTCGTCGTTCTTCGCGTTGAGCACGACGCACGCGACGCCGGCGTCGGCCAGCAGGGCGGCCAGCTCCTCGCTGTCGGCGACGCTGGGCGTGCCGGCGAGCACGGGCCGCCCGGAGGCGTGCGCGGCGGCGATGCGGTCGACGACGGCCCGCAGCTTGTCGGCCCGCGTGGCGTAGAGGGCGAGCGGCTCGTCGTCGCGGACGCACGGCACGTCCGGCGCGACGACCTCGACGCGGCGGCGGTACATGCGGTCGAACTGCTCGACCGCCGACGCCGCCGTGCCGGTCATGCCGCACAGCAGGCCGAACTCCTCGACCAGCTCGGCCGCCGTGACGGAGTCGAGGACCTCGCCGGCCTGGCTCGGCGCCAGCCCCTCCTTCGCCTCGACGGCCGCCTGCAGGCCGTCGGGCCAGCGCTGCAGGTGCGCGACGCGGCCCTTGGAGGCGTCGACGAGCTGGACGGCGCCGTCGCGGACGATGTAGTCGACGTCGCGGGTCAGCAGCGCCTCGGCGTGGACGGCGAGGTTGGCCAGCGTGAGGGTGCGCCCGCCGTCGGCCTCGGAGTAGAGGTCGACGCCGAAGGTCTGCTCGATCAGCTCCTCGCCCGCCGTCGTGAAGCCGGCGCCGTAGCCGTCGGCGCTCACGGTGTAGTGGGTGTCCGGCCGCATCGACGCGACCAGCTCGGCCATCGCGGTGTCGGCCTCGGCGTCGTCGACGGCGCCGGCGAGGACGAGCGGCAGCCGGGCCTGGTCGACGAGCACGGAGTCGGCTTCGTCGACGATGACGACCTCGCGGCGCCCGCGCACCCGCTCGGCCTCGTCGCGGACCAGGCGGTCGCGCAGGGTGTCGAAGCCCAGCTCGTTCGCCGCCACGTACACGACGTCGGCGGCGTAGGCCGCGCGCCGCTCGCCGGGCGCCGACGTGGCGCCGACCCAGGCCACCTCCACGCCGGCCGCGTCGTACAGCGGGCGCATCCACTCGGCGTCGCGGCGGGCCAGGTAGTCGTTGGCGGCCAGCACCGTGACGTGCCGGCCGCGGACGCTGGACAGCGTGGCCGCCAGCGCCCCCACCAGCGTCTTGCCCTCGCCGGTGTCGAGCTGCACGATGCGCCCGGCGAGCAGCCCGAGCACGGCGGACAGCTGGTTGTCGTGGGCCCGCTCGCCGAGCGCGCGCCGGCCCAGGTCGCGGACGAGCGCGAGCGCGTCGCCGTCGTCGCCGGCGGCGCGCAGCCGCCGGCTCAGCTCGCCGCTGGGAACGTCGGCCAGCGCGGGCTCGGCCTGCCCCGCACGGCGCACCGTGCGTTGGCCGGCGGCGTCAGGGGCCAGCGGCCGGACACCGAGAAAACCCGCGAGACGCGCGCGCACACCCACGAGACGCCAGCCTAGGCGGTCGGCAGGCGGCCCCCTCCGGCGCGGCTTTGCAATGAGCACCAATACGCACCGGGCCGCCGGGACCGCTGGTGGTGCGTATTGGTGCTCATTGCAAAGGGGGTCGCCCCACAGCCAGGGGAGCGTTCCCTTTTGCCCGGTTTTCCGGCAGGCTGCGCTGATCACCGTCTACTCCCGTGGGAGCGTCCTCGATGAGATCTCGTGTCAGGTCCGCCGTCGTCGCCGCGGCCGCCGTGGCGTTACTGGCCACCGCCGCCGTCCCCGCCAGCGCGTCCAGGCCGGCGCCGGGTGAGTCCGGCGCGGGCGACGCCTACTTCCCGTTCGCCGGGAACGGCGGCTACGACGCCGTGCACTACGACCTCGACCTGCGCTACCAGCCGCCGGCCGCCGCGCCCGCGCCGCTGACCGGCCGGCTGGACGCCGTCGCGACCGTGACGATCGTGCCGACGCGGCACCTCACCAGCTTCAACCTGGACCTGCGCGGCATGGACGTGGAGTCCGTCGTCGTGCGGAACCGGCCGGCGGAGTTCACCCGCGAGGGCGACGAGCTGATCGTCACGCCGAAGACGATCCTGCCGCGCGGCAAGGCCGTCGACGTCGTCGTGACGTACGGCGGCGCGACCGGGCGCCCGACCGACATCGAGGGCGCCCTGTACGGCTGGGTCACGACCCGCGACGGCGCGATGGTGGCCAGCGAGCCGGATGGGTCGATGACGTGGTACCCGGTCAGCGACCACCCGACCGACAAGGCCACCTACGACGTCGCCGTGACGGTGCCTGAGGGGCTGGTCGCGGTCGGCAACGGCGACCTCGTCGGCTCCGACACCGCCGGCGGGTGGACGACCTGGGAGTGGTCGGCGCGCGAGCCGATGGCCAGCTACCTGGTGACGGCGTCGGTCGGCAACTACGAGCTCCGGCAGACGGCGACGCCCGGCGGGCTGCCGCTGATCGACGCGATCGACCGCGACCTCGCGCCCGCCGCGTCGGCCGGGCTCGCGCAGACGGCCGAGATGATCGCGCTGTTCGAGACCCACTTCGGCCCGTACCCGTTCTCGTCCTACGGCGCGATCGTCGACGACGACAGCGTCGGCTACGCGCTGGAGACGCAGACCCGGCCGATCTACTCGACCCGGGCCAACGAGGGCACCGTCGCGCACGAGCTGGCGCACCAGTGGATGGGCAACTCCGTCAGCCCGGCGCGCTGGCAGGACATCTGGCTGAACGAGGGCTGGGCGACGTACGCCAGCTGGCTGTGGGGTGAGCACGACGGCGGGGCGCCGGCCGCCGACCGGTTCGCCGCGGTGATGGCGCGGCCGGAGTCCAACGCGTTCTGGCAGACCGTCGTCGCCGACCCGGGCCCGCTCGGGCTGTTCGCGAGCGCCGTCTACGACCGCGGCGCGGCGACCCTGTACGCGCTGCGGCAGGAGATCGGCGCCGACGCGTTCGGCGCGCTGTCGCGGGAATGGCCGGCCCGGTACAGGGACTCGGTCGCGACGACGGACGACTTCCAGGCGCTGGCCGAGGAGCTGTCCGGCCAGGACCTGGAGGACTTCTTCGACGTCTGGGTGTGGACGGCGGGCAAGCCGGCGGTCCCCTGACCGTTCATCGGCAGGACGCGCTATCATCGGCATATGACGATGAATCGGGTGTCCGTCGACGCGGCGGCGGTGCAGCTGTTCCACAGCCTCGCCGACCCCGCGCGGCTGGAGATCGTGCGGCTGCTGGGCCACGGCGAGCGGCGGGTGGTCGACCTCACCGGTGAGCTGGGGCTGGCCCAGTCGACGGTCTCCGGCCACCTGTCCTGCCTGCGCAACGCCGGGCTGGTCGAGCCGCACCCGCACGGCCGGTCCACCTTCTACGCGCTGGTCCGGCCCGAGCTGTGGGCGCTGCTGTCCGCCGCCGAGGACGTCCTCGCGGCGACCGGCTCGCCCGCCCGGCTGTGCCCCGACGGCGTGGGCGCCGCGCACGCGCCGCACGCCGACGCCGTCCCGCACGCCGAGGCCGGGCACCGGGCCCGTCCCGACGCGTCCGCGCCCGCCACCCGGCCGGGGCAGGTGCACTGATGGGCGCCGGGCACGGTCACGGGCACGGCCTGCCGCAGGGCGCCACCGCGTCGTACGCGTACCGGCGCCGCATGCAGCAGGTGTTGGTGCTCATCGTCGTCGTCATGCTGGTGCAGGTCGTCGGCGCGTACCTCTCCGGGTCGCTGGCGCTGCTGGCCGACGCCGGTCACATGCTGGCCGACGGCCTCGGCGTCACGCTGGCGCTGGTGGCCACGGCCATCGCGGCCAAGCCGGCGAACACCACGCGGACGTTCGGCTGGCAGCGGGCGGAGATCCTGGCGGCGCTCACCAACGGCGTCGTCGTCGGCGTCATCGGGGTGCTGGCCATCGTCGGCGGCGTAAGGCGGCTCGGCGAGCCGGGCGAGATCGAGACCGGCATCATGCTGGTGGTCTCCATCGTCGGCCTGCTGGCCAACGTCGTCGCGCTGTTCCTGCTGCGCTCGGGCCAGCGCGAGAGCCTGAACGTGCGTGGCGCGTACCTCGAGGTCATGGGCGACACCCTGGGCTCGCTGGCCGTCGTCAGCGCGGCCATCGTGATCATGGCGACCGGCTGGGTCCGCGCCGACGCGCTGGCGTCCATGCTGATCGGCGTGCTCATCCTGCCGCGCGCCTGGATGCTGCTACGCGAGGTGCTCGACGTCCTCCTCGAGGCCACCCCCAAGGGCGTCGACCTCAAGGAGGTCCGCCACCACATCATGGACCTCCCCGGCGTCGTCGACGTGCACGACCTCCACGCCTGGACGATCACCAGCGGCGTCCCGGTGCTGTCCGCCCACGTCGTCATCACCGACTCCGCCGAGCCCGGCTGCGGCGCCGACTCCGTCCTCGACGGGCTGCACGAATGCCTGGCCGGCCACTTCGACATCGAGCACAGTACGTTCCAGATCGAGCCCCAGGGCCACGTCGAGCACGAGCACGCCGGCCACGCCTGACCCTCCCATGATCATCAACGAAACGGGTCGCCCTGGCAGCCCATTTCGTTGATGATCATGGGGCGACGCGGCAGGACGGGCCGCACGATCGGGGGCGTCCGGTCCAGCCGCGGGCGCGCAGGACGCGGACGTGTTCCGCGGTGGGCGCGTTCGACGCGGCGCAGGTGGCGCAGCTCCAGCGGTGACTGGGCGCCGTCGGCGACGTCGGCGAGCATGGCTTCGGTCATGGGCCGCCAGCGGATCTTCTTGCGTCGTGTCAACGCGTCGGCCAGACGTTGCGGTGTGGTGAGGCGGCGTTGGCAGGCCGCCGTCACCCAGCCCTCCGTGAATCCTGCCTCCGACGCACCTGTCAGCCGGCACGGTGACTCGCCGCGGCGCGACGACCGGCGCGCAGGACGGCCGCCCACACCTGGGCCTCGAACGGCAGCGGACCCGTGAACGTCGCGAACGTGTGCGCATGGAGGCGATGCCACCGGCCTGCGCCGACCAGCCACTTGATCTTGGCCACGGTGAACCCGGCCGGCAGCGCCTGAGCACGGCTGACGACACCGCACTGGGCGGCGATCAAGGCGTCGAGTTCCACACCGCCAGCCTGCGCGAACCGGCCGCCGTCGCGCCAGGCCGAACCGTCGCCCTGTGGACAACCAGGACCATCAAGGAAACGGGCTGCCAGAGTGACCCGTTTCGTTGATGATCATGGGTGGACGGTGCCGGTGACCTCGCCCAGCGCGATGCGACCGCCCGCCGGGCCCGGGGCGGTGGCGCGGATGGTGACGGTGTCGCCGTCGAGCAGGAAGGCGCGGGATGAGCCGTCGGCCAGGGTCACGGGCTCGGCGCCGTTCCAGGTCAGTTCCAGGAAGCAGCCGCTGCCGCCGGGGCGGGGCCCGCTGATGGTGCCGGACGCGTAGAGGTCGCCGGTGCGTAGCGAGGCGCCGTTGACGGTGAGGTGGGCCAGCATCTGCGCCGGCGTCCAGTACAGCGAGCGCAGCGGCGGCCGGGAGACCACCGTGCCGTTCCACTCCACCTCGAACGACACGTCCAGCCCCCACGGCTCGGCGTCGCGCAGGTAGGACGCGACCGCGGGCGAGCGCGGCGGCGGCGCCACCCGGGCGTGCGCCAGCGCGGCCAGCGGCACCACCCACGCGGACACCGACGTGGCGAACGACTTGCCGAGGAACGGGCCGAGCGGGACGTACTCGAAGGCCTGGATGTCGCGCGCCGACCAGTCGTTGACCAGCACCATGCCGAACACGTGGTCCTCGAACGCCCCGACCGGCACCGGCGACCCGAGCGCCGACGGCGCCCCGACGACGAAGCCCGCCTCGGCCTCGATGTCCAGCCGCAGCGACGACCCGAACTCGACCGGCGAGCCGGGCCCGCCCGCCCGGCGCAGTCCGGACGGCCGCGCCACCGCGGTGCCGGAGACGACGACGGTGCCGGCCCGGCCGTGGTAGCCGATCGGCAGCTGCCGCCACGCCGCCGGCAGCGCCGGGTTGGCGGGGCGGAACAGCCGGCCGACGTTCTCGGCGTGCGTCTGCGAGGCGTAGAAGTCGACGTAGTCGGCCACCTCGAACGGCAGCCGCAGCGTCACGTCCGCCGCCGGAACGAGGTGCGGCGAGACGAGGTCGCGGTGCCGCGGGTCGGTGACCAGCTCGAGCAGCCGCGCACGCACGGCGTCCCAGACCGGTCGCCCGGCGGCCAGGAACGGGTTCAGGGTGGGGTGGGCGAACAGGTCGGCGCCGGCCAGCGGCGCGAGGTCGAGCACCCACGAGCCGACGGCGGCGCCCACCCGGGGCGAGCCGCCGGCCACCGAGAAGACGCCGTACGGCAGCGTCCACGCGTCGAACGGGTCGTCGTCGCTCAGCGCGAGCCAGGTCACGGTGCCACCAGCCCGAGCTCGCCCAGCTCGGCCAGCGGCTCGGCGATGCTGCACGAGCCGTACGACGCGAACCAGCGGCGCACCGGAGCGGCGCCGAGGTCGCCGACCTCGGCCGCCAGCGCGGCGCCGTCGTCGATCGACAGCGCCGCCGCGACCTCGGCCGCGGAACCGCCGCCGGCCGCCCGGCCCACGGCCAGCAGCAGGTTGAGGAACCCGTGCTCGGACGGACGGCGCACGGCGTGGTGCAGCCCGGCGGTGAACTTGAACGCCACCCCGCGGTCGAGGCACGCGAGGACGAACGCCGCCACCTCGTCGCCGGACGGGACGGCGTCGGCGGCAGGCCCGCCGGTGCGCAGCTTGGCGCGGTACCCGGAGTCGGTGATGACGTCCAGGGCGGTCTCCCAGCCGAACTCGCGCGGCACCTCGACGTAGGCCGGCTCGTCGTCGTCGGGCCCGCCGAGCGCGGCGTCGAGCGCGGCCACCGTGCGGCGCGCGTTCTCGCCCAGCGGCGACCCGCGCAGCGGCACCTCGACACCGCGCAGCACCAGGCCGGCGTCCTGCGCGACGGTGTCGGCGGCGGCCAGCACGCCGGCCGTCCCGGTGTCGACGACGACGGCCACCTCCAGCGGCGCCGGCGCCTCGCGCACCAGCCCGGCCAGCGTTTCCAGTGACGACGCGGGGCACAGCAGCGGCCCGACCAGCGCGGCGTACCAGGCCGAACGGTGCCCCACATGCGCCGGCACGGCCTCGGGCAGCGGCAGCGAGCCGGGCGGGAACACGGCGGCGTCGTCGATCAGCCGCTCGAACAGCGGGGGAATGGGCATGGCTGGTCTCGTCCTCCTTGACACCTGTCGGACCCATCCTCGACCCTGGTCGATATACGGGCAAGTGCGTCCGATATCCGAACAACTGCCGAGAAGGTGACGGAGATGTTCTACCGCAGCGTCGGCCAGGTCCCGCCCAAGCGGCACACCCAGTTCCGCAAGCCCGACGGCGGTCTCTACTACGAGGAGCTGATGGGCGAGGAGGGGTTCTCGTCCGACTCGTCGCTGCTCTACCACGAGGGCGTCCCGTCGGCCATCGTCGACTCCCGCATCTGGGAGCTGCCCGACGCCCGCACCGTCGCCAACCACCCGCTCAAGCCGCTGCACCTCAAGCCGCACGACCTCTTCCCGGGCAAGGACTGGAAGGCGTTCGACGTCGTGACGGGGCGGCGGCTGCTGCTCGGCAACGGCGACGTCCGCATCGCCTACGTCGCGGCCGGCGAGTCGTCGCCGCTCTACCGCAACGCCATCGGCGACGAGTGCGTCTACGTCGAGGACGGCGAGGCCACGCTCGAGACGATGTTCGGCCTGCTGCGCGTGCGCAAGGGCGACTACGCGATCATCCCGCGGGCCACGGTGCACCGCTGGGTCCCGACGGGTGACGGCCCGCTGCGCGCGTACGTCGTCGAGGCCAACTCGCACATCACGCCGCCGAAGCGGTACCTGTCGCGGTTCGGCCAGTTCCTCGAGCACGCGCCGTACTGCGAGCGCGACCTGACGGCCCCGGCCGAGCCGTACGTGACGGTGGGCGAGGACGTCGAGGTGTACACCAAGCACCGCGGCCACGGGCCGTCCGGGCTGGTCGGCAGCATCGTCACCTACCCGACGCACCCGTTCGACGTGGTCGGCTGGGACGGCTGCCTGTACCCGTACACGTTCAACGTCGACGACTTCGAGCCGATCACCGGGCGCATCCACCAGCCGCCGCCGGTGCACCAGGTGTTCGAGGGCTACAACTTCGTCATCTGCAACTTCGTGCCGCGCAAGGTCGACTACCACCCGCTGGCCGTGCCGGTGCCGTACTTCCACTCCAACGTCGACTCCGACGAGGTCATGTTCTACTGCGGCGGCGACTACGAGGCGCGCAAGGGCTCGGGCATCGGGCAGGGCTCCATCACGCTGCACCCGGGCGGCCACTCGCACGGCCCGCAGCCGGCCGCCATCGAGCGGGCGCTGGGCAAGGACTACTTCGACGAGCTGGCGGTCATGGTCGACACCTTCCGGCCGCTGGAGATCGGCGAGGCGGGCCAGCAGAGCGACGACGGCGCCTACGCGTGGAGCTGGAGCGGCCGCGGCCCGACAGGCTGAGGCGCGTCGTCCTGGCGCTGGTTGCCGGCGCAAGCGGCTAGAGTGCGGGCGATCCATCCGACCCGTTCTGAGGAGTTCCCTGTGCGCCGCATCACCGGCTGCCTGCCGCTGGCCGCTGCCCTGCTCGTCCTCGCCGGTTGCGGCGACGACTCCGGCGGCGGCTCGGAGGAGACCGCGGCGCCGTCCGCGACCGCGTCCGACGAGACCGAGCCCGAGAGCGAGGGTGAGGACGAGGGCGAGGACGAGCCAGTCGCCGACGTCGCCTGCACCGACGGCCCGCCGCAGGCCGTCGTGGCCGATGCCGGCGACGAGCCGCGCGCGCTGATGGAGCTCACGCCCACGGCCGGCGACTCCGCCGCCACCACCATGACCATGACGACGACCACCAGCACCACCATCGACGGCGAGTCGCTGCCGGCCGCGCCGGTGCCGCCGATGACGATGGGCATGGTCATCACCGTCGACGACGTCACCGACGACGAGATCACCATGACGGTCGTCTACGACAGCGCCGAGATCGAGGGCGGCGACCCCACCGCGCAGGGGCTGCTCGACACCATGGTCGGCCTCACCGCCACCGTCACGTCCACGCGCAGCGGCGCGTTCATCGACGGCGGCTACGACACCGAGGGCCTCGACCCGTCGCTCGTCCCGCTGCTCGAGCAGTTCGAGTCGCAGCTGTCCAGCCTCACCGTCCCGCTGCCCACCGAGCCGGTCGGCGTCGGCGCCACCTGGGACGTCGCCACGAGCGCCGACCTCCTGGGCGGCACGCTCTGCAACGTCTACACGTACACACTGACGTCGTTCGACGGCGACTCCTACGAGATGACCGCCGAGATCGCGCAGCAGGGGCAGCCGGGACCGCTCGAGATGGGCGGGGCCACGGCGGAGCTGGAGGAGCTGACCGGCTCCGGCAGCGGCACCACCGGCGGCCGGCTGAGCTTCCCGGTCGCCGTCTCGGGCAGCAGCGACATCACCACGTCGACCGTCATCACGGCCGACGGGCAGACGATGGAGCAGGAGTCCAAGGTCCAGATGGAGCTCACCCCGCGCGACTGACGTGCCGAAAGGCGCGTGAAAGTCAGAGGAAAGCGGGCCCTGTCACGATCTCCGGCGGTACCTGATCCGCCGGAGGGGGAACGTCGTTGTCGTTCAGAGCACTGCTGCCCGGGTTGCTGCTCGCCACCGGGGCGGCGGCTCCGGCGGGGGAACCGCCGGAGCCGCTGCCCGGTGAGGTCGTCGCCGTCGCGGGCAGCGGCGACGAGGGCTACTCGGGCGACGGCGGGCCGGCGGTCGACGCGCGGCTCAACGTCGACGTGCGGCTGTCCACCGGCCCCGACGGCACGCTCTACGTCGCCGACCGGGCGAACGGCCGGCTGCGGTTCGTCGACGGCGACGGCGTCATCGACACCGTCCCGGGCACCCGCGCCGCGGCCGTGCCGGAGCCCGACACGGCGAACCCGCCGATCGCCAGCGCCGTCGGCCCCGACGGCAGCATCTACGTGGCCGGCGACCGGGACGTGCGCCGCATCTCGCCGGACGGCGAGGTCACCGTGCTGGCCGGAGCCGGCGAGGACGACATCGAGCACGGCGACGCCGACGGCGGCGCGGCCGCCGACGCACGCATCCGCTCGCCCGAGGACATCGCCATCGACCCGGCCGGCGACGTCATCCTCGCCGACAGCGGCAACGGCCGGATCCGCCGCATCGGCGCCGACGGCGTCATCACCACCATCGCGGGCGGCGGCGAGGAGCAGGTCGAGGACGCCCTGGACGGCCCCGCCACGCAGGCCGAGCTGTACACGCCGGTCAGCGTGGCCGTCGACGGCGCCGGCACGGTGTACTTCACCCTCCAGATGAGCCCCGACGTGTACGAGGTCGGCCCCGACGGCGTGCTCGGCGTCATCGAGGGCGACGAGCTCGCGGTGCTGGACCGGCGCGAGGACCTGATCGGCGAGACCGATCTCGGCGGCCGCCGGCTGGCCGTGGGTCCGGACGACGAGCTGTACGTCACCGACGCCGCCAACGGCCGGCTGCGGGTGCTGCGTGACGGCATGATCGAGGTCGCGGGCCCGCTGCCGGCCACCGTCGGCGACATCACGGTCGCCGCCGACGGCACCGTCCTCTACGTCGACGGCACCCGGGTGTGGCGGCTCCCGCAGACCATCGACGAGCCGGCCGACCCGATGACGCCGGCCGGGTCCTCGTGGCCGGACCGCGATCCCGGCGACGTCGTCGAGGTGGCGGGCGCGGCGACGGGCCGCGAGGTCGCGTCGCCGCCGGTGCGACTGCCCGACCCGTACCTCGGGCCGCTGTCCGTCGCGGCGGGCCCGGACGGCGTCAGCTACGTCGCCGACCCGTCCCAGCACGTGGTGCACCGGGTCGGCGCCGACGGCGAGGTGAGCGTCGCGGCCGGCACCGGCGAGCAGGGCGGCGGCGGCGACGGCGGGCCGGCCGACAAGGCGCAGCTGGACAACCCGGTGGGCGTCGCCGTCGACCCGGACGGATCCCTGTACATCGCCGACTCCGCTACGCGCACCGTCCGCCGGGTCGGCGCCGACGGCGTCATCAGCACCGTCGCCGGCAGCGGGGCCTCCGGTGACGACGAGCCGCCGCCGGTCTGCGTGGGCGAGCCGGCGACCGAGGCCGTGCTCGGGATGCCGTCCGACGTCGCCATCGGCCCGGACGGCGCGCTCTACCTGTCAGACTCCAGCCGCGGGCTGATCTGCCGGATCGGGCCCGACGGCCTGCTCACCCGGGTGGCCGGCGGCGGCGAGCTGTGGGCGAAGGACGCCGACGACGAGCCGGCGCTCGAGGCCAGCCTCTGGGAGCCCGGCGCGATCACCGTCGACGCCGACGGCAACGTCTACGTCGTCGAGGACGGCCGGCCGTACGTGCGCATGGTCCGGCCCGACGGCACGCTCGTCGCGTTCGCCGGCGACAGCCTGTTCGGCCTGGACGAGGGCGGTTTCGCGGGCGACGGCGGGCCGGCCGTGACGGCCGAGCTGAACACGCCGGGCGACGTCGTCGCCGGGCCGGAGGGCGTCTACATCGCCGACGCGTTCAACAACCGCATCCGCCTGGTCGGGCCCGACGGCGTCATCGAGACGGTCGCGGGCACTGGCGCCCGAGTGGACTCCGGCGACGGCGGCCCGGCTGCCGAGGCGGGCCTCAGCGAGCCGATCACCGTTGACGTCGCGCCCGACGGCGCCCTCGTCGTCGCCGGCACCCGTGAGGACCGCGTCCGGCGCATCGGCCCCGACGGCGTCATCGAGACCGTCGCCGACTTCACCGTCGACGACGGCACCTCGCCCGAGCCGGCCGATGCCGCGACCCTCGCCACGCCCATGGCCATCGCCGTCGCACCGGACGGCACCCTGCTCGTCGCGGAGCCGCGGCAGCAGCGGCTGCGCCGCCTCGACGGCGCCGACCTCGTCGGAGTGGGCCCGGCCAGCCGGCGGCTGGGAGACCTCTGGCGGATCGCCACCGGTCCCGGCGGCGAGGTCTACGCCACGCTGGCCGACGCCGTGGTGCGGGTGCATCCCGACGGCCGGCGGGTCACCGTCGCCGGCGGCGGGCGCGCGGAGCAGGCGGCGGTGGAGGACGCCCAGGCGGTCGGCCTGACGATACGCCCCGGCGACGTCGCCGTGGGGCCGGACGGCCGGGTCCACCTGTTCGACCTCGCGACCCAGCGGGTCTACTGGGTCGACCACCAGGGTGCGCTGAAGGCGACGCCCGGGTTCGACGACGTCACGTTCGAGCTGCCGTCCGGACTCGCCGTCGGCCCCGACGGCACCGCCTACGTCACCGACGAGGGCGCCAACCTGGTGTACGCCGCGGCGCCGGGCGAGCCGGCCGAGGTCTTCGCGGGCGTCGGCGAGAGCACCATCATCAACGGCGACGCCGGCGACGGCGGGCCCGCTGCCGACGCGATCCTGCAGTCGCCCGCCGACGTCGAGACCGACGCCGACGGCAACGTCTACGTGGCCGACCTCGTCGGGATCCGGCGCGTCGACGCCGAGGGCACCATCACCACCGTCCTCGATGCCGAACCGAACGAGGAGACCGACCGCTGGATCACCACGCTGGCGGCCGGCCCCGGCGGCGACCTCTACGCCGTCGACAGCGCGACCCGGCAGGTGATCGCGCTGGTCCGGCCCGGCGAGATCTCCGGCGGCTTCCCCTGGTGGACCGCCGGCGCCGGTGCGGGCGCGCTGCTGGCCGCCGCGGCCGGCGTGGTGCTGGTGCGCCGCCGCCGGGCGGTCACCGACCCTGATCCCACCACGGAAGGACGAACAACCCCATGAGCAGCGACGACGACGGCAAGGTGTTCGACGGGTACGCCCGTCTCTACGGCCCGCTGACGGTGGCCGGGCTCGGCCTGATCTTCAAGCCGATGTTCGACGACCTCCGGGTCGACGTCGAGACCGGCGGCGTCGAGAGCCGGTTCGGCAACCTCTGGGAGACCGCCGCGAACCACAACGGCGACCCGGCGGTGCTCGGCATCATGCTGGCCCTGATCCTGATGTCGCTGACGCTGGTGGCGACGTTCCGGCCGCGGTCGGGCGGGCTGCCGGTGGGCATCGCCGTCGTCTGCCTGCTGATCATCATCATGCTGATCACCAAGCCCGGCACCGGCGATCCCGCGCCCGACCTCAGCCCGGACGGCCTCTCGTCGATGGCCGTCGCGGTGTTCGCCCTGGTCCTGGGGGTGGTGCACGCCGTGCACTTCACCCGCTGGAGCCGGGGACGCACGCCGTCCGCCCTGCGCTGACCGACCGGCCGGCCGACCCGCCGGCGACCGACCGACCCGATGGGGGAGACGTGTTCAACCGGGCGCTGCTACCTGCCCTCCTGCTCACCGGCGGCCTGCTGGCCGCCGCCGTTCCCGCCGCAGGCGAGACACCGCCGCCGGAGGAGATCCCCGGCCTGCCGGTCGTCGTCGCGGGCACCGGTGAACGAGGCTACTCCGGCGACGGCGGCCCGGCCGTGGACGCCCGGCTGAACGACGAGCTCCGGTTCGCCGCCGGACCCGACGGGACCCTCTACGTCGCCGACCGCTACAACAAGCGCGTGCGGGTCGTCACCCCCGACGGCGGCATCGACACCCTGGCCGGCTCGCTGAGCCGGCGTGCGCCGGAGACCGACGGCATCGAGGTGCCCGGCCTGGGCACGTACAGCCCCAGCAACGCGCCGACCGCCACCGCCGTCGGACCCGACGGCAGCGTCTACGTCGCCGGGATCCGGGACATCCGCCGGTTCGCCCCCGACGGCACCGTCACCGTGATCGCCGGCGGTGGCGAGGAGCGGCCGCCGGACGGCGCCGACCCCGGCGGCGACGCGCTCGACGCCTACCTGCACGATCCCGCCGACATCGCCGTCGACGCCGACGGCATGGTCTACGTCGCCGACACCGACAACAACCGGATCCGCCGCATCGGCCCGGACGACATCATCACCACGATCGCCGGCGGCGGTGAGGACCACCCGGCCTCGGCCGAGGGGCAGCCGGGTTCGAGCCTGAACACCTACGCCCCGACCAGCGTCGCGGTCGACTCCACGGGCAGCGTCTTCTTCACCATCGAGATGGACGGCTCGGTGTACGAGATCGACTCGGCCGGCATCCTGCACGTCATCTCCGGCGAGGACATCGCCCTGCAGGCGGAGGGCGAGACCGCCGGCGACGCCGCGCTCACCGGCGGCCGGCAGCTGGCCGTCGACGCCGACGACAACCTCTACATCACCGACCTCGGCAACGGCCGGCTGCGGATGCTCGGCGCCGAGGACGGCCAGCTCACGACCGTGGCCCCGCTGCCGTCCGGCGCCGAGGACATCGTGATCGGCGGCGACGGCACGCTCTACTACGGCCTGGGGAGCCGGATCTTCCGGGTCAGCGACCCGGGTGCGCCGGTGCCGCCCGCCGAGCCGGTGGAACCGGCCGGGTCACCCTGGCCGGACGCGGAACCCGGCGACCTCGTGCCCGTGGCCGGCGCCCGCGGCAGTGCGGACGTGCTGCCCGAGACCGTGCGCCCGGTCGACCCGGCGGCCGGCCCGGCGACGGTCGCGACCGGTCCCGACGGCGTCAGCTACGTCGCCGACACCAGGGGCAACGTCGTCCACCGGGTCGACGCCGATGGCGCCGTGTCGGCCCTGGCCGGAACGGGCGAGGGCGGCTTCGCCGGCGACGGCGGACCGGCCACGGCCGCGCAGCTGAGCGGACCGGACGGCCTGGACGTCGACGCCGCGGGCAACGTGTACGTCGCGGACGCCGGCAACGCCAGGATCCGCCGCATCGGCGCCGACGGGCGCATCGAGACCATCGCGGGGGCGGACCGGCCCGACGACGGCGAGACCGTGGCGGCGTGCGTCGGCGAGGCGGCCACCGACGCCGTGCTCAGCTACCCGGTCGACGTCGTCGCCGCGCCGGACGGCACCGTCTACCTGGCCGACCGCGACCTCGGCATGATCTGCCGCATCGGCACCGACGGCCTGCTCACGCGGGTGGGCGGCGGCGGCGAGCTGTGGTCCGACGACGCCGACGACGAGCCCGCCGTCGAGGCCAGCCTGTGGGAGCCGAGCGCGATCGACGCCGACGCGGCGGGCAACCTCTACGTCATCGAGCGCGGCCGTCCGTACGTGCGGATGATCCGGCCCGACGGCGTGCTCGTCCCGCTGATCGGCGACAGCTACTACGGCCAGGACGAGGGCGGCTTCGCCGGCGACGGCGGGCCGGCCGCCGAGGCGGAGCTGAACACGCCGCTCGACCTCGCCGTCGCGCCCGACGGCGGCCTCTACGTCGCCGACACCTTCAACGGCCGGGTCCGGCACGTCGACGCAAGCGGCGTCATCACGACGGTGGCCGGCACCGGGTCGCCGGAGGCGAGTGGCGACGGCGGCCCGGCGGCCGAGGCCGGCCTGGGCGAGCCCAGCGGCATCGACGTCGGCCCCGGCGGCGAGATCGTCGTCGCGAGCCAGAGCACCGACCTCGTCCGGCGGATCGGCGCCGACGGCGGCATCGAGACGCTGGCCGACTTCCGTGCGGCGGAGGCAGCGGGCGAGCAGCTCGGCGAGGCGGAGCTGTCTCCGGGCATGAGGATCGCCGTCGGCCCGGACGGGACGCTGGCCATCGCCGAGTCGGCCGCCCTGCGACTGCGCAGCACCGATGGCGACACCCTCACCGACCTGCTGCCCGGCGGCACGGCGGAGCTGGCCCAGGTCGGGGAACTGGCCGCCGGCCCTGGCGGCGAGCTGTACGCGATCCTCGGGCAGACGGTCGCCCGGGTGTACCCCGACGGGCGCAGCGTCGTCATCGCCGGAGGCCGCCCCTCGGACGACACCCCGATCGTCGACGGCACCCTCGCGACCGCGCAGTCGCTGGCGCCGCGCGACATCGCCGTCGGCCCCGAGGGCACGGTGTTCGTGCTCGACAACGTCCGCAAGGCGGTGTACGAGATCCGCGCCGACGGCACCATCGCCACCGTGCCGGGGTACGCCGACGTGCTGTTCGGCGAGCCGGTCGGGCTGGCGGTGGGCGGCGACGGGACCGTCTACGTGTCGGACGCCTCGTACCACCTGGTGTACGCCGCGGGGCCGGACGAGGACGCGCGCAAGATCGGCGGCAACGGCGACGACCTGTACTACACGGACGACACCGGCGACGGCGGCCCGGCCACGGAGACGCAGCTCGCCCTCCCCGGCGACATCGTCGTCGACGCCGCCGACAACGTGTTCGTCCAGACCCCGAACGGGGTGCGCCGGATCGCACCGGACGGCACCATCACGACCGCGGTGTGGGCTCCGGACCAGTCGGATGACCGGCTCACTCCGGGTGGGCTGGCGCTCGGCCCCGGCGGCGACGTCTACGTCGTGGAGAGCACCCACCGGCAGGTGTTCGCGCTGGTCCGGCCCGGCGACGTCACCGACGGGTTCCCGTGGTTCCGGGCCGGCCTCGGCGCCGCGGCCACGGTGCTGCTGGCCGGCGCGGCGGTGCTGGTGGTGCGCAGACGGCGGGAGCGGACGCCCCCCGAACGTCCGCTCCCGTGAAGTGTGCGGCCCGGGTCACGCGTGGGGGCGTGACCCGGGCCGCGGTCCGTCCGTCAGCCGCACTCCGACTGGACGCTCTCGCCCAGCCGCTGGCTGACCTCGGTGAGGTCGCCGAGCTGCTCGAGCTCCTCGAGCGCCTCGGGGTCGGCCGGGTCGATGTTCGCCAGCGACTCCATGGCGTCGGCCATCGCGGTCCAGTCCGCGGCGACGTCGTCCGGCGCGGCGGCGGCGAGGTCGCGGTAGACGTCGACCAGGCCGGACGCGGCGTCGGGGTTGGTGGCCGCGCTGCCGCTGAGCAGGTCGTTGCCCATCGACTCCAGCAGCCCGCAGTAGTCGCCGTCACCGGCGGCCGCGGCGTCGTCGCCCTCGGCGTCGTCAGCCTCGGCGTCGCCGCCCTCGGAGGGCGGCGGCTCGGTCATGGTCAGCTCGAGCTCGTCGGCGCTCGGCGGCTCGGGCGCCGGCGGGTCGTCGGACCCGCAGGCGGCGGTGGCGAAGATCAGGGCTATGCCGGCCAGCGGAACGATGGCTCGGGAACGGATCGTCGATTTCACGCACTATCTCCGGAACGTCAGTGTGATCTGGCTCGGATGAACCGAGCCGACGATCCCAGGCGCCGCTACACCGGCACTACATGCGCGCTGACCAGCGGTCAGGCAGGGCGGCGGGCGTCGCGGCCGCGGCGCAGCACGTCGGGCATGCGCGGCACCGGTGCGCCCAGCAGGTCGCCGGCCTCGTCGCTGGTCAGGCTGCGCATCTCGCGCAGGAGGTCGGCCGAGCGGAGCCAGCTGTGCCGGGCGTCGCCGTCGCGGCCGAGCAGCCGCAGGATGTCGCCGCGCAGCCACCGCGCCAGTGCCTCGTCGACGCTGGAGCCGCAGGCCTGGAACGCCTCGATGGCCCGCTCGAGGCAGCCGAGGGCGCGCTCGGGCCGTCCGGCGTCGAGGTGGGCGTCGCCGAGGCGGAACAGCGCGATGCCGGTGAGGTGCGGCCTGTCGTCGAGCCGCAGCGCCTGCTCCTGGCAGGCGACGGCGTCGTCGAGCCGGCCGCCCAGGTGGTGGCCGACGCCGAGCCGGGTGAGCGTGAGCGCCTCGCCGCGGGCGTCGGCGATCTCGCGCTGCAACTCCAGCGCCCGGCGGTAGTGCGCGAACGCCTCGTCGGTGCGGCCGCGGTGGTGCAGGACGAAGCCGAGCGCGCTGCGGGCGTCGGCCTCGCCGTGGCGGTCGCCGCCCTCGTACGCCGCGCGGACCGCCTCGAGGCCGTGCTCGTGCGCCTCCGGCAGCCGGTTCAGCATGAAGTAGCCGTCGCTGAGGCTCTGGTGCAGCTTCGAGCGCCACCGCGCCTGCCCGGTGTCGCCGAGCGCCGACAGCGCCAGCCGGCCGATGGCGACGAGGTCGGCCCACCGGTCCTGGCTGCGCAGCGGGTGCGCCATGGCCGCGGCCAGCCCGGCCAGGATCGCCGGGCCGTCGCCGTCGAGCGCGGCGGCATGGATGGCGGCGGCGGTGATGTTGTCGGACTCCGCGCGGACCCAGGCCGAGATGGCCGGGCCGTCGGGGAGGTCGGGGCCGGGTTGCGTGCGGCCGGGCCGCGTCGTCTCGGGGCCGATGGCCGCGTGCTGGTCGGACCACGCGACGCTCATCCGCGAGGCCTGCCGTGCCGTCGCGAGGTAGTGGTGCAGCGCCCGGCGCAGCGCGTCGTCGCGGGCCGCCGGGGTCAGCGTCCGCTCGGCCCGTTCGCGCGCGTAGAGGCGGACGAGGTCGTGCAGGGTGAATCGGTCGCCCGGCGCCGCGATCAGCAGCTGCGTCTCGGTGAGCTGGTCCAGCGCCCGCCGCGTGGCCGCCAGCGTGCGCCCGGACAGCGCGGCCGCCGTGTGGACGGTGAAGTCGGCGAACCCGGCCAAGCCCAGGCTGGTGAAGACCGCCGCGGGCGCGTCGTCCAGCGCCGTGAACGCGACGTCGCAGCTGGCCCGCACCGCGAGGTCGTCGTGCTCGAGCTCGTCGAGGCGGTGCTGGGCGTCGTCCAGGCGGTCGCGCAGCGACGACAGCGTCCAGTCGGGCCGGGCCAGCAGCCGCGCCCCGGCCACCCGGACGGCCAGCGGGAGCAGCCCGCACAAGGCCACCACCTCGGCGGCGACCGCCGGTTCGGCGGCCACGCGGTCCGGCCCGGCGACCGCGGCGAGCAGTTCGGCGGCCTCGTCCGGGGCCAGCGTGCCCAGCGTCAGCCGATGCGCGCCGGCGATGGTCGAGAGCACCCGGCGGCCGGTGACCAGCAGCGCCGGTCCGCTGCCGGGCTCGGGCAGCAGCGGCCGGACCTGCGCGGCGGAGTCGGCGTCGTCGAGCACCACCAGCAGCCGCCGCCCGGAGATCGTCGAGCGGAACAGCGCCGCCGCTGCGGACCCGTCGGCCGGGACGTCGCGCTCCTCGACCCCGAGCGACCCGAGCAGCCTGACCAGCACGTCGTGCGGTGTCAGCGGCCGCACCCCGGGCGTCGCGCCGTGCAGGTTCACGTACAGCCGGCCGTCCGGGAAGCCGGCGGCGGCCGTGTGCGCGGCCCGCAGCGCCAGGGCGGACTTGCCGACGCCGCCCGGCCCGCTGATGGTCACGACGGCGCCGGCGGTCAGCCAGCCGGCCACCCGCCGCTCCTCGTCGCGACGCCCGGTGAACGCGGGGTCGTCGGGCGGCAGCTCTGCGGGCCGGCGTGCGTGCGCCGGCCGCGCCGACCGCGCCGGCCGCGGCGGGGCCAGCGCGGGGTCGTCCATCAGGATGGCCTGCTCCAGGTCGCGCAGCTCCGGGCCCGGCTCCAGGGCCAGCTCCTCGACCAGCACGGCCCGGGCCCGGCGATACACCCCGAGCGCGTCGGCCGTGCGGCCGGACCGGTGCAGCGCGAGCATGAGCTGGCGGTACAGCCGCTGCCGCAGCGGGTGCGCGGCCGTCAGCGCCGTCAGCTCCGCGACCAGCAGGTCGTGCTCACCGCGGCCGAGGTCGGCGTCGACGCGCAGCTCCACGACCGCGAGCCGCAGCTCGTCCAGCCGGGCCGCCTCGGCGCTGGACCCGGGCAGCTCCGCGTAGGCCGGCCGCCCGCGCCAGAGCGCGCCGGCCCGGCGCAGCAGGTCGGCCGCGCGGTCGAGGTCGCCGTCCGCCAGCGCCTCCCGGCCGGCCGCCGCCAGCCGCTCGAACTCCTCGTCGTCGGCCTCGCCGGGCCGCACCTCGAGCTGGTAGCCGGACCGGTCGTGCACGATGCGGTCGTCGCCCAGCAGCCGCCGCAGCCGGTGCACGTAGCTCTGCAGGTTCGCCCGCGCCGACGGCGGCGGCCGACCCTCCCACAACGCCTCCGTCAGCGCATCGGCCGACACCCGCGTGTTGCGGCGCGACAGCAGGACCGCCAGCAGCAGCCGCTGCTTCGCCGACGTGACCGGAACGGCCGCCCCGAGGTCGTCGTGGACCGTCAAGGGGCCCAGGACGCCGAACCTCATGGCACCTCCTGCTCTCCGGCCGCCGCGCCCCGGTAGCGTACTTCACCAGCGAACGACCTCCCGCCCGCAGACGAACGGGGGTGCTGCGTCGCCTGGCTCGGTGTCGGCGGACCGCGTTGCTTCGGTGCCGGCCGTTCGGGCTCGCCGTGGTGGTGCGCCCGTTTGCCGGGGTTGTGCCTGCCTTGTCGGGTTGCGGCCGCCTCGCCGGGGTTTGCGGTCCTCGCTGCGCTGGGTGGCGCCCGCTTTACTGGGGTTGCGGTCCTCGTTGGGCTGGGGCGTGGGCCACGTTGCCCGACGTCGGCGTTCGCGTTGGCCGGGTGCAAAGCCCGCCCGGCTGGGAGGGAGTCCCACCCTACGGGCGGGCACCGACACACTCGCGCGCGAACGCCCGCGCCAACGCCCGCCCGCCCGCGCAGTCGACTCGCCCGCGCCGCCACTCCGCCTATGCCGCCGACCTGCCGCTGAGCGACTTCGCCCGCGCCGCCACTCCGCCTATGCCGCCGACCTGCCGCTGGGCCACCTCGCCCGCGCCTCCACGTCGCCCACGCCCGGGCTGCCCGATTGCCGCCACACCAACCCGCCCGCCACACCAACTCGCCCGCCACACCAACTCGCCCGCCACACCAACTCGCCCGCTGCGCCAGGTCGGCGGCAGCGGGCGAGGGCAGCGGGCGAGGGCAGTGGGCAAGGGGCAGCGAGCGAGGGCGACGGCCGGTGGGCCGGCGCGTCGATCAGGTGACGTCGCGGTGTCGCATCACCAGCGCGCCCACCACGGCGAACACCACCAGGTACGCGGCCACCAGCAGCGCCGCCGGCCGGCCGTCGAGGACGGTGAGGACGCCGGGCGCGCCGTCGGGGTCGTCCGAGCCGCCGGCGCCCAGTGCGCCGGCCAGCGACCCCGCGGCCGTCCCCGGCAGCACGTTCGTCACGTACTCGATGCCGCTGAGCAGGTTGCCGACGCCGCGCAGCAGGTTCTCGATCACCAGCGACCACACCAGCCCGAGACCGACCGCCAGCGCCGGGCTGCGGGTCAGCACGCCGACCAGCACGCCGGCCATGGCCCACATGCCGAAGATCAGCAGCCCGCCCCCGACCGCCTCGGCCAGCGCGCCGAGCGCCGGCCACACGATGCTCTGCCCCTCGACGACGGCGATGAGGATCGACGCGGCGAAGTCCAGCGCCAGCGTGGCAGCGATCACGCCGACGACGGCGATGGCGACGGCGGCGAGCGTCCCGCCGAACGTCGACAGCCGGCTCGGGCCCTGCGTGAGCGCCGTCTTCCAGGTGCCCCAGCCGTAGCCGCTGCCGGCGGCCAGCGCGCCGAGGATGAACATGATCGCGCCGCCGAACATCGGCATGCCGCCGGTGAGCACCGACGGGATCGCGGCCGGCAGCAGGTCCGGCAGCAGCGCCGACGGCGGGACGCCCTCGTTGGAGAAGCCGGACGAGCCGGTCGAGTACGCGATGTAGTTGAACAGGTACGCGAAGGTGAGGTTGAGCAACAGCCACACCGTCGCGAGGATCCAGACCGCCGGCCACTTCCGCAGCCGCAGCAGCTCGGCCTTCGTGCTGGCGACCAGTCCGCCGATCATGGTGGGGACGGCGCGGGCCTCGCCGCGCGCGGTGGCCCGGCCGGTCATCGTCGCGGTGCTCATCGGTTCTCCTCCTCGTCGGTCGTCATCTCGAAGAACACGTCCTCCAGCGACCGCTCGGCCGTCCGGATCTCGTGGATGTCGGCGCCGGCCGCGACCAGCGCGCGGGCCAGCTCCGGCGCCCGCTCGTCGGACAGCTCCAGCCGGACGCCCGCGTCGGTGAGCTGGACGGCGTCGTCGCCGGCCACCTGCATCGAGACGGACAGCGCCACCTCCACGGGCTGCGCGCGGACCAGCAGCGTGCTGGCGCCGCGCAACTCGGCGACGGTGCTCTCGGTCAGCAGCCGGCCGTGCGCGATGACGCCGACGCGGTCGCAGATCTCCTGCACCTCGGCCAGCAGGTGGCTGGACAGCAGCACCGTCTGGCCCTGTTCGGCGAGGTCGACGACGAGCTTGCGCATGTCGGCCATGCCGGCGGGGTCGAGGCCGTTGGTCGGCTCGTCCAGGACCAGCAGGTCCGGCTCGCCGAGCAGCGCGGACGCGACGCCGAGGCGCTGCTTCATGCCCAGCGAGTACGACTTGAACGCGTCGCCGCCGCGCTCGGCGAGGTCGACGCGGTGCAGCGCGTCGTCGACCGCCTGGTCGGAGACGCCCTGGTAGCGGGCCATCACGCGCAGGTTGTCGCGGCCGGACAGGTAGGGGTAGAAGCCGGGACCCTCGACCAGCGCGCCGACTCGTGCCGTCGCGCCGGGCTCGCCGGGCGCGTGGCCCAGGATCGTCGCGGTCCCGCTGGTGGGACGGACCAGGCCGAGCAGCATGCGCAGCGTGGTCGTCTTGCCGGCTCCGTTCGGTCCGAGGAAGCCGTAGACCTCACCGCGGCGGACGGTGAGGCTCACGTCGTTGACGGCGAGCCGGTCGCCGTAACGCTTGGTCAGCCGTTCGGTGACCACGATGGTGTTCGTCATGGCTCCACGCTCCCGCGCAGCCGCCGTCGCCCGCGTCGTCCGCAGAGCGGCATCGGACGTACGCAGATTCGCGTAGTGCGGTTACGCCGCGTCGCCGACGCCGCGCGACCACCGCCGGTCCTAGGGTCGAGGGCATGGAACGGGTGCGGACCTGGCTGATCGACGCGGGCATCGCGCTGGCGCTGGTGGTGCTGGGCGTCGGCGGCACGCACGGCGCGTCCCAGGGACAGGCGTGGGCGCGCGACCCCGGCGTGGTCGCCTACACGCTGGTGGTCGTCGCCGCGCTGGCGTTGCTGCTGCGCCGGCCGTATCCGCGCACGACGCTGCTGATCAACGCGGCGGCACTGGTGACGTACCTGGCCGCGGACTACGCGTACGGCCCGATCATGATCACCGTCCCGGTGGTCATGTACACGCTCGGCTACCAGCTGCCGCTGCGCTCGGCGGTGCGCTGGGGCGGCGGCTACTACGCGGTGTTCTTCGCGGTGTCGACGGTGCGCCTGCTCGACGACTCCGGCACCGACGTGTGGCGGCAGGGCGCCGCGTGGGCCATCGCGTCGCTGGCGCTGTTCGGCGCGCCGCTGGCCATCGGGGCCGCGCTGAAGACCCGGCGCGAGTCGCAGGCCGACGTGCGCGCGGCGCTGGCCCGGCGCGCGGTGTCGGAGGAACGGCTGCGCATGGCGCAGGAGCTGCACGACTCCGTCGGCCACGGCCTCGCCGTCATCGCCATGCAGGCGGGCGTCGCGCTGCACGTCCTCGACCGCAACCCCGAGAAGGTGCGGGCCGCGCTGGAGGCGATCCGCGACACCAGCCGGTCGTCCCTCGACGGCCTGCGGGCCGAGCTGCAGGTGCTGCGCAGCCCGGTCACCGACGCCGCGCCGCGCAGGCCCGGCGCCGGGCTGGCCGGGGTCGGCGTCCTGCTCGACCGCATCCGGGCCGGCGGCGTCGAGGTGGTGGCCGACCTCGACGGCGCGTCCAGTGGCGACCTCCCGCCCGACGTCGACGTCGCGGCGTACCGCATCGTGCAGGAGTCGCTCACCAACGTGCTGCGGCACGCGGCCGCCACCCGAGCCGAGGTGCGCATCCGCCGGGCCGGCGGCGAGCTGCTGGTCGACGTGAGCGACAACGGGGTCGGCGGTGCACCGCCGCCGGCGCCGGGCGAGGACGACGGTTCGGGCACCGGGATCGACGGCATGCGGGCCCGCGCCGAGGCGGTCGGCGGCCGGTTGCAGGCCGGCCCGCGCACCGGTGGCGGGTTCGCCGTCCACGCGCGGCTGCCCCTGGCCGGCGCCGACCACGAACCGGACCTGTCAGGATCGACCTCATGACGGACGACGTGAGCAGTGTCATCAGAGTGGCGGTGATCGACGACCAAGCGCTGGTGCGCATGGGCCTGTCCACCCTGCTCGAGACCGAGGACGACACCGAGCTGGCCGGCGAGGCCTCCGACGGCCGGGCCGGCGTCGACCTCGTCCGGCGCACCAAGCCCGACGTCGTGCTGATGGACATCCGCATGCCGGTGCTCGACGGTCTCGCGGCGCTGCGCGAGATCACCGCCGACGCCGCGCTGGCCGACGTCAAGGTCATCGTGCTGACGACGTTCGAGCTGGACGAGTACGTGTTCGAGGCGCTGCGCGGCGGCGCCAGCGGGTTCGTCCTCAAGGACTCGCCGCCCGACGAGCTGCTGCACGCCATCCGCGTGGTCGCCGACGGCGGCAGCCTGCTCTCCCCGTCCGTCACCCGCCGCGTCATCGAGCAGTTCAGCGGGCGCGACGTGCCGGCCAGCACGCCGCACCCCGAGCTGGACCGCCTCACCGAGCGCGAGCGCGAGATCGTCGCGTGGGTGGCCACCGGCCGCTCCAACGACGAGATCGCCGCCGAGCTCGTCGTCAGCCCGGCGACCGTCCGCACGCACGTCAGCCGCGCCATGGTGAAGCTGCACGCCCGCGATCGCGCCCAGCTGGTGGTCTTCGCCGTCCAGTCCGGGCTCACGCAGCCGTGAAGGTCGTCGCCACCGACCTCGACGGCACCCTGCTTCGCGGTGACGGGACGGTGTCGCCGCGCACCCGGGCGGCGCTGGCCCGGGCCGAGGACGCCGGCGCGACCGTCGTGTTCGTGTCGGGACGGCCGCCGCGCTGGATCGACGTGCTCGCCGCGGAGGTCGGCTCGCACGGGCTGGCGATCTGCGCGAACGGCGCCCTCGTCTACGACGTGCGCCGCCGCGAGATCGTCGAGGAGCACGGCCTGCCCGGCGACGTCGCGCTCGAGGTGGCGCGGGCGATCCGGGCCAACGTGCCGGGCGCCACGTTCGCCATCGAGCGGCGGCTGACGTTCGGCCAGGAACCGTCCTTCCGCGGGACGTGGCCGACGCCCGACGGGACGGTCGTCGCGTCGCTGGAGGAACTGCTGGCCGAGCCGGTGTCGAAGCTGGTCGTCACGCATCCGTCGCTGTCCGCCGCCGAGTTCGTCTCGCGCGCCGCGGCCGTGGTGGGGTCGCTGGCCGCGGCGACCTACTCCGGCCACGCGGCCGTCCTGGAGGTCAGCCGCGCGGGCGTCTCGAAGGCGTCCGCGCTGGCCGCGCTCTGCGGTTCCCTGGGTGTCGACGCGCACGACGTGGTCGCGTTCGGCGACATGCCCAACGACGTCCCGATGCTCGCCTGGGCCGGCACGTCGTACGCCGTCCGCAACGCCCATCCCGACGCCGTCGCCGCCGCGTCGAACCGCTGCCCGTCCAACGACGAGGACGGGGTCGCGCAGGTGCTGGAGAAGATCTTCGCCTGACCCGGTTCCAATACGTGACAAGAGATGTCGTGATTCGCCGGGAGGCTGATGGGCGTACCGATTCTCGATGACTCGAATGGAGTCGATGTGACGATGGAACGAACGGCCGTCAACCCGGTGACGTGGTCGGCGCCGATGGGATTTCACCAGGGTGAAGTCGTGTCCGGGCACACCCGCACCCTCTACTGCTCCGGGCAGACCGCGATGAGCCGCGACGGCGAGCCGCTGCACCCCGGCGACATGGCGGCGCAGGTGGCGTCGAGCCTGGACAACCTGGAGGCCGTGCTCGGCGAGGCCGGCATGTCGTTGGCGAACCTCGTCCGCCTCAACGTCTACACCACCGACGTCGACCTGCTGTTCCAGCACTACGGCGTGCTGGTGTCGCGGCTGGGCGCCGCCGGGGTGGCGCCGCCGACCACCATGCTCGGGGTGACGCGGCTGGCGATCCCCGTCCTCATGGTGGAGCTCGAGGGCACCGCCGTCGGGTGAGTCGCGTGCTCAGGGTGGTGACGATCGGCGTCTACGGCTTCGACGGCGCGTCCTTCCTGCGCCGGCTGCGGCACGCGGACGTCCGTCTCCTGCTCGACGTGCGCCAGCGGCGTGGTGTGCGCGGGCCCGAGTACGCCTGGGCGAACTCGCGCCGGCTGCAGGCGGCGCTCGCCGAGGCAGGGGTCGGCTACCGGCACCACCCTGAGCTCGCGCCCACCACCGAGCTGCGCCGCGTCCAGTACGCCGCCGACGACCTCCGCGGCGTCGGCCGGCGCTCCCGCCGCGAACTCGCCCCCGCGTACGTCCGCCGGTACACGGCCGAGGTGCTCGACCGGGTGGAGCTCGCGCCGGTGCTGGCGGCGCTGCCGGCCGCCGGGGCCGCCGCCCTCCTCTGCGTCGAGCGAGACCCCGAGGCGTGTCACCGCTCGTTGATCGCCCAGCGGTTGGCCGGGTTCGGCGTGGTGGTCGAGCACGCGTTGCCCTGACCCGCGCGACGTGCCGCCCTGGCGGCTGGTCCGGGGTTCGCGGGGCTCTGCCGCTCGGCCGAGCGCCGTCGCGTGCCCGCTCGGCCGTCGTCGCTGCGTTTGCCGCGTTTCGCCGCGTTCGCCGGGTGGTAGGTATGACCCTCCCGGCCCGGGTGGGGCCCACCCTATGGGCGGGCACCGACAACGTCGCGGCGCGGCGCAGCGCACGGGGCGGGGCGAGGCGGCGGTCAGGGTGGCGCAGCGAACGGGGCCCGGCGGTCAGGGTGCGGCGACCACGGCGGCGAGTTGGTCGTCGAGGGGCGGTGCGCCGCGGCGGTTGTCGATCTCGAGGTGCGGGGCCGGTGGGGGCACGTCGGGGAGGGTGGCGGCGGTGAAGGCGGCGAAGTCGGCGAGTTTCTGGCCGTCGCGGTCGTGGCCGCGGCCGAGGATCCGCTCCCGCAGGGTGGAACCGTCCGACCGGACCCACAGCAGCCGCACCGGGTCGCCGCCCAGCCGGTCGACGTAGGCGGACCAGCCGGGCAGCGAGCGGGTCTGGCCGGTGAACGGCGCGACGAGGAGGGCGGGGCAGCCGGCCGAGCGGATTTCCCGCGCCGTGTCGGCCAGCCCCGCGTATTCGTGCACCTTGATGTGCTCGTCGTACCAGGGACCCTCCCGCTCGCCGAACGGCCGCCCGTTCGCCGCCAGCGTCGCCACCACGAACGGCGCGTAGACGGTGTCCTTGTCCAGCAGCGCCGGGGTGGGGTCGAGCAGGGCGGCGAGCTTGCGCGCCACGGTGGTCTTGCCAGCGCCGGGCGCGCCGGCGATCATCCAGACGGCGGGGGTCACGTCAGCCGACCCTATCCAGCCGCCACCCCCACCAGCAGCCGGTGGTGCCGCGGCCGCGCGATCTCGTCCGCGACGGCGACGGCGAGGTCCGCGTACGTGATGAGCGCCGACGCGGCTCCTGGCACGAAGCGGTACCCGCCGGTCGGGGCGCCGCCGTGGTCGAAGTCGCCGGCCGGGGCGACGACCAGCCAGTCCACCGGCGTCGACGCACGACGGAACACGGACAGCCCGGCGCCGTGGCCGAGCATGAAGTCGCGGTGCTCCGACGGGTAGCCGGGGGTGTCGATCAGCGGCACCCCCGTCACGTCCGGCAGCTGCGACGCCAGCCCGACGGCGACCAGCCGCGGCACCCGCGCCGCCGCCAACCCCGTGAGCAGCGACGACGCCGCCGCGGGGAAGAACTCGGCGGCCGGGACGGCGAGCGTGGCGGCCGCGTGGACGGCGGCGTCATGCCCCTCCGACAGCGACGCGACCGCGTCGGGGGAGGTCACGTCGCCCGCCACCAGTGAGACCCGGCCGAGGCCGGCATGCCGCGAAGGGTCGCGCACCACCGCCGTCACGTCCCAGTCGCGGGCGGCCGCCTCGGCCAGCACCGCCCGCCCGGCTCGTCCGCCGGCTCCGAACACCACGATTCTCGTCATGCCGCGGACGCTAGGCGACGCCCCGGTCAGCCGGAGGTGACCATGCAGGTCAAGTACGGTGGAGGCATGCCGACGCCGCTCGATCCCGACATGTTCGACCCGGTCTGCCCGTCGACGCTGATGCCGTTGCGGTTCTCGGACAAGTGGGCCGGCCTGGTCATCCGCTGCCTCGAGCACGGCCCGCGCCGGTTCTCCGAGCTGCGGGTGCCGCTGCACTCCGTCAGCGCGCAGTCGCTGACGACGTCGCTGCGGAACCTGCGCCGCGACGGCCTGGTCGAGCGCACCGAGCGGCCGGGCGCGGAGCGCCACGTCGAGTACGCGCTGACGCCGCTGGGCCGCAGCATGCTGCCGGTCATCGCGGCGTTGTGCGCGTGGGGCGAGGCGCACTGGGACGAGCTGCTGGACGCCCGCGAGGCGGCGACGGCCTGAGCTCAGCGGACGATCGGCGCGCCCTCCAGCCGCACCCCGGCCGCCCGCATCGCGTCCAGCGCGGCCGCCGTGGTGCCCGGCGCGACCCCGGCGGTGAGGCCGAGCAGCACCGTGGTCTCCAGGCCAGCCTGCGCGGCGTCGACGGCGGTCGCGCGGACGCAGTGGTCGGTGGTGAGGCCGGCGATCTCGACGGTGCCGACCTCGTGGGCGCGCAGCCAGTCGGCCAGGGTGACGCCGTCGTGCGACGAGCCCTCGAAGCCCGAGTAGGCGGCCTGGTAGTGGCCCTTGTCGAAGACGGCGTCGAACGGCTGCGGGTCGAGGTTGGGGTGGAACGCCATGCCGTCGGTGCCGGCGACGCAGTGCCGCGGCCACGTGTCGATGTAGTCGGGGGACTCGGAGAAGTGCTCGCCCGGGTCGATGTGGTGGTCGCGGGTGGCGACGACGTAGTCGTAGCGGCGGTCCCACGGGTCGGCGTCGGTCCACTGCTTGAGTACCTCGGCGATGCCGAACGCGACGTCCGCGCCGCCGGCGACCGCGAGGCTGCCGCCCTCGCAGAAGTCGTTCTGGACGTCGACGACGATGAGTGCGCGCTTCATCAGCGATCCTCCCAGCGGGTCGGGATGGCGGGCTCACCGCGCGACAGCTTCAACGCGGTGCGGGGCAACTCGGCGCGGGCCCGCTCGTGCCGTTCGCGGGCGGCGGCCAGCGGCTCGCGGCCGACGGTCTCGCCGTCGCGCACCAGCGGGACCAGCAGCCGGCGGTCGTCGCCGTCGTCGACTGGCTCGTGGCCGACGCCGATGACCTCGGCCTCGGCGACGCCGCGGGCGTTGCGGCGGCGCAGCGCGTACTTGCGGCCGCCGTGGCTGACCTTGCCGGCGCTCTTCTTCTCGACGGAGACCATGGCGCCGTTGTCGTCGGTCCTGGCCACGAGCTTGTAGACCATGCCCGCGGTGGGGGAGCCGGCGCCGGTGACCAGCTGCGTGCCGACGCCGTACGCGTCGACCGGCGCGGCCGCCAGCGCGGCGATGGCGTGCTCGTCGAGGTCGCTGGTGACGACGATGCGGGTGTCGCGCGCGCCCAGGGAGTCGAGCAGCGCGCGGACCTCCTTCGCCTGCGGCAGCAGGTCGCCGGAGTCGAGCCGGACGGCGCCGAGCTCGGGTCCGGCGATCTCGACGCCCAGCCGCACGGCCTCCTCGACGTCGTAGGTATCGACCAGCAAGGTGGTGCCCTTGCCCAGGGAGTCGACCTGGGCGGTGAACGCGTCGCGCTCGGTGTCGTGCAGCAGCGTGAACGAGTGCGCGCTGGTGCCCGCCGTCGGGACGCCGTAGCTGCGGCCGGCCTCGAGGTTGCTGGTGGTGCTGAACCCGGCGATGTACGCGGCCCGCGCGGCGGCGACGGCGGCCCGCTCGTGGGCGCGCCGCGACCCCATCTCGATGCACGGACGCTCGCCGGCGGCGGTCGTCATGCGGGAAGCCGCGGTCGCGATGGCGGAGTCGAAGTTCAGCACCGACAACGCCAGCGTCTCGAGCACGACCGCCTCGGCGAACGACGCCTCGACGATCAGCAGCGGCGAGTTCGGGAAGTACGCCTCGCCCTCGCCGTACCCCCAGACGTCGCCGGTGAACCGGTACCCGGCCAGCCACTCCAGCGTCGGCCCGTCGACGATGCCGCCCTGGCGCAGGAAGTCGAGCGCGTCGTCGTCGAACCGGAACGTCTCGAGCGCGTCGAGGAACCGTCCGGTGCCGCCGACGACCCCGTAACGGCGTCCACCGGGTAAGCGTCTGGCGAACACCTCGAACACCGAGCGCCGCGTGGCCGTGCCCCGGGCCAGCGCCGCCTGGAGCATGGTGAGCTCGTACTGGTCGGTGAGCAGGGCCGTCGTAGCCGACACATGCACCAGAGTATGCGGCTGCGCCACGAATGGCCCGGATCCCGCGCAGACTGGCGAAGCCGTGGCGCGGGGTGGATGATGAGATGTCGTGGACCGGCGGGAACAACGCGGGTCCTGAGCACGGTTGCGCGGGGTGATGGCCGGAAGATGACACCATTGGGGGCCGTGATGACCGCACCCGTCGAGATCGAGCGCCCCGAGGCCGCCGAGGTCCCGGTGGCGGACGTCCCGTGGATCACGATCGTCTGGAACGACCCGGTCAACCTCATGTCGTACGTCACCTACGTCTTTCAGGCATACTTCGCCTATCCGAAGACGAAGGCCGAGAAGCTGATGCTCGACGTCCACGAGAAGGGGAAGGCCGTCGTGTCCTCCGGCACGCGTGAAGAGATGGAGCGCGACGTCGAGGCCATGCACTCCTACGGCCTGTGGGCCACGCTGCAGAAGGCGGGGGACCGAGTCTGAGCACCGCGTTCCGTCGGGCCCGCGGGGGCGTCGTCGCCGCGTCGTTCCACGTCGTCGAGGTCGAGCTGCTGCGCTCACTGGTGGGCCAGCTGCTGGAGCTCGTGCGCGAGGAGCCGGCCGACCTCTCCGGCGGCGACGGCTGGGCCGCCGAGCTCGGCCTCGCCGACGACGCCACCTCGCGGCCGACCGACCCGGTGCTGCTGCGCCTGTTCCCGGACGGCTACAGCGAGGACGCCGAGGCCGCGTCCGACTTCCGCCGCTTCACCGAGCGCGGCCTGCGCGACCGCAAGGCCGCCACCGCGGCGACGGTGCTCGCCTCCCTGGCCACGGCCGACGCCGCCGGCATGCCGGCGAAGAACCGCGAGAAGCTGCGCATCGAGCTGGACGCCGACGAGTCCGAGGCCTGGCTGCGCACGCTCACCGACCTGCGGCTGGCGCTCGGGACGCGGCTCGGCGTGACGGACGCCGACGAGGACGACTGGCTCTCGCTGGACGAGAACGACCCCCGGCGGCACGTGCACGACGTGTACGACTGGCTCGGCTGGGTCCAGGAGACGCTGGTCCGCACCCTCTCGTCCGCCTTCGACTGACCGGCCGGCAGCCCGCCCGGCAGGGCGCTGACCAGGCACAGTATCCTTCCACCGTGCTGAGCATCCGCCGTGACATCGTCGACGCCATCGTCGAGCATGCCCGCAAGGACCACCCGGACGAAGCCTGCGGCGTGGTCGCGGGGCCGGTGGGCAGCGACCGCCCGGAGCGGTTCATCCCGATGCTCAACGCCGCCCGTTCGCCCACGTTCTACGAGTTCGACTCGATGGACCTGCTGCGCCTCTACCGCGAGATGGACGACAACGACGAGGAGCCGGTCGTCATCTACCACTCGCACACCGCCACCGAGGCGTACCCGTCGCGCACCGACGTCTCGCTCGCGAACGAGCCGGGCGCCCACTACGTCCTCGTGTCACCCCGCGACGACGACACGCACGACTTCCGTTCGTTCCGGATCGTGGACGGCGAGGTGACCGAGGAGGAAGTCCAGGTCATCGATGGGGAATGATGGGCCCCGAACCGCCGTTGCCCTCAATGACACAGTCGAAGAGTCCAGGAGCAGTCCGATGGCCGTCGAGGTCCGCATCCCCACGATCCTGCGCCAGTACACCGGTGGCGCGAAGACCGTCGAGGGCAGCGGCGACACGCTGGCCGCGCTGATCGACGACCTCGAGAGCAAGCACCCGGGGCTGCGCGACCGGCTGGTCGAGAACGGCACGCTGCGCCGGTTCGTGAACGTCTACGTCAACGACGAGGACGTCCGCTTCCTCGGCGCCGAGAAGACGGCGCTCAACGACGGCGACAGCGTCACGGTGTTGCCGGCGGTCGCCGGCGGCCGCCGCTAGAACCACCCATGCGCTACGACTCCCTGCTCGACTCCCTCGGCCGGACGCCGCTGGTCGGGCTGCCGAGGCTGTCGCCGTCGGCCGAGGTGCGGCTGTGGGCGAAGCTGGAGGACCGCAACCCCACCGGCTCGGTGAAGGACCGCCCGGCGCTGCGCATGATCGAGGCCGCCGAGGCCGACGGACGGCTGACGCCGGGGGCGACGCTGCTGGAGCCGACGTCGGGCAACACCGGCATCTCGCTGGCCATGGCGGCGAAGCTCAAGGGTTACCGCATGGTCTGCGTCATGCCCGAGAACACGTCCGAGGAGCGGCGCCAGCTGCTGCGCATGTGGGGCGCCGAGATCATCCCGTCGCCGGCGGCGGGCGGCTCCAACGAGGCGGTCCGGGTGGCGAAAGGCCTCGCCGAAGCCAACCCCGACTGGGTCATGCTCTACCAGTACGGCAACCCGGGCAACGCGCTCGCGCACTACGAGACCACCGGCCCCGAGCTGCTCGAGGACCTCCCCGAGATCACCCACTTCGTCGCCGGCCTGGGCACGACGGGGACGCTGATGGGCGTCGGCCGCTACCTGCGCGAGAAGCTGCCCGACGTGCGCGTCGTCGCCGCCGAGCCGCGGTACGGCGAGCTGGTGTACGGGCTGCGCAACCTCGACGAGGGGTTCGTGCCCGAGCTGTACGACGAGTCGGTGCTGACGTCGCGGTTCTCGGTCGGCCCGCGCGACGCCGTGCGGCGCACCCGTGAGCTGCTCGAGCAGGAGGGCATCTTCGCCGGCATCTCCACCGGCGCCGTCCTGCACGCCGCCCTCGGCCTCGCCGCGAAGGCCGTGCAGGCCGGCGAGCGCGCCGACATCGCGTTCATCGTCGCCGACGGCGGCTGGAAATACCTGTCGACCGGCGCCTACGAGGGCACCCTCGACGAAGCCGAGGACCACCTCGACGGCCAGCTCTGGGCCTGACGTACGGTGCACTGATGCGCCAGCTGGTCTACTACATCGGTCAAACCATCGACGGCTTCATCGCCGGCCCGGACGACGAGATCGACTTCTTCCCGGTGCCCGACGAGTACTCGACCTGGATGTTCTCCCAGTTCGGCGACGCGCTGCCGAGCCACGCCCGGCAGTTCGGCCGCATCGACGACGTCCCGCTGTCGCGGTTCGACACCATCGTCATGGGCCGCCGCACGTACCAGCCCGCGCTCGACGTCGGCGTCACCAGCCCGTACGCCCACCTGCGGCAGTACGTCGTGTCGTCGACGATGACGGAGTCGCCGGACCCGGCCGTGACGATCATCGGCGGCGACCCCGTGGCCGCCGTCCAGGCGCTCAAGGCCGAGGACTCCGCGCTGGACGTCTACCTCGCCGGCGGCGCGGCGCTGGCCGGCGCGCTGCTGCCCGAGATCGACCGGATGGTGGTCAAGCAGTACCCGGTGGTCGCCGGCGCGGGGGTGCCGCTGTTCTCCACCGGGTTCGCGCCGACGGCGTTCGAGCTGACCGACGTGCAGACGTTCGGCAGCGGCCACGTCGTGCTGGACTACCGCCGGGCCTAGCAGCGTGGCGTTCGCCACGTCCACGCCTCGGGACCGCCGCGGCGGCGTACGCTCTTGCACCGATGAACGACGCACCGATCGGGATCTTCGACAGCGGAGTGGGCGGTCTGACGGTCGCCCGGTCTGTGCTCGACCAGCTCCCGCACGAGCCCGTCCTGTACGTCGGCGACACCGCGCGCGGCCCGTACGGTCCGCGGCCGATCGCGCAGGTGCGTGAGTTCGCCCTCGACGTCATGGACACCCTCGTCGCCGAGGGGGTGAAGATGCTGGTCATCGCGTGCAACTCGGCCAGCAGCGCGGTGCTGCGCGACGCCCGCGAACGCTACGACATCCCCGTCGTCGAGGTCATCCAGCCGGCCGTGCGCCGCGCGGTCGCCGCCACCCGCAGCAACGCCGTCGGCGTCATCGCCACCCGCGCCACCGTCACCTCGCGCGCCTACGAGGACTCCTTCGCCGCCGCGCCGCACCTCACCATCACCACGCAGGCCTGTCCGCGGTTCGTCGAGTTCGTCGAGGCCGGCATCACCCACGGGCCGGAGCTGGAGTCCGTCGCCCGCGAGTACCTGCAGCCGGTCAAGGACGCCGGCGTCGACACGCTGGTGCTGGGCTGCACCCACTACCCGCTGCTCACCGGCGTCGTCTCGTACGTCATGGGCGAGGCGGTCACGCTGGTCAGCAGCGCCGAGGAGACCGCGAAGGACGTCTACCGCACGCTGGTCGACCACCGGCTGATGCGCGACGACGCGCTGCCGCCGCCGCGGCACCAGTTCCGCTCCACCGGCGACGCGCGGCCGTTCCGCGAGCTGGGCCGGCGCTTCCTCGGACCGGAGATCGCGTCGGTCGAGGAGACGTCCGAGCTGCCGGTCGTCGGCCGCGACCTGGCGGTCGGCTCTTGAGGCTCACGGTGCTGGGCTGCTCCGGGTCGATGCCGGGGCCCGGCTCGCCCGCGTCCGGCTACCTGATCGAGGCCGACGGCGTCCGGCTGGTGCTGGACCTCGGCAACGGCGCGCTCGGCCCGCTGCAGGACGTCGTCGGCGTCGCCGGGCTGGCCGAGCTGGACGCCATCGTCCTCAGCCACCTGCACCCGGACCACTGCATGGACCTGTGCGGGCTGTACGTCGCGCTGCGCTACGGGCTGCCGTCGCGGCGGCGGATCCCGGTGTACGGACCGGGCGGGACGGCCGACCGGATGGCCGCGGCGTACGGCAAGGAGCCCGACCCGGGGCTGTCCGGCGAGTTCGACTTCCGCGAGCACCCGGTGGACGGGTTCCGCGTCGGGCCGCTGACGGTGCGGGTCGCGCCGGTCGTGCACCCCGTCGCCGCGTACGCCGTCCGCGTCGAGCACGACGGCCGGTCGCTGGTGTACTCCGGCGACACCGCGGCGACGCCGGCGCTGGTCGAGCTGGCCCGCGACACCGACCTGTTCCTCTGCGAGGCCGCCTACGCCGACGGCGACGACAACCCGCCGGGCATCCACCTGACCGGGCGCGAGGCCGGGGAGCACGCGGCCGCCGCCGGAGCCCGTCGACTGGTCGTCACGCACGTGCCACCATGGGGCGATCCGCAGCGTGCGGCCGAGCACGCGAGCGCGGTGTACGACGGCCCGGTGGAGCTCGCCGTGCCGGGGGGCCACTGGGAGGTCTGATGACGGAGCCGACGCTCGAGCCGCTGCCCGAGGACTGGGAGCGGGCGCTGGTCATCGCCGCGCATCCCGACGACGTCGAGTACGGCGCGGCCGCGGCCATCGCGCGGTGGACGGCGCAGGGCAAGCAGGTCGTGTACTGCATGGTCACCAGCGGCGAGGCGGGCATCGACACCATGCCGCCGGAGCAGACCGGCCCGCTGCGCGAGAAGGAGGAACGCGACGCCGCCGCCGTGGTGGGCGTCGACGAGGTCGAGTTCCTCGGCTACGCCGACGGCGTCGTCGAGTACGGCCTGCCGCTGCGCCGCGACGTCGCGCGGGCCATCCGCCGGCACCGTCCCGACGTCGTCATCACCGGCAACTTCCACGAGACGTTCGGCGGCGTCCTGCTCAACCAGGCCGACCACATCGCCGTCGGCAGGGCCGTGCTCGACGGCGCCCGCGACGCCGGCAACCGGTGGGTGTTCACCGAGCTGCTGGACGAGGGCCTGGAGCCGTGGAACAAGGTGCGTGCCATCTGGGCGGCGGGGTCGCCGGAGGCCGCGCACGGCGTCGACATCACGGCCACGTTCGAGCTGGGCGTCCGGTCGCTCGAGGCGCACGCCGGGTATCTCGGCGCGCTGCCCGGCCACCCGGAGCCGGCCGAGTTCCTCGGCATGTTCGCCCGTCAGGCCGGCCCGCGGCTGGGCGTCGAGTACGCGTCGGTCTTCGAGGTCTATCCGCTGATGCTCTACTGAACCCGCCGGGCGCTTTGCAATGAGCACCCATACGCACCACCCCGCCGGGCGCTTTGCAATGAGCACTCATGCGCACCACCGGCTGGGCGCTTTGCAATGAGCACTGATGCGCACCACCGGCTGGGCGCTTTGCAATGAGCACCGATGCGCACCACCGGCTGGGCGCTTTGCAATGAGCACTGATGCGCACCACCGGCTGGGCGCTTTGCAATGAGCACCGATACGCACCACCGGCTGGGCGCTTTGCAATGAGCACCGATACGCACCACCGGCTGGGCGCTTTGCAATGAGCACCGATACGCACCACCCGCCGGCGGTGCGTATCGGTGCTCATTGCAAACGCGTCCAGCCCGGTCAGCCGGCGGCGTCGTCGTCGCGGGGGTGCTCGTCGACGAGCAGGCCGGTCGCGTACATCCGCTTCTCCGAGCCCCACCGCGGCCAGCACGTCGTCAGCGTCAGCCGGGCCTCGGCCGGCTCGGTGCCGGCCGGCTCGCCGGGCACCGGGTCGACCACCCACAGCTCGGTCGCCTCGATGACGTTGCCGTCGCTGTCGCCGTCGGGCGCGTCGTCCAGCTCGTACCGGAACACCCCGTCGACGGTCTCGATCTCGACGACGTCGCCCGCGCGCAGCTCGGCGAACCGCGCGAACGGCTCGCCGTGCCCGGACCGGTGCGCGGCGACGGCGACGTTGCCCAGGCCGCCGGGGTCGGCGCTGGCGGCGTAGTGGCCGGGCCCGTCCTTCAGGTCCTCGGGGTCGGTGCCCTCGACGACGATGCGCTCCCAGTCGTCGCCGAAGCGGGGGATGCGCAGGATCGCGTACGCGTCGCCGAGCTCCAGCGGCTCCGGTTCCGGCGGGTCCGTCTCGGCCGGGGCCGGGGTGGCGGAGCGGCTGAGCAGGTGCTGCTGGAACTGGTCGCGCAGGTCGTCCTGGGCGGCCGCGGTCTGCAACCCGGTGCCCCAGAACGTGTAGACGACGAACAGCAGCACCAGCGCGCCGGTGGTCAGCAGCAGCTCGCCGGCGATGCCGGCGGCCGAGACCAGCGCGCGGCCGCCGGGCCGCCCGCCACGGGCCGCGGCCCGGCAATGCCTCGGCGCCGCCCTGCGCTGCACGGTCCCGAAGGTAGCCGGGTCACCGGCCCGCACGCAGGCGATTCGGGTTGTTCGACGGCGCCGTCAGCGGCGGGTGCCACGAGTACGATGCCAGGCGAGAGCTGCCCACACCGCAGTGGAGGGGCCGTGGGGCGACAGCGGCACGACACCGACCGCACGGCTGAAGCGCGCGCCGACGCGCTGGCGTCGGTGGTCGAGGACCTCGCCGGGAAGTTCACCCTCCGGCCGCTGCTCGACCGCATCCTGCGCCGCTCCGTCGAGCTGCTGGGCTGCGACGCCGGGTCGATCAGCAGCGTCGACGAGACCGCGGGCGTCTACCGCAAGGAGGCCGACTTCGGCATCGCCTGCCAGTCCGGCCGCAGCTTCCCGCTGTCCGAGGGCATGACCGGCGCCGTCGTCGCGGCCCGGGCGCCGCTGATCTTCAAGGAGTACGCCGAGGTCCCCGGCGGGCACGTCGCGGCCGGCGACCGCGCGACCCTGCACGGCGTCATCGGGGTGCCGATCGGCTGGCGCGGCCGCGTCATCGGCGCCTGCGTGGTGTTCAGCCGCGACCCGGAGCGCACCTTCACCGACGACGACGCACGGCTGCTGGAGCTGTTCGCGAAGCACGCCGCCATCGCCATCGTCAACGCGCGCATGCACGAGCAACTGGAGGAGCGCACCCGCGCCGAGGCCACCGCTGCCGAGCGGGAGCGGCTGGTCAGAGAGGTGCACGACAGCGTCGCGCAGGGGCTGGCCGCCGTGCTCGTCCACCTGGAAGGGGCGACGGGGCCGGACGACCGGCGGCTGGCGGCGGCGAGGGAGGCGGCACGGGGCGCGCTGGCGGAGTCGCGCCGCACGGCGCTGGGCCTGGCGCCGTCGCTGCTGGAGGGGCACTCGCTGGAGGAGGCGATCGGCGGCGAGGTGGCGTGGGCGCGGGCCACCGGCGACCTCGACGCGAAGCTGGTGGTGGCCGGGCAACCGGCACCGCTGACACCGGAGCTGGCGCACCAGGCGTTCCGCATCGTGCAGGAGGCGCTGACGAACATCGTGCAGCATGCGGCGGCGTCGTCGGCGCGGGTGGGCGTGGTGTACGGGCCGGACGGGCTGGTGCTGATGGTGCAGGACGACGGGCGCGGCTTCGACCGGCCGGCGTCCGAGCCGGGGCCGGGCGGATTCGGGCTGCGCGGCATCGTCGCCCGGGCGCGGACGTACGGCGGCAGCGTCGACGTCGAGTCGACGCCGGGGTGGGGGACGCAGATCCGCGCCAGCCTGCCCTACCAGCAGGCCGGGTCCGCCGACCCCGCCGGCAGCCGGCTGCGCGTGCTGGTCGTCGACGACCAGCCGGTCACGCGGGCCGGGCTGGCCAGGCTGCTGGCCGCCGCCGAGCCGGGCGTGCAGGTGGTCGCCGAGATCGACAGCGCGCCCGCGCTGCTCGACGCGTACCGGCTGCTGCGCCCGGACGTCGTGCTGGTCGACGCGTACCTGGGCGGCCACGACGGCGTCGAGTGCACGCGCCGGCTGGTCGCCGAGGACCCGGGCGCGGCGGTCGTGCTGCTGGGCGCGACGGCCGGCGACCCGGTCGTCGGGCAGGCGCTGCGGGCCGGCGCCCGCGGCTGCCTGGGGCCCGACGCGGACGGTCCCGAGCTGGCCCGCGCGGTGCTCGCGGCGGCGCACGGCGGCATCACGCTGTCCGCCGGCGTCCGCACCACCCCGCCCCGGCCGGTCGTGTCCGCGGCGGACGGCGCCCCGCTCACCGTCCGCGAGCGCGAGGTCCGCGACCTGCTGGAACGCGGGCTGCGCGACAAGCAGATCGCGGAGCGGCTGAACATCTCCGTCAAGACCGTCGAGAAGCACGTCGGCGCCGTCCTGCGCAAGACCGGCGCGAGCAGCCGCACCGAGGTGGCCGCCCGCGCGGCAAGGTAGGGAAACCCCGCACACAGACGGGGAGGTTCCCCGAGGCGCCCCCGCCGCCCGCGCCCTAGCGTCGGCAGCAGGACGGAAGGGGGTGGGCCGGTGCCGGTCGTGCCGACGCGGGAGATCCTGGACCGCGCCTTCGCCGAGCGCTACGGCGTCGCGGCCATCAACATCGTCAACGACCTCAGCCTCGAGGCCGTGCTCGCCGCGGCCGTCGAGGTACGGGCGCCGGTGATCGTCCAGACCTCGGTGAAGACGGTGAGGTCGATCGGGCTGGACCTGCTCTACGCGATGTGGCGAGAGCTGACGGCGGGCATCGAGGTGCCGGTCGCGCTGCACCTGGACCACTGCCCGGAGCGCGAGGTCATCACCGACTGCCTGCGCAAGGGCTGGAACAGCGTCCTCTTCGACGCGTCCAGCCTGCCGGTCGAGGAGAACCAGCGCCAGACCGTCGAGGTGGTCGCCGAGGCGCACGCCATCGGCGCGCACGTCGAGGGCGAGATCGAGTCGATCACCGGCGTCGAGGACGGCATCGGGTCCGACGAGGAGGCGCAGCGGCAGACGCTGGAGACGGCGCTGACGTTCATCCGCACCACCGGCGTCGACGTGTTCGCGCCGGCCATCGGCAACGCGCACGGCCGGTACAAGGCCGAGCCCAAGCTGGACGCGCAGCGGGTCAGCGACATCGTCGCGGCCGAGCCGATCCCGATCGCCCTGCACGGCGGCACCGGCATGACCGACGCCCAGTTCGCCGACCTCATCGCCCGCGGCTGCGCGAAGGTCAACATCTCGACCGCGCTGAAGGTGACGTACATGCGGTCCAACCTGGAGTTCCTGCGCACCGCCGAGGCGCGGGACAGCTGGGACCCGCCGTCGCTGTTCACCGCGGTCCGCGCCGACGTCGTCGACCTGGCGGCCGGGTTCATGCGCACGTTCGGCAGCGCCGGGAAGGCGTGGTGACGGGCGTGCCGGCGCTGGTCTTCGACTGCGACGGCGTGCTCGCCGACACCGAGCGCTACGGCCACCTGCCCGCGTTCAACCAGACGTTCGCCGATGTCGGGCTGCCGGTGCGGTGGAGCGAGGACGAGTACGCCGAGAAGCTGCTGATCGGCGGCGGCAAGGAGCGCATGGCCAGCCTGCTGACGCCGGAGTTCGTCGCGGCGAACGGGCTGCCGGCCGACCCGGACGGGCAGCGCGAGGTGCTGGCGGACTGGCACCGGCGCAAGACCGCGATCTACACGACGATGGTCGCCGACGGCCGGCTGCCCGGCCGCCCCGGCGTCGCCCGCCTGGTCGAGGAGGCGCACGACGCGGGCTGGGCACTCGCTGTCGCCTCGACGTCCGCGGAGCCGTCCGTGCGCGCCGTCCTCGAGCACGTCGTCGGCGCCGGGCGGGCGCGCGACTTCACCGTGCTGGCCGGCGACATCGTCCCGGCGAAGAAGCCGGCGCCGGACATCTACCTGCTCGCGCTGGACCGGCTCGGCGTCGCGCCCGACTCCGCCGTCGTCGTGGAGGACAGCCGCAACGGGCTGCTCGCGGCCGACGGCGCCGGGCTGACCTGCCTGGTCACCGTCAATGGCTACACCGAGCGCGAGGACTTCGCCGAGGCCGCGCTGGTCGTCAGCAGCCTGGGCGACCCGGACGGCGAGCGCTTCACCGTGCTCGCGAACCGCTCCGCGGCGCGGCCGGGCGGCTGGATCACGATCGACGACGTGGCCGCGCTGCTGAAGGAGGCATAGATGGACGAGAGCTTCGCCGCCGTCGAGTACGTCGTCCACACCATCGCCCGGACCGCCGTCGACAACGAGACGTACTTCGGCGATCTCGACGCGGTCGTCGGCGACGGCGACTTCGGCTACTCGATGGCCCGCGGCTTCGAGATCGTGCTGGCCGGCTGGGACGGCATCGACCGCACCGACGTCGGCACGTTCCTCAAGAAGGTGGCGCTCACCATCACCGGGCGCATCGGCGGCACGTCCGGTCCGATCTGGGGGACGGCGTTCCTCCGCGCTGGGTCGGCGGCCGGGGACAAGACCGCCGTCAGTGCCGACGACGCCGTCGCGATGCTGCGCGCGGCGATCGAGGGGATCAAGACCCGTGGCCAGTCCGACGTCGGCGACAAGACGCTGCTCGACGCGCTGGTCCCGGCGGTCGACCGGCTGGAGGCCGAACTGGCGGCCGGCGCCGACGGGCAGAGCGCCCTGGATGCGGCGGCGACGACGGCGCGCGAGCGGGCCGAGGCGACCCGCGAGCTGATCGCGAAGCGGGGCCGAGCTGCGTACACGGGGGAACGCAGCATCGGCACGCTCGACGCGGGCGCCGTCGCCGTCGCCGTCATGGCCGAACGAGTCGCACAGGGCTGGGCGGATCACGCCGCCGGGCCCACCACGCCGGAGGAGGCGCCGTGAAGAAGTTCGTCAACGACCCGAAGCGGTACGTGCCGGAGATGCTGCAGGGCATCGCGCTGGCCAACCCGGACACGCTGCGCTACGTGCCCGACTACAACCTCATCATGCGGGCCGACGCGCCGCGCGACGACAAGGTCTCGATCATCCAGGGCTCCGGGTCCGGGCACGAGCCGGCGCACGTCATGGTCGTCGGGAAGGGCATGCTCGACGCCGCCTGCCCGGGCGACGTGTTCTCGGCGCCGCCGATGGACTACGTGCTCGAGACCAGCAAGCTGCTGAACACGCCGAAGGGCGTGCTGCACCTGATCAACAACTACACCGGCGACCGCATGGCCTTCGACATGGGCCGCGAGCTGGCCGAGGCCGAGGGCGTCACCGTCAGGACCGTCGTGGTCGACGACGACGTCGCGGTGAAGGACTCGACGTACACCGTCGGGCGGCGCGGCGTGGCCGGCAACTTCTTCGTCATCAAGGCGGTGGGCGCGGCGTCGGAGCAGGGCGCGGAGCTGGACGAGCTGGTGCGCATCGGCGACAAGGTCAACTCCGTCACCCGCACCATGGGCATGGCGCTGACGTCGTGCACGCCGCCGGCGAAGGGCTCGCCGCTGTTCGAGCTGGGCGACGACGAGATGGAGATGGGCGTCGGCATCCACGGCGAGCCGGGCCGCCGCCGCGAGAAGCTGGCCGACGCGAACGCGATCGTCGACGAGCTGCTCGAGGCCGTCGTCACCGACCTGCCGTACGAGCGCGGCGACAGCGTCGCGCTGATGATCAACGGGCTGGGCGGGACGCCGATCAGCGAGCTGTACATCCTGTACGGACGGGCGCACCAGCAGCTGGCCGACCGCGGCATCACCGTCGGGCGCAACTACGTCGGTGAGTACTGCACGTCGCTCGACATGGCCGGCGTCTCGCTGACGCTGGTGAAGTTGGACGACGAACTGGTGTCGCTGTTCTCGGCGCCGGCCGAGATCGCGATCCGCACGTTCTGACCGGGCCGGTGTCCCCGGACGGAGCGGAGCCGATAGCTTGGGCGGCATGACCACCCGCATCGACGGCCGCAGCGCCGATCAGCTCCGCACCGTCCGGCTCACCCGGGGCTGGCTCGACCACGCCGAGGGCTCGGTGCTCGTCGAGTTCGGCAAGACCCGCGTGCTGTGCGCGGCGTCGGTCACCGAGGGCGTGCCGCGCTGGCGCAAGGGCTCCGGCCTGGGCTGGGTGACGGCCGAGTACGCCATGCTGCCGCGGTCCACGAACACCCGCTCCGACCGCGAGTCGGTGAAGGGCCGCATCGGCGGGCGCACGCACGAGATCTCCCGGCTCATCGGCCGGTCGCTGCGCGGCGTCATCGACACCAAGGCGCTGGGCGAGAACACGCTGGTCATCGACTGCGACGTGCTCCAGGCCGACGGCGGCACCCGCACGGCCGCCATCACCGGCGCGTACGTCGCGCTGCGCGACGCCGTCGAGTGGATGCGGTCGCAGAAGCTGTTGTCGTCGGAGACGGTGCTGACCGACTCCGTCTCGGCCATCTCGGTCGGCGTCGTCGACGGCGAGGCGCTGCTCGACCTCTGCTACGAAGAGGACGTGCGCGCCGAGACCGACATGAACGTCGTCATGACCGGCGACGGCCGGTTCATCGAGGTGCAGGGCACCGCCGAGGGCGCGCCGTTCGACCGTCAGGAGCTCGACTCCCTGCTCGCGCTGGCCGGCGCCGGCTGCAAGGAGCTGACCGACCTGCAGAACGCGGCGCTGGTCGGGTGAGCTCCGCGCCGAAGGTCGTCCTGGCCACGCGCAACGCGCACAAGGTCCCGGAGATCGCCCGCATCCTGTCCGCCGCCGGCACGCCGGTGTCGCTGGTCTCCGTCGCCGACTTCCCCGGCGTCGACGACGTCGAGGAGACCGGGCTGACGTTCGAGGAGAACGCGCTGCTCAAGGCGCACGCGGTGGCCGCGGCGACGGGCCTGCCGGCGCTGGCCGACGACTCCGGGCTGTCCGTGGCGGCGCTCGGCGGCATGCCCGGCGTGTTCTCGGCGCGCTGGGCCGGCGTCCACGGCGACGACGCCGCCAACCTGCGGCTGGTGCTGGCGCAGCTGACCACCGTGCCCGACGCGGCGCGGCAGGCGGCGTTCGTCTGCGTGGCCGCGCTGGCGCTGCCCGACGGCACGGCGTGGACCGCGGAAGGGCGGGTCGACGGCGTCGTCGTGCGGGCGCCGCGGGGGAGCAACGGGTTCGGCTACGACCCCATCTTCGTGCCGTCCGGCTCGTCGCGGACCACCGCCGAGCTGACGCCCGACGAGAAGGACGCCATCTCGCATCGCGGCCGCGCGTTCCGGGCCATCGCCGCGCACCTCGCCACGCTGTCCTGACGCCGCGGGGACGCTAGGGTGTGTCTCCCAAGTCTCGGCCGTAGCGAGCGGCGCCTGGGCGTCGCGCAGTAGGCCATGGACTTGGGAGACACACCCTAGACGACGCGCGTCGCCACCATGCGCTCCTCGAGCGTCCACGTACGGGCTTCGTCGGCCGACCATTCGCCCAGCCAGACGAACCGGTCCGGCTCGATCTCGGTGAAACGCCACCGCAGGAACGGGTCGCCGTCGGTGCTGACCAGGTGGATCTCGTTGCCGACCTCTCTGCCGACGAACCTGCGCACGCGGCCGTTGACCGGCTCGACCCAGGTCGAGCGCCATGCGCCGAGCTCGTCGTCGAAGAAGCGGATCGTGGTGCCGTGAAACGCGTACGGCCGCTCGCCGGCGCCGGGGTCGCCGCTGGACGGCACCACCCAGATGTCCTGGACCGCGCGGCCGCCCAGAACCCAGCCGAAGTGCAGGTCGCCGCGCACCCCGGTCGGTGCGTCCGGGTCGCCGGGGCGGGTCCAGTCGAGCTTCCAGGAGCCGATGAAGCGGCCGAAGGCCTCGAGGCGATCGTCGGCGGGGTGGTCGGCGTGCAACGAGGACCTGAGCGACATGCGCACATGCTAGTGATTCACCCGCCTGGGCGAAGGCCACCCTCCGGGAGGATGATCGGGGGGTGACGTCTACCGAGTCCGGCGCTGAGTCCGGCGCCGGGTCCGCGCGCTCGTGGTGGCCGCCGGCGCTGGCCGGGGTCGTCGCGCTGGGCCTCGGGCTGGCCGTCGCCGAGATCGTGGCCGGCGCGCTGGGCCGGGCCGAGACGCCGGTCGTGGCGGTCGGCGAGGAGTTCATCGACCACACACCCGGCTGGCTGAAGGACTTCGCCGTCGAGACCTTCGGCGTCCACGACAAGACCGTGCTGCTGGCCGGCATGGGCGTGGTGCTGGCGGTGCTCGGCGCGCTGATCGGGGTGCTCACGGCGCGGAGCAGGGGCCTCGGGCTGCTGGCCGCCACCGTCCTGCTGGTCGTCGCCGGGCTGGCCGTCAACGCGCGGCCCGACACCACGATGGCCGACCTCCTCCCGACGCTCGCCGCCGGACTGGTCGCGCTACCGGTGCTGGCGTGGCTGGTGGGCAAGGCCGCGCCCGCGCCGCCGGCCGCGGCCGCCGGGCCCGCCGCGGCCGCCGTGCCGGCGCCCAGCCGCCGCGCGTTCCTCACCGCCGCCGGCGTCACCGCCGGCCTCGCCGTCGTCGGCGCCGGGCTCGGCCAGCTGCTCGGCGCCCGCCGCGCCGGCGTCGAGACCTCCCGCGACGACATCGCCGCCAGCCTCGACCTTCCGCGCGCCGACGTCCCGCCGGGCGTCGACCTCGTGGTCCCCGACGCCGACCCGTGGCGCACCCCGAACCAGCACTTCTACCGCATCGACACCGCGCTGTCCGAGCCGCTGGTCCGGGCCGAGGACTGGTCGCTGCGGGTGCACGGCATGGTCGAGACCGAGGTCGAACTGAGCTACGACGATCTCGTCGGCATGGGCCTGGAGGACCGCTGGCTGACGCTGAACTGCGTCTCCAACGAGGTCGGCGGCCATCTCATCGGCAACGCCCTGTGGTCGGGGGTGCCGATCGCGGACGTGCTCGCGCTGGCGGTTCCGCACGCCGACGCGGACGCCGTCCGGTCCCGTTCGCAGGACGGCTGGACCGCCGGCACCCCGCTCGACGTCCTCACCGACGGCCGCGACGCGCTGCTGGCGGTCGGCATGAACGGCGACCCGCTGCCGCTGGCGCACGGGTTCCCGGTGCGGATGATCGTGCCCGGCCTGTACGGCTACGTCAGCGCCACGAAGTGGGTGGTCGAGCTGGAGGTCACCCGGTTCGCCGACTTCGAGGCCTACTGGACGACGCGCGGCTGGGCCGAGAAGGGCCCGGTCAAGGTCGCGTCCCGCATCGACGTCCCCAGCAGCCGCGCCCACGTCGCCGCCGGCACGGTCGCCGTCGCGGGGGTCGCGTGGGCACAGCACCGCGGCATCGCGGCCGTCCAGGTCCGTGTCGACGACGGCGACTGGAACGACGCCCGGCTGGCCGCCGTCCCGAGCACCGACACCTGGCGGCAATGGGTGTGGGACTGGGACGCCCCGCCCGGCGACCACCGGCCGCAGGTCCGCGCCACCACCATGGACGGCGAGGTGCAGACGTCCGAACACGCCCCGCCCGCCCCAGACGGCGCCTCCGGCTGGCACACCATCGACGTCACCGTCGACTGAGTGTCCACAGATCGCTCGCGGGGGCTGTCCGGACTCCCCCCAGTGACGCAGGCTGGGCGGCGTGCCCCACGAACGCGCCCGCCGACTGGCCAGGGTCCAGGACGGACTGATCACCCGGAAGCAGGCGCTCGCCGCCGGGAAGTCGCCGGCCGCGATCGTCCGTGCCGTGCGGTCGGGCGGTCCGTGGCAACGAGTCCTGCGCGGTGTGTTCGCGACGTTCACAGGTCCCTTGTCGCCATTGCACCGCCTGCTCGATGGCGGGTCTCGCCCATGGCCCGCCGGCCGGCGACGAGATCGAGGTTCTGGTGCCCAGAAACGTACGGCTGCACGGAACGGCCTTCGTGGTCGTCCGGCGCACCGTGCGGATGCCGGCGGCGAGCGGCTGGATCGGCCTCGACGACGCCGTCACTTTCACCGAGCACGCGCCGCCGGACTGGTCGCCAGGCTGCCGGTGCCGCAACGGCTGCCAGGAGCCCGGCGGCCACCAGACCCGGGCCCTGCGGAACGTCCGTGCGCTGATGTGCGAGGCCGTGCAACGCCGGAAGACGGGACTGGCCGCATTGCGCACCGAAGTCGATGCCTCCTGGTCGCGTCGCTCAGAGCTGGCGAGGTTGGCGTTGGCTGATATCGAGGCGGGGTGCCGGTCGGCCCCGGAGTGCGAGCTGCGCGACCTGGTGCGCGGCAGCCGGATCCTGCCCGAGCCGCTGTGGAACCGCCCGCTGCCGGGCGTGCCCGTGATCGTGCCGGACGCGTGCTGGCCGGGCCGGCGGTTGATCGTCGAGGTCGACTCGCGCTCGTTCCACGGGTTCGGCGACGCGCCAGAACGGACCGAGCGCCGGCGCGCCCGGCTGGCCGCGCTGGGTTGGGTGGTGCTGCCGGTGTCGCCGACCCGGTTGCGCGCGGACCCTGCTGGGGTATTGGCACAGATCGAGGCCGCCCATCTCGCCGGTCATGGCGCTCTTTCTGCTGTCAGAGCCGCACAAAGAGCGCCATGATCTACGGCAGAGCGGCCACCGAGGCGCGCGGCCCGTCCAGCACCGGGACGCCGTCCTCCCACTGAACCTCGGTCAGCCACATCGTGCGGCCGGGGAGCGCCGAGCCGACGGAGTCGGGTGGCCAGGCGTGGTGCACCATCCAGGTGCGGCCGTCCTTCTCGATCAGCACACAGTGCCCCGGCCCGGCCGCGTCGTCGCTCGACGCCAGGATCGGCGCCGACGACGGCTTCGAGCACGGCCCCAGCGGGCCCTCGCAGACGGCGTAGCCGACGGCGTACTCGGCGCGGTCGTACGCGTTCGCCGAGTAGAACAGGTAGTACGTGCCGTCGCGCAGCCAGAGGAACGGCGCCTCGACGAGCGTGCCCTCCCACGGCTGGTCCTGCTTGATCAGCTGCGCGGGCGAACCCACCAGCGTCAGCCCGTCCTCGGACAGCGGCTGGGCGTAGATCCAGGTGTCCACGCCCACCGCGTTGCCGTCGTTCTTCCACAACAGGTACCGGGCGCCGTCGACGTCGGTGAACGGGCTGGCGTCGATCGAGCCGCCCGCGTCGGCCTGGCAGATCAGCGGCTCGGCCGACTCGTCGACGAACGGGCCGGCGGGCGAGGTCGCCACGGCCCGGCCCACGCACTGCCGCCCCGACGCCGTGCCCAGCGCCGTGTAATAGAGGACGTACCGGTCCGGCCCGTGCACCGCGATCTCCGGCGCCCACGTCCGCCCGCCCGTCACCCACGGCGCCAGCACCGGCATCGCGTCGCCGGCCGGCTCCCACGTCACCAGGTCAGGCGACGTCATGACCGGCACGTTCCCGGCCCGCGAGTTCGTCGCGTAGGCGTAGTAGGTGCCGTCCGCCTCGATGACGGCGGGGTCGGGGAAGTCGCGGTCGACGACGGGGTTGGTGAAGCCCACGGGCTGCTCCTCTTCGACGGGTTCGGGCTCGGGGCCGCCGCAGGCGGCCAGGACGACGAGCGCCGTCCCGGCCGCCAGCAGCAGCCTCATCGCACCTCGGACAGGCGGAACCAGTCGAACGTCGCGACGGTCGCGGGTGTGGCGCCGCCGCCGGCGTACAGGCCGATCTGCGGCGACGTGTCCGCCGGCAGCGTCCACGTCGCGCCCCACCGCCACGCGACCCCGTCGCGCGACGACGCCGAGCGGTAGCGGTGCTCGCCGGTCTCCGGGTCGGTGGTGTGGTGGATCCGCAGCCACATCGTCTCCGCCACCGGCCCGCCGAGGTGCGCGCCCCAGCGCAGCGCGCCGTTCTCGTCCAGCTCCTTGCCGAATTCGACCTGCCGGGTGCCCCAGATCGCGACGTCGCCCAGCCGCAGCAGGTTGTCGTCGTCGACGCGGACGATCAGCCCGGCCTGCTGGTAGTTGCGGATGGTGCCGGAGCCGAGGTCGAGGTGCAGCTTCGTCTCGGCGATCCAGTCGCCCTCCGGCGGCGTGCGCAGCAGCAGCGGCCCGGTGTTCCCGGCGCCGACGACGTCGACGGAGGCCAGCGGCCAGGTCAGCGCGCCGTCGCCCGCGGTCACCGTCGACGACGGCCGCACCCACTCCCAGCCGGCGCCGAGCGCGGGGTCGTCGAACTCCTCGGTGACGACGGCGTCGCCGGCCTCGGGCTCGTCCACCCGCTCGGTGACCGGCTCGTGCGCCGCGACGACGGTGAGGTTGTCGACCTGCGCCTCGCCGGACGCGGCCAGCGTGACGGGGCGCGGCTTGGCCACGCCACGGGGCAGGTCGACGGCGACCTCGGCGTCGGCGTCGCCGAGCCGGCTCTCCGCCAGCCGGGCCACCGCGCGCCCGTCGCGGACCTCGACCGACAGCGCCGTCCACTCGTCGCCGGAGTACCGGCCGGGCAGCGGCGCGGAGTCGGACTCCACGCCGCGGCCCAGCGTCGACGTGACGGTCAGCGTGCGTTCGGCGGCGTCGACGGTGACGGTGACGCCGTTGCGCCCGGACCGCGCGACCCCGACCGAGACGTCGCCGGACACCCGCACGTCCGCCTCGACCCGCACGTCGGCAGGCGCGCTCCGCGCCGTCCGCGCCTCGCCGGACAGCACGGCGACGTCGCCGCCGTCGCCGGTCGTGTCCGTCCCGGCGGTCCAGTCGCCGCGCAGCGCGTCGTTCGCCGCCGGCGCCGACGCGTCGATCCCCAGCGACGACGCCGTCACCGGCGCGGGCTGCGGCGTGTCCGACGGGCCCGCGCCGGCCCGTGCGACCGGCCAGCCGTCGATCCAGTCCAGCCGGTCGACCAGCGTCGGGCGCTCGTTGATGCCGCCGGGCGCGTCCAGCCAGGCGTCGTCGCGGTCGATCGCGTGGTAGACGATCTGGTCCTGGCCGGACACGTCGGTGACGATCGTGTGGTGGCCGACGCCGATCCAGCGGTTGCCGTTCTGCGCCAGCACCTGGGTGCCGCCGACCCGCGAATCGAGCATCGAGACGCCTTCGTGGTCGACGAACGGGCCGAGCGGGCTCTTCGAGCGCCCGGCGTACACGCTGTACCCGGTCACCGGGCCCGCGCAGCAGTTCGCCGACGACGCCGTCAGGTAGTACCAGCCGTCCCGCTCGACCACGAACGAGCCCTCGTACCGGTCGCCGACGGTCACCTGGGTGGGCGAGCCGACCGCGCGCAGCCCGGCCTCGTCCAGCTCGGTCACCCACAGGCCGCCGTGGAAGCCGCCGAAGTACATGTATCGCTTGCCGTCCGACGCCGACAGCAGCGCCGGGTCGATGGTGTTGAAGTAGTTGCCGTCGCCGGTCGGCCGAGGCGCCACCACGGGCCCGCCCGAGTCGGTCCACGGCCCGGCCGGCGTCGGCGCCGTCGCGGCCCCGATCGCGTAGTTCCACTGGCCGGGCTCGGCGACGGTGTCGGTGACGGTGTAGTACATGACGTACCGGCCGTCGACGTAGCGGATGTCCGGCGCCCAGTAGAACGAGGTGCTGGTGCTCCAGGCCGGCCGGTCGGCCTCCTCGAACACCGTGCCGAGGTACTCCCAGTCGACGAAGTCGCGCGAGCGGGCGATGTGCATGAGCCCGAACTCGCTCGGCGCCTCGTGCAACGGGTCGCTGGTCGCGTACAGGTACCACCAGCCGTCCTTGCCGCGGATCACGGCCGGGTCGGCGTAGGTGTCGGAGAACTCGCTCGAGATCGGGTTCTGGGTGACGGGGCCTGCGGACGGTTCGGCGGTGGCGGCCGGAGCCGTGGCCGGCAACGCCAGCACGACGGCGGCGATGCCGGCGAGGAACCTACGACGCACGGGGATCATCCCTTCAGTCCGCTGCGCGACACGCCCTCGATGACGTATCGCTGCGTGAACAGGAACAGGATCAGGACGGGAACGCTGGCGACGAACGCGCCGGCCATGATGACCGGGTAGTCCGTGGTGTACGCGCCCTGCAGCAGCTTCAGCCCGGCCGGCAGCGTGAGCCGCTCCGGGCTGAACAGGACGTAGATCGGCCAGATGAAGTCGTTCCAGTTCGACAGGAACGACAGCACCGCCAGCGTGGCGAGCGCCGGCTTGGAGTTCGGCAGGACGATGCGGGTGAAGATCTGCCACTGGTTGGCGCCGTCGATCAACGCCGCCTCCTCCAGCTCGCCGGGCAGCATCGCGAAGAACTGCCGGAGGAAGAACACCCCGAACGCGCCGGCCGCGCCGGGCACGGCCAGCGCCCAGACGGTGTCCAGCCAGCCCAGCTGGTCGATGATCAGGTAGTTCGGGATGAGGAACACGAAACCCGGCACGAACAGCGTCGACACGATCACGACGAACAGCACGCCGCGGCCGCGGAAGTGCAGCCGCGCCAGCGCGTACGCCGCCGTCGACGCGACCGTCAGCACCAGCACCATGTGCAGCGTCGCCGCCAGCAGGCTGTTGAGGAACCAGCGCAGCACCGGGTAGGCGCCGTCCAGCCGCAGCAGCCCCTCGTACGCGGCGAACGTCGGCGACGACGGCAGCAGCGTCGGCGGGACGGCGGTCGCCTCCGGGTTCGTCTTGATCGACGTCAGGAACATCCAGACGATCGGCCCGACGAAGATGACCGTCAGGACCAGCAGGAACAGCCAGAACATGCCCTGACGGAGGTAGGCGCCGGGCGCGGGGCCGGTCTGCCGCGGACCGGCCTCCGGGCGGGTCAGGACCGCCATCGCGGCCTCCTCTCCCGCATGGCCAGCACCTGGACGATCGAGACGATCCCCAGGAAGACCGCGAGCAGGTACGACATCGCCGCGGCGCTGCCCATCCGGAACGACTCCAGGCCCTCGGTCAGCATGACGATGAGCGCCGTCCGGGTGGTGTCGCCCGGCCCGCCGTTCGTCACCAGCAGCGCCTGGCCGAACATGTTCGCCGAGGCCAGGATCGTGATCGTGACGACGAACAGCAGCACGGTCCGCAGCCCGGGCAGTGTCACGTGCCGGAACACCTGCCAGGCCGACGCGCCGTCGACCTTGGCCGCGTCGTACAGCTCGCCCGGGATGTCCTGCAGCCCGGCCAGGTAGATGATCGTGTTGAAGCCGAGCGTCCACCACACCGTCATCGCGACCAGGCTGATCCACGCCCACGGCTGGGCGGTGATCCACGGCGTGGACGTGCCGAACAGCCCGTTCACGATGCCGATGTTCGGGTCGAGGATGAACCGGAACAGCAGGCCCACCACGGCGACGCCCAGCACGTACGGCATGAAGAACACCGCGCGGAAGAACGTCCGGCCGGGGAACCGCCGGTTCAGCAGCACCGCCAGCCCGAGCGGGATCGCGACCAGGAACGGCACGCTGGCCACGGTGAAGATCGCCGTCGCCCGCATGCCGTGCCAGAACGCCTCGAACACGGCGGACGTCGAGTCGAACAGCGCGGCGTAGTTGTCCAGCCCGACGAAGGGCCGGTTCGGCAGCATGAAGTCCCAGTCGTGCAGGCTCATCCAGATCCCCAGCACCGCCGGGGCCAGGACGAACGTCGCGAAGATGACCAGGAACGGCGCCATGAACGCGTACGGCGTCCACGGCGCGTGCCGGCGGATGCGCGTGGGGGAGGACCGCGCGCCGGGCCCGCGCGCGGCGGATCCGCGCGCGGGTGCGGTGGTCGTGGGGGAGGTCACGGGACTATCCGTCGTACCGGTCGCGGTTCTCTTCCAGCTTCTTCGCGGCCCGGTCGGCCGCCTCGGAGAGCGCCGCCGCCGGCTCCTTCGTCAGCAGCACCGCCTCGTTGACGGCCTGGTTGAAATCGGCGAGGACGTCGCCGATGCCCGGCACGGCCGGCGGGAAGCGCAGGTGGTCGACCTGCTCGGCGAGCGCGGCCTGCTCCGTCAGCGCCTGGAACTCGGCCGACTCGCGCACCGAGTTGCGGGCCGGCACCTGGCCGCCCTCGGCCCACGCGAGCGACTGCTGGCTGACCCAGTTGATGAACACGCGCGCGGCCCGCAGCTTGTTCTCGTCGGCGTTGCGCTGCCGGGGGAGGACGAAGTTGTGCGAGCCGGCCCACGCCGCCTGGGTGCCGCCGATGTTCGGCAGCGCCGCCACGCCCCACTGCAGGCCCGGCACCTCGCGGAGCGTGTTGATGTTCCAGATACCGTTCCAGTTGAACGCCGTCTGGCCGTTCTGCAGCGCGATCGCGTCGGCGTCCTGGCCGACGTCGGAGGCGCTGTAGCCGTTGCGGACCAGGTCGACCGCCCAGGTCAGCGCCTCGACGGCGGGGTCCTCGGCCCACGTGACCTCGGTGCCGTCGGCGTTGAACAGGTCGCCGCCGAACTGCCAGACCAGCGCCTGCGCCGTCAGCGCGCCGGTGAACACGTGCGGCGACATCCAGTGCCCCTGAATGCCCGCGCTCTTGAGCGTCTCGAGCGCCGCCTCGTACGACGTCCGGTCCGTCGGCGGGTTGTCCGGGTCCAGGCCGGCCGACTCCAGGACGGTCTTGTTGTAGAAGAAGCCGAGCGGGTGCACGTCCAGCGGGATGCCGAAGCGCTGCCCGTCGTACTCGCCGGCGCTCCACACCACCTCGGCGAAGTCGCCGGCCTTGAGGTCCAGCGCCTCGGCGACGTCGTCGAGGGGGACGATGACGTTGCGGGCGGCGTTCGTCGGCAGCGAGTCGATGTGCATGATGCCGACGTCCGGGCCGTTGCCCGACTGCACCGCAGTCGGGACCTTCTGGTAGTAGTCGGCCCACTCCATCACGGTCATCTTCACCGCGATGTTCGGGTGCTCGCCGTTGAACTGGTCGACCAGCTGCTGCATGACCGGTCCGTCGCCGCCGGTGAAGCCGTTCCAGAAGGCCAGGTCGACCTCGGGACCGTCGTAGCCGCTGGCGCCGCCGTCGCCCGCCGCCGGTTCGGCGCCGGGGGACTGCGAGCCGCCGCCGCAGGCGCTGAGCACGACGCCGGCGCCGACCATGCCGGTGGCGGTGAGGAAGCGTCGTCGGGTGAGCGCGTTCATTCGTGTGGTCACAGCTGCTCCTTCGCAGACGTGCCGGGTCAGTGGCCCAGGCGGATGAGGTGCCAGGACGACGGCGGCAGGGTCGCGGTGAGCGTCTGGTCGCCGTCGATGACGGTGCCGGCGACCGGACGCGGGACGACCCGGTCCGGGTGCTCGGCGGAGTTCGTGGCCGACGGGTCGTCGTCGGCGATCGTCAGGTGCTCCAGCAGCCGGCTCGTCCGCTGGCCGAAGGCGCGCAGCGGGACGGTGAGCCGGGCCGGCTGCGTGCGGCTCCGGTTCGTGGCCAGCAGGGTGAGCGCGCCGGTCTCCGGGTCCTGGACGGCGCTCACCCGGGTGGCGGGGACGTCGCCGTAGCGCTGCGTCGCGAGCTGCGCCGTCCGCACCGCCGTGCGCAGCACCGTCCCGCGGGCGTGCCGGGCGGTCAGCGCGAACGGGTGGAAGATGGTCTGCCGCCAGGCCGGGCCGCCGGTCCTCGTCAGGATCGGGGCGATCACGTTCACCAGCTGTGCCTGGCAGGCGATCGCGACCCGGTCGCTGTGGTCCAGCAGCGCCATCAGCAGGTCGCCGACCACGACCGCGTCGGTGACGTCGTACACGTCCTCGATCAGCGGCGCGTTCTCGTTCTGCTCCAGCGTCGCCTGCCCGGAGAACCGGTGCTGGTACCAGACGTTCCACTCGTCGAACGAGACGGTCAGCCGCTTGCCGCTGCGCCGGACCGCGCCGACGTGGTCCGCGGTGGCGGTGATCGCCGTGATCATCCGGCGCATGTCCTCCGACGACGCCAGGAAGCTGTCGACGTCGTCGCCGGCCGGTTCGTAGTAGGCGTGCAGCGAGATGTGGTCGACCAGGTCGTAGGTGTGCTCCAGGACGGTCCGCTCCCAGCTGCCGAACGTCGGCATGCCGCTGTTGGAACTGCCGCAGGCGACCAGTTCCAGGTTCGGGTCGGCCCGGCGCATCGCCCGCGCCGTCTCCGCGGCCAGCCGCCCGTACTCGTCGGCCGTCTTGTGCCCGATCTGCCACGGGCCGTCCAGCTCGTTGCCCAGGCACCAGACCTTGATGGCATGCGGGTCCTTGTGCCCGTTCGCGACCCGGCGGTCGGCGGTGCTCGTGCTGCCGGGCGCGAAGTTCGTGTACTCCAGCAGGTCCACGGCGGCGTCCACGCCGCGGGTGCCGAGGTTCACCGCCATGATCGGGTCGACGCCGACGCCGCGGGCCCACCGGCAGAACTCGTCCGTCCCGACGGTGTTCGGCTCGAGCGAGCGCCACGCCAGGTCGAGGCGGCGCGGCCGGTCGGCGACCGGGCCCACCCCGTCCTCCCAGCTGTAGCCGGAGACGAAGTTGCCGCCCGGGTAGCGGATGGTCGTGACCCCGAGTTCCCGCACCAGGTCGGCGACGTCCTGCCGGAACCCGTGCTCGTCGGCGGTCGGGTGGTCGGGCTCGAAGATGCCGCCGTAGACGCACCGGCCCATGTGCTCGACGAACGACCCGTACAGCCTCGGGTCGACGGTGCCCACGGTGAATGCCGGATCGAGTCCGACCTCGACGTCGTACAAGAGTGCCTCCCGTGCCTTCCGGCGACCGGCCCGCTGCCGTTTACAACGGATAACCTTGCGGACAGTTTTACAACGGATAACCTGGATTGTGAAGAGTGCGTGGCGAGTTGGTCCGGTCCGCGGCGCCGGCGCCGGGAAAAGCAGTCGGCCGGGAGCCCGGGCGATGCCTAGACTCGGTCAGGTCGTCCTGGGCTGGTGAGAGGGGCAGGCAGGTGGGCACGCGGCTGAAGGACGTGGCGGACCTCGCCGGGGTGTCGTTCAAGACCGTCTCCAACGTCATCAACAACCACCCGAACGTCACCGAGAAGACCAGGCAGAAGGTGCTCGACGCCATCGCCGAGCTGCGGTACCGGCCGAACGTGTCGGCGCGCAGCCTGCGGCACGGGCGGTCCGGGTTCCTCGCCATCGCGCTGCCGGAGCTGACGTCGCCGTACTTCGCGGCGCTGGCGTCCGAGCTGGGCGCGGTCGCGAAGCGGCAGAGCCTGACGGTGCTGATCGAGGAGACGTTCGGCGAGGCCGAGCGCGAGCGCATCGCGCTGGACTCCCTCGACACCCAGCTGATCGACGGCGTCGTGTTCAGCCCCATGGCGATGACGTCGTCCGACGTCGCGGCGCATCCGGGGTCGACGCCGATGGTGCTGCTCGGCGAGCGCGGGCATCCGGCCGGCTTCGACCACATCGCCATCGACAACGTCCGGGCGGCGCACGAGGTCACTCAACACCTCGTCGGGCTGGGGCGGCGGCACATCGCGGCCGTCGGCGCGCAGCGGGCCGGCACCGGCGGGCTGCGCGCCCGCGGCTACCGCGCCGCCCTGCGCGACGCCGGACTGCCGGTCGACCCCCGCCTGGTCGTCTCCGACCTCGACTTCAGCCGCGCCAGCGGCGCCCGGGCGATGGCCGATCTGCTCGACAGCGGCCGCCCCGTCGACGCCGTGTTCTGCTTCAACGACCTCATGGCGCTCGGCGCGCTGCGGGTGCTGCACGAGCGCGGCCTGCGCGTGCCCGATGACGTCGCGGTGGCGGGCTTCGACGACGTCGAGGACGGCCGCTACTCCACGCCGTCGCTGACGACGGTCTCGCCGGACGTGCCGTTCCTCGCCGCCGAGGCCATCCGCCTCATCGTCCGGCGGCTGGCCGACCCCGAGGCGAAGGCCGAGCGCATCGACGTCCCGTTCGCCCTCGAGATCCGGGAGAGCACGGCCGGCTGAGCAGCGTGCCGCGAGGAAGGGGTTTGCCTCGCCAGAGCGAGGAGAACTCCCTCCCGGCGGCGACGCAGGCGGCCTCGATCTGCACCTGAACCCCCTCCGGGTCGGCCCGCAGCCGGGCCCGCGACACCGGGCAGCGGACGGTTCCAGTGCGGCTCGGGCAGGATCCGGCTGCGGCGCACCAGGTCGCGCAGCTCGCATTCCGGCGCCGACCGGCAGCCCGCCTCGATGTCCGCCAGCGCCACACGGGCAAGCGCCGATCCTCGCCGTCCCGCTGCCCGCGCCTCCACCCGCAGCTCGGCCAGCCCGGACTTGCGGCGTTGCACGACCTCGCACGTCAGCGCTCGGACGCCGCGCAGTCCCGCGTCCCGGCGTGCCGGCGTCCATTCGGACGGCTCCAGCGGCCCGAGCACGACGGCATCGATGACAGCGCGTGCGGCGGGCACCCTCGGGATCACACCGGGCCGCGCCGTGGGCGCGATGCTGTCGAGCACCAGCTCGTGCGGAACCGGCAGCGCCCCCGTTGTCTCGTCGCGATTCACCCAGAAGTGCGCCTGAGGGAGTCGTGATGTCCGGTGAACCCGGACGAAGCCCGGTGAACGTCGCGTCGACACCACGGACCACCAGCTGCCATGGTCCGCCGGCCCGCAGCGCGTGCGCGATCGCCGACGTCGTCAACCCGGCCGCGAGCGCCTGGGCTCGGGTGATGAGCCCGTCCTGTCGCCGGGCCGGGTTCTCGGCACGCATCTCCACATCGTCGGGAGGGAGTTCTGCCCGCCAGAGCGAGAAGAACTCCCTCCTGACTCAGCGCACCCGCCAGGCCGCCTCGACCAGCGCCGTCAACGCCGGCTCGACCTGCTCGTAGCTGCGCGTCTTCAGCCCGCAGTCCGGGTTCACCCAGAGCCGCTCGCCGGGGATGTCGGCCAGCGCGCGCCGCAGCAGCGCCTCGACCTCGTCGGCGCCGGGCACCCGCGGCGAGTGGATGTCGTACACGCCGGGGCCGATGCCGCGCCCGAACCCGGACGCCGCGACGTCCGGCACGATCTCCATGCGCGACCGCGCCGCCTCGATGCTGGTGACGTCCGCGTCCAGCCCGTCGATCGCGGCCACGACGTCGCCGAACTCGGAGTAGCACAGGTGCGTGTGCACCTGCGTCGCGTCGGCCACGCCGGACGTCGCCAGGCGGAACGCCGTCACCGACCAGCCGAGGTAGTCCGGCCGCGTGGCGGCGCGGAGCGGCAGCAGCTCGCGCAGCGCCGGCTCGTCCACCTGCACGATGCCGACGCCGGCCGCCTCCAGGTCGCCGACCTCGTCGCGCAGCGCCAGCGCGACCTGCCGGGCGGTGTCGCCCAGCGGCTGGTCGTCGCGGACGAACGACCACGCGAGGATCGTGACCGGCCCGGTCAGCATGCCCTTCACCGGCCGCTCGGTGAGCGACTGCGCGTACGTGGCCCACTCGACGGTGATCGGCGCGGGCCGCGACACGTCGCCGTAGAGGATCGGCGGGCGGACGCAGCGCGAGCCGTACGACTGCACCCAGCCGTGCTCGGTCGTGACGAACCCGGCGAGGTTCTCGGCGAAGTACTGCACCATGTCGTTGCGCTCGGGCTCGCCGTGCACGAGGACGTCGAGGCCGATCCGCTCCTGCAGCCGCACGACCCGCTCGATCTCGGCCCGCATGCGGCCGGCGTACTCGTCGCGGTCCAGCCGCCCGGCCCGGTACGCGGCCCGCGCCCGCCGGATGTCGCCGGTCTGCGGGAACGAGCCGATGGTCGTGGTCGGCAGCGGCGGCAGTCCGAGCCGGTCGCGCTGCGCGTCGGCCCGTCGCGCGTACGGCCCGCGCCGGGCGTCGTCCGCGGTGAGCCCGGCCAGCCGCGTCCGCACGCCGCCGTCGACGACGCGCGGGGCGGCGGCGCGGTCGGCCAGCGCGGCCCGGGCGGCGGCGAACTCGGCCGAGCGGTCCTCACCGCGCAGGGCAGCCGCGAGCGTCACGACCTCGGCGACCTTCTGGTCGGCGAAGGCCAGCCACGACCGCAGCTGCGGGTCGAGCGCCGTCTCGGCGTCGAGGTCGTACGGGACGTGAAGCAGCGAGCAGGACGTCCCGACGGCGACGGCGCCGGCCCGCGACTCGACGGCGCGCAGGGTGGCCAGCGCCGCGTCGAGGTCGGTGCGCCACACGTTCCGGCCGTCGACCACCCCCGCGACGACGATCTTGCCGTCCAGTCCGTCGACGTCTTCGGCCGGGAGCTCGCCGGCGACCAGGTCCAGCCCGATCGCCTCCACCGGCGACGACGCCAGTACCGGCAGCGCGTCGCCGAGGTCGCCGAAGTACGAGCCGACCAGGATCGCCGGCCGGTCCGGCAGCTCACCCAGCCGCGCATACACCCGTCGCAGGGCGTCCAGTTCGGCGTCGGTTCGGTCGGCGACGTAGGCCGGCTCGTCCAGCTGCACCCACGCGACCCCCTCGTCGGCCAGCGTCGCCAGCAGCAGCGCGTAGACGGCGACGAGGTCGTCCAGCCGGTCGAGCGGCGCGAACCCGCCGGGCGCGCCGTCGGCCGGCTTCGACAGCAGCAGGAAGCTGGCCGGTCCGAGCAGCACCGGCCGGGTGTCGACGCCCAGCGCCAGCGCCTCCCGGTACTCGCGCACCGGCTTGGCCGGGTCGAGGTGCAGGCGCGTCGCCGGGCCGATCTCCGGCACGAGGTAGTGGTAGTTGGTGTCGAACCACTTCGTCAGCTCCAGCGGCGCGACGCCGTCGGCGCCGCGGGCCATCGCGAAGTACGTGTCCAGGCCGTCCAGCCCGAGCGGCGCGAACCGCGGCGGCACCGCGCCGGTCAGCGCGACCGTGTCGAGGACCTGGTCGTACAGCGAGAACGTGTTCGACGGGACGGCGTCCAGGCCCAGCGCGGCGAGCCGGCGCCAGGTCCGCTCGCGCTCGGCGCGCGCCGTCGCCTCGAGGTCGTCGCGGTCGGACGCGCCGGACCAGTACGCCTCGAGGGCGCGCTTGAGCTCGCGGTCCGGGCCGATGCGCGGGTAGCCGGGCACGGTCGCCGTCAGGGCAGGGGTGGGACGGGTCATGAGAGCGGTGTCTCCTCGGGAGCGCGGACAGGCGTTCGCCGGGGGCCGGCCACCCGGTCGACGTCAACCGCGCCGGGCGCCTCTTGCGTCGGCCGGATCGCACCCATCAGGTGCCCGCCGGCCGAACCACCAGTGCCTGCGATCTTAGAAGTCAGTTCTGCGTCCGCAAGCCGATGTCCCGCTATACGGACAGCTGCGTCTCATCATTCGGGAATCGGGTGGGTTTCCGCACGTTGGCCGCCGCGTGGCGGCTGGATGAACGGCTCTCCCGCATCCTTGCGCCAGGTGCGACTCTGTCGCATCATGCAAGAGCGGCTCGCCTGTCGCAGCAGGTCAGGTGCGCAATCATGCGCCGCCCGGGCACGAGGAGGACACCCATGCACGTCCCCGACGGGTTCCTGAACGCTCCCACGTCGGTCGCGACGGGCGCCGTCGCGGCGGCGGGGGTCGCGGTGGCGTTGCGGAAGGCGCAGGGCGAGCTGGACGAACGGACGGCGCCGCTGGCCGGGCTCACCGCGGCGTTCGTGTTCGCCGTGCAGATGCTGAACTTCCCGGTCGGCGTCGGCACCAGCGGCCACCTCATGGGCGGGGCGCTCGCGGCCGTGCTGGTCGGACCGTGGACGGCGGTGCTGTGCCTGTCGGTGGTGCTGCTCGTGCAGGCGCTGCTGTTCGCCGACGGCGGGCTGACGGCGCTCGGCACGAACATCTCGCTCATCGGCATCACGACGGTGATCGTCGGCTGGGTGGTGACGCGCGCGGTGCTGGCGGTGCTGCCCAAGCGGCCGGCGTCGGTGGTCCCGGCGTCGGCTGTCGGCGCGTTGCTGTCGGTGCCGGTGGCGGCGCTGGTCTTCGTGCTGCTGTTCGCCGTCGGCGGCGAGGCGTCGCTGTCGCTGGGCGCGCTGACGGTGAGCATGCTCGGCTGGCACACGCTGATCGGCATCGGCGAGGCGGTCATCACCGGCCTGACGGTCAGCGCCGTCGTCGCCGTCCGGCCGGATCTCGTCTATGCGGCCCGCGGGCTGCGGGTGCCGCTGCGGCTGCGGCGGCCGGATGGCAGCCTGGTGCCGGCGCCCGGAGCGGCTGCGGGAGTGGCGCCGGCCGCGGCGGGAGTGGCGCCGGCCGCGGCGGGGGCGGCGGGGGCGGCGCCGGCGGCGGCGGGAGCGCCGGGGGCGGCTGCGGGAGCGCCCGGGCCGGCCGCAGTGGTGGCGCCCGCGCTGCCGCGAGCGAGCACGAAACCGCTGCTCATCGGCGGCGGGCTGGTCGCGCTGGCGCTGGCCGGCGTCGTCAGCTTCTTCGCCAGCGCCCACCCGGACGGCCTGGAGTACGTCGCCGAGGACGAGGGCTTCCTCGCGACCGCCCGCGACCACGCGTTCGGCGGCTCCGCGCTGGCCGACTACGGCGAGGTCGGCGGCATCCCCGTCGGCGTGGCCGGCGTCCTCGGCGTCGCGGTGGTCGTGATCGTCGGCGTGGTGCTGTTCCGGCTGGTCGGCCGCCGGTCGTCCGCCGAGGCGAGGCGGGAGGACGCCGTCCGGTGAGCGGCGGTCACGGGCCCGCGCTGTACCGGCCGGGCGACTCATCGGTGCACCGGCTGCCGGCCCACGTGAAGGTGCTGGCGCTGCTGGCGTTCGTGCTGGTGGTGGTCGCGACGCCGCGGGACGAGTTCGGGGCGTTCGGCGCCTACGCGGCGCTGCTGGCCGGCGTGGCGGTGCTCGCCCGCGTCCCGGCGCGGGTGATCGTCGCACGGATGGTGGTAGAGATCCCGTTCGTCGTGTTCGCGCTGCTCATGCCGTTCGTGTCGCAGGGCCCGCGGGTCGACGTGCTCGGACTGTCGCTGAGTGAGCACGGCCTGCTGACCGGCTGGAACATCCTCGCCAAGGGCACCCTGGGCGTCGTCGCGTCGATCCTGCTGGCGGCGACGACGGACGTGCGGTCGCTGCTCGCCGGGCTGCAGCGGCTGCGCGTACCAGACCGGCTGGTAGAGATCGCATCGTTCATGATCCGATACGCCGACGTCGTCACCGGCGACCTGCGGCGCATGCGCATCGCCCGCGAGTCGCGCGGCTTCGAGGCTCGCCACCTCGGGCACGTCCGGGTGGTCGCGCAGGGCGCCGGCGCGCTGTTCGTCCGGTCCTACGAGCGGGGTGAGCGGGTGCACCTGGCGATGCTGTCGCGCGGCTACGGCGGCTCGATGCCGCTGACGGCCACGGCGGGCGCGAGCCGCGCCGACTGGCTGCGCGGCGCCGTGCTCCCGATGGCGGCCGTGGTGGTCGCACTGACGGCGGTGCTGTCATGACGGGCGACGCGTCGCTGGAGGTCGCCGGGCTGGCGTTCGCCTACGCCGACGGGCACCAGGCGCTGTTCGGCGTCGACCTCACGATCGGGCGGGGCGAGCGGGTCGCGCTGCTCGGGCCCAACGGCGCCGGCAAGACGACGCTGGTGCTGCACCTCAACGGCATCCTGTCCGGCGGCGCCGGCACCGTCCGCGTCGGCGGGCTGGAGGTGCGGCCGGGCGACCGCGACACGCTGCGCGAGGTCCGCCGCCGGGTCGGCATCGTCTTCCAGGACCCCGACGACCAGCTGTTCATGCCGACCGTCCGCGACGACGTCGCGTTCGGCCCGGCCAACCTCGGCCTGCGCGGCGCCGAGCTCGACGATCGGGTCGACGAGGCGCTCGCCCTCGTCGGCATGAGCGACGTCGCCGGCCGTCCGCCGCACCACCTCTCGTTCGGCCAGCGCCGCCGGGTGGCGGTCGCGACGGTGCTGGCGATGCGGCCGGAGATCCTGGTGCTGGACGAGCCGACCAGCAACCTCGACCCCGCCAGCCGGCGCGAGCTGCACGAGATCCTCGACGCCCTCGACGTCACCCAACTGGTCGTGACGCACGACCTGCCGTTCGCGCTGCAACTGTGCCCGCGCTCGGTCGTGCTGTCGGACGGGACGGTGGTAGCCGACGGTCCGACGGCCGACCTGCTGGCCGACGAGGCGCTACTGGCGGCGCACCGGCTGGAGCTGCCGTACGGCTTCGATCCGCGTTCGGTGGCCCCGCCTGCTGTGTGAGGCGGGCGGCGTGGTGGGTGGGCTGCGCGTGGGGGCGCGGTGGACTGCGCTCGGGGTGCGGTGCGGGTGGTGGGTGGGCTGAGCACGGGGTGCGGTGTGCTCGGGGGTGCGCTGCGTTCGGCGAGTGCGCCGGGTTGTGGGGTGGGCCGGGCTCGGTCCGCCGGGCACTCGTTGGCCGGGTTGCCGCGTTGGCCAGCCCCCTGCTGCTCTCGATTGTCGGGGGCGCGGGCGGCCGCCTCAAGCGGACCTCATGGTGTGGCGCTTCGCGCGGTCGGAGGACCGCTTGACCCGGCCGCCCGCGCCCCCGTTCAAGCAGCGTCAGGGGGCCGGCCGAGAGATGGGCCCGGCTTCTGGGCCTGCTGGTCTTCTGGTTTGCCGGCCAGTGGCGGGTCGTGGGTGGTGTTCTTGGCGACCGGCTCCGCTCGGCTCTTCCTTCGCTGGCCGCTGCCCGTCCGTTCGCGGCGTTTGGCTACCGGCTCCGCTGTGCGTAGCTGTCGGCTGGCCACCTCTGGCCACCTGGCGTACTCGGCGACCGACTCCGTTGCCGTCCCGGTCCACTGGCCGCTTCTGGGTTTCATCCACCTTTTGCGTTGTCAGAGCAGCACAGAAGGTTGATGATCATGGGGCCGGGCCGCGGCGCACGGTGTGGTAGCCGCGGGTCCAGCGACGACGCTGTGAAGGCGTCGCGCCGTGGTAGGTCGCCCCCTCCCGGCCCGGGTGGGGCCCACCCTACGGGCGGGCACCCGACAACGTCGCTCGGATCGACCCGATTGGCCCGACTCGGCTCGACTGGCTCGGCCCGGCTCGGCCCGGCTCGGCCCGGCTCGGCTTGGTCCGGCTCGGCCCGGCTCGGCTTGGTCCGGCTCGGCCCGGCTTGACCCGACCCGGCTCGACTCGGCCCGGCTCGCGGTTCGCTGGCGCCGCCAGGTGGGCCGAGCAGAGCCATGCGGGCCGCCCCCGGGCTCTTGCCGCCGCGAACGATCACTGGCATGATTCCCCGCATCCGGATAGCTGGAAATGTTTTCGAAATATCGAAACTACTTGTCCAGAACGGAGCCACTCATGCCTGCCATGTCGCGACGGGGATTGCTGCGTCTCGCCGGGGGAACAGCCGCTGGAGGAGCGCTGGCCGCGACCGCGCCAGGGCTGTCGTCGGTCGCGCGGGCCGACACGTTCGAACGGCGGCCGCTGCCGGCGGACGGCCCGGAACCGGACCTGGAGGCGGCGCTGCGGTGGTGGCCGCCGCAGCGGAACGTGTGGACGCCGATCGGGTGGAAGGGGCACCTGTTCCGGTTCACCTCCGTCTACAACGGCGCCCTGATCTGCGAGCCGAGCTGGGTCATCTCGGCCAAGCCGAACGTGATGCCGTACCAGGGCCGAAACTTCCAGCTCACCGTCGTGATGCCGCAGCGGGTCGGCGGGTTCCGCCCGTTCCCCGACTCCGAGCGCGAGGTCTGGGACGACGACCTCGGGTACCGGAAGCAGGGGTGGCACGAGGACCACGACGCGCCGGTGCTGTGGACGGAGTTCCGGCGCCCGGAGCGCGTGGTCATCCGGCAGTCCGTGTTCGCGCACCTGCCCGGCGCCGGCGAGGTGCAGACCGCCGTCGAGCCGCTGTACTCGTGGGTGCGCTTCGAGGTCACCCACGTCGACCCGGTCGAACCGCCGGACGAGTTCGCGTTCCGGCTGTGGCTGAGCAAGGCGTACATGCGGCCGCAGGGCCCGTACGAGCAGGAGAACGGCGTCCCGCTGCGGACGGTGCCGGCGCTCGCCCCGCTGGACGGCGGCCTGACCATGCAGCGGGTGTGGAATCCCGACCTCCGGCCGGTCGACGTGCCGATCACGGACGACGACGGCAACGTGCGGCTGATGGTCCGCACGGCCGAGGGCGGCCGGATCACGCTGGCGCCGGGCAGCATGGACGGCGTCTACGACCTGGACCTCAGCCTGCCGGCGCAGGTCGGCAGCCACATCGACCTGCTGGTGCCGCTGCTGCCCGGCGCGCGGGCCGACGTCGAGGGTGAGTACGCGCTCGGCTGGGAGGGCGCGCTGGCGGAGTCCGACGGCTTCTGGGCCCCGGACGGCCAGGGCGCCCGCATCACCACCCCGGACAACCACGTGAACCAGGTGCTGCGCCGCGGCCCGCAGCTGGCCGAGATCGTCGCCGAGAAGAGCCCGGACCTCGGCCTGTTCTCGTTCCTCTCCGGCTCCTACGCCTACGACGTGCTGTGGAGCACGCCGACGTCGATGATCAGCCACATGTTCCTGGACCGGCTGGGCCTGCACGACGTCGTCGAGCAGCACATCGAGATCTACAAGGAATACCAGGGCACGCGGACGCCGCCCGGCGCCATCTTCGCCGGCGGGAGCTACCCCGGCTACCTGTCGACGCCGCAGGAGCTGCAGGCGATCGACTGGATGAGCGACCACGGTGCGATCCTGGAGATCATCTCGACGCACGCGCTGCTCTCCGGCCGCCGGGAGTTCGTCGACCGGTGGCTGGAGCCAGTGGTGATGGCGTGCGAGTACATCGCCCAGGCCGTCGCGCTCACCGGGCATGACGGCGTGCCCGGCCTCATGCCGCCGGGCCACTCGACCGACGAGGGCGTGGAGACGCAGGGGATGATCAGCCAGTGCTTCACCTACAAGGGGCTGGCCTCCGCGGTCCGGCTGCTGAAGCGCGAGAAGCACCCCCGCGCGGCCGAGTTCGCCGCCCTCGCCGACACCTTCCGGGCGACGTACGCCCAGGCCATGCGCGACCTCGGTGACCGCTCGGCGACCTGGACCGACGCCGACGGCAACAGCTGGCCGGTGTTCAGGCCGCAGTTCACCGGCGACGGCGTCTGGGACGACTTCACGATGCTCGACACCGGCGCGCTGATGTCGGTGTGGGCCGGCCTGATGCCGGCGTCGGACCCGCTGATGACGTCGTTCGTCGAGTTCTTCCGGGTCGGCCCGAACACCGCGCTGTTCGACCCCGTCCACCACAACGCCCTGTACCCCGCGGTGCTCGACCACGAACAGTCGTCGAGCGAGCCGTGCTACAGCTGGAACCTGTTCCACACCTGGCAGCTCGGCGACCGCCAGCGCTACCTGGAGGGGATGTTCGGGCTGATCGCCGGCGGTCTGTCGCAGGACACCTACATCTCCAGCGAGCACCGCAACGCCATCTACGGGAACCTGTTCTCGTACCCGATCGTGGTGTGGACGATCCTGCACGCGGTCATCGACGACAGCCTCGAGGACGACATCCTGCACCTGCTCCGGCTGTGCCCGCTGTCCTGGATCTCGGGCGACACACGGACGACGTTCGAGCAGGTCGCGACGCAGTACGGTCCCGTCGACCTCGAGTTCGGCCTGGAGGACGACGGGCGGACGCTCGACGTGACGGTGACGGGTCACTGGCACCACGCGCCGCGCCGGACGATCCTGCACCTCCCGCCGCTGCCCGACGTGCGCACCGTCGTCGTCAACGGCCGCCGCTACGCAGCGCGGGAGACCATCGTGATCTAGGCGGTGTCGTAGAGCGCGTCGATGGCCTTGAACAGGCGCTTCTCCGACACCGGCTGGGCGGTGCCGAGCTCCTGGGCGAACAGGCTGACCCGCAGTTCCTCGATCATCCGGCGGACGGCGTCGTGCCCGGGGGTGGGGCCGTGGCCGGGCGGGAGGGCGGCGAGCGCGGCCTCGTACTCCTCGGTGACCCGGCGGACGGTCTCCATGTGCTGGTGGTCGCGCTGCGGGCTGGTCGGCAGCTTCTCCAGCCGGCGCTCGATGCCCTTCAGGTAGCGCAGCAGGTCGGGCATTCGCCGCCGCCCGGTGGACGTGACGAAGCCGGGCGGCATCAGGCGGGCGAGGTGGTCGCGGGCGTCGACCAGGGACGCCGTCAGCGCGAGGCTCGTGGTGCTCTTCAACGCCGCCGCGACCCGGTGGGCGACGTCGAGCACCTTCTCGACGTCGGCGACCACCTCGAAGACGGTCTCGATGAGGTCGGAGCGGACCCGCTCGCGCAGCGCCGCGAACGCGGCCTCGTCCCACGCCGGGCCGCCGGCCTCGCCGACCAGCCAGTCGACCGACGCGGCGGCGACGTCGTCGAGCAGGGTCGCGACGGAGCCGTCAGGGTTCTGGCTGAGCACCAGCTTCGACCGGTTGGTGAGGTGACGCTGCACGAACGACGTCGGCGACGCGATGTCGAGCAGCAGCAGCCGCCGGTTGCCCGTCCACATGGCCCGGGCCTGGTCGGCCGGGGTGGGCAGCACCTTCAGCGCGACCGTCGCACCCTCGTCGACCAGCGCCGGGTAGCCCGTGACGACGTGGCCGGAGCGGCGCTGCTCGAACGTGCGCGGCACCTCGCCGCCCGGCCATGCGGTCAGGCCGGTGCGCTCGATGCTGCTGGCCGCGGCCGCCATGGTCTGACGCAACTGCTGCTTCAGCCGCACCTTCAGCGCGTCGAGATCCTTGCCCTCGCCGGCCGGCTTGCCCTTCTCGTCCAGCACCCGGAACGTCATGCGCAGGTGGTCGGGCACCTTGCTCAGGTCGAAGTCGTCGGCCGTCACCGGCACGGCCCGCAGCCGGTGCAGCACCCGGGCCAGCGCGGCGGTGAACGACTGCCGCGACGGCGGCAGCTGGGCGAGCGCCTCGCGCGCGGTGTCGGGCGCCGGGACGAACGAGCGGCGCAACTGCTTCGGCAGCGCCTTGATCAGCGCCGTCACCAGCTCCGGCCGCAGCCCCGGGACCTGCCAGTCGAACCCGTCGGGCTCGACCTGGTTGAGCACCTCGATCGGGACGTGCACCGTGACGCCGTCGGCGCTGGACCCCGGCTCGAACTGGTACGTCAGCCGCAGGCCGAGGTCGTCGCCGGGCCAGCTGTCGGGGTAGTCGGTCTGGGTGACGGCGCCGGCGGCGTCGGTGGTCAGCAGGTCGGTGCTGAACGTGAGGAGGTCGGGACGCTCGTGCCGGGCCTTCTTCCACCAGCTGTCGAAGTGGCGTCCGGACACGACGTCGGCGGGGATGCGCTGGTCGTAGAACTCGAACAGCGTCTCGTCGTCGACGACGATGTCGCGGCGGCGGGCGCGGTGCTCGAGCTCCTCGACGTCGTCCAGCAGCTCGCGGTTCTCGTGGAAGAACTTGTGATGGGTCGTCCAGTCGCCCTCGACCAGCGCGTGCCGGATGAACAGCTCGCGGCTCAGCTCGGCGTCGACGCGGGAGTACTGCACCTTGCGCCGCGGCACGATGACCACGCCGTAGAGCATGACCTTCTCGTAGCCGACGACGGCGCCGGCCTTGCGCTCCCAGTGCGGCTCGCTGAACGTCCGCTTCACCAGGTGCTCGGCCAGCGGCTCGGCCCAGGCGGGGTCGATGCGGGCGTTGACGCGCGCCCACAGCCGCGACGTCTCGACCAGCTCGGCCGACATCACCCAGCGCGGCGGCTTCTTGAACAGCCCCGACCCGGGGAAGACGGCGAACTTCGCGCCGCGCGCGCCCTGGTACTCGTTGATCGACTCGTCCTTGACGCCGATGTGCGAGAGCAGCCCCGACAGCAGCGACTGGTGGATGTGATCGGGCGCGCCGTCGGGGGTGTTGAGCGTGACGCCGAGCGGCTTCACCAGCTGGCGCAGCTGCGACTCGAGATCCTGCCACTCGCGAATGCGCAGGTAGTTGAGGTGCTCGGTGCGGCAGAGGCGCCGGAAGGCGCTGGAGGAGAGGGCGTCCTGCTGCTCCTTGACGTACTTCCAGAGGTTGAGGAACGCCAGGAAGTCCGACGTCGGGTCGGCGAAGCGCGCGTGGAACGCATCGGCGACCTCGCGCTGGTCGGTCGGCCGCTCTCGGGGGTCCTGGATGGTCAGCCCGGCGGCGATGACCAGCACCTCGCGGACGCAGCCGTTGCGGTTCGCCTCGAGGATCATCCGGGCCAGCCGCGGGTCGATGGGCAGTTGCGACAGCGACCGTCCGGTGGTGGTGAGACGCTCCTTCGGGTCGCGGGCGGCGGGATCGAGCGCCCCCAGCTCGACCAGCAGGTTGACGCCGTCGGCGACGCTGCGGCGGTCGGGCGGGTCGAGGAACGGGAACGCCGCGACGTCGCCCAGCCCGAGCGCCGTCATCTGCAGGATGACCGACGCGAGGTTCGTGCGCAGGATCTCCGGCTCGGTGAACGCGGGCCGCGCGTCGAAGTCGTCCTCGGAGTACAGGCGGACGCAGATGCCGTCGGAGAGCCGGCCGCAGCGACCGGCCCGCTGCCGCGCCGACGCCTGCGACACCGGCTCGATCGGCAGCCGCTGCACCTTCGTCCGGTTGCTGTAGCGGGAGATGCGCGCCGTGCCGGGGTCGACGACGTAGCGGATGCCGGGCACCGTCAGCGACGTCTCGGCGACGTTCGTGGCCAGCACGATGCGCCGTCCGGTGTGCTGCTGGAACACGCGGTGCTGCTCGGCGGCCGACAGCCGGGCGTAGAGCGGGAGCACCTCGAGCGTCCCCTGCGGCGCGGCCGCGTACCGCTTGCGCAGCGCGTCGGCGGTGTCGCGGATCTCCCGCTCGCCGGACAGGAACACCAGGACGTCGCCCGGCGCCTCCAGCGCCAGCTCGTCGCACGCGTCGACGATGGCCTGGATCTGGTCGCGCGGCTCGCCACCGGCCTCGTCGGTCTCCGGTTCGAGCGGGCGGTAGCGGACCTCGACCGGGTACGTCCGGCCGCTGACCTCGATGATCGGGGCGTCGTCGAAGTGCTGCGCGAACCGCTCGGGGTCGATCGTCGCCGAGGTGATGACGACCTTGAGGTCGGGCCGCTTCGGCAGCAGCTGCTTGAGGTAGCCCAGGATGAAGTCGATGTTCAGGCTGCGCTCGTGCGCCTCGTCGATGATCAGCGTGTCGTAGCGGCGCAGCAGGCGGTCCTGCCCGATCTCGGCCAGCAGGATGCCGTCGGTCATCAGCTTGACCAGCGTGTCGTCGCCGGCCTTCGCCGTGAACCGGACCTGGTAGCCGACGGCGCGGCCCAGCTCGGTGTGCAGTTCCTCGGCGACCCGCTCGGCGACGGTGCGCGCGGCCAGCCGGCGCGGCTGGGTGTGCCCGATGGCGCCGCGGATGCCCCGGCCCAGCTCGAGGCAGATCTTCGGCAGCTGCGTCGTCTTCCCGGACCCCGTCTCACCGGCGACGATGACGACCTGGTGGTCGCGGATCGCGGCGGCGATCTCGTCGCGGCGCTGGCTGACCGGCAGTTCCTGCGGGTACCGCACGGCGGGGACGGTCGCCTTGCGGCGCTCGACCCGCCGCTCCGCGGCGTCGACCTCGTGCGCGATCTCGGCCAGCGCAGACGTTCGCGCCTCGCCGTCGCGGACCTTGCGCACGCCGTCGAGCCTGCGCGCGAGCCGCCGCTCGTCGCGCAGCGTCAGCTCTGGCAGCCGGGCGCGCAGATCGGCCAACGTGGTCGTGGTGGGGGAGGCAGGCATACGTCGTCAAGCCTACGGTGCCCGGCAAGGACGGAGCACCTGGTTATCGGGGTGGAGGCGGCCGGGTCGGGGCGGTCACGCGGGGCCGGTGGGGCCGGGGCTGCCGATTCCCGCGCGCGGCGATCTTGTCGGTGCCCGCCCGTAGGGTGGGCACCCTCCCTAGAGGGGCGGGTCATGCCTACCACGACGCGCGCACGGCCGACGTCGGCGCGGCGGAGTGCGGGGAGGCGGGGTGCGGGGAGACGTCCCCACACCCCGCACCCACAACCCTGTGACGTCAGCTGGTCGCGGTCGTCGTGTGCACCCCGCGCCGGACCGGAGCGCGTCCGGCCGGCTGGTGCGGTTCCGGCTCGCGCGCCGGCGCCGGCGGGATCTTGACGGTGACCGGCGCGCTGATGCGGACCGTGACCGGCTCGCCGTGGTGCAGCAGCTCCAGCTGCGAGCCGTCCTCGTGGTCGCCTTCGCGCAGGTAGTACGTGACCTCGTCGGGCCGGACGCTGACCCGCAGCCGCAGCCCTCGCCACAGCAGCGAGAAGTCCAGCCGGCCGATGCGGCTCGGCAGCCGCGGGGCGAACGAGAGCACGCCGTCGTGGTCGCGCATGCCGCCGTAGCCGGCGACGAGACCGAGCCACGCCCCGGCGAGCGACGCCAGGTGGACGCCGTCGCTGGTGTTGGAGTGGCTGTCGTGCAGGTCGGTCAGGGCGGCCTCGCCGAGGTAGTCGTGCGCGAGCTCCAGGTGCCCGGTCTCGGCCGCCATGACGGCCTGGGTGCACGACGACAGCGACGAGTCGCGGACGGTGCGGGCCTCGTAGTAGCTGAAGTTGCGCACCTTCTCGGCCGGCGTGAACGCGTCGCCGCGCCAGTGCATGGCCAGCACGAGGTCGGACTGCTTGATGACCTGACGCCGGTAGAGGTCGAAGTAGGGGTGCGTCAGCAGCAGCGGGTAGTCGTCGGGCGCCGTGCCCTCGAAGTCCCACTCCTGGAACCTCGTGAACCCCTCGGACTGCTGGTGCACGCCCAGTTCGGCGTCGTACGGGATGGTCATGGCGCCGGCGGCGTCGCGCCAGGACGCGGTCTCCTCGTCGTCGACCTCCAGGGCGGCGGCGACGTCGGGGTGACGGAGCACGGCGTCGGCGGCGCCGACGAGGTTCCGTTGCGCCATGAGGTTCGTGTAGACGTTGTCGTTGGACACCGCCGAGTACTCGTCCGGCCCGGTGACGCCGTCGATGTGGAAGCCGCCGTGACGGTCGTGGTGGCCGAGCGAGCGCCACAGCCGCGCGGTCTCGACCAGCAGCTCGACCCCGACCTCGCGCTCGAACACCTCGTCGCCGGTGGCCTGGATGTAGCGCATCGTCGCGTCGGCGATGCCGGCGCCGATGTGGAAGCCGGCGGTCCCGGCCGGCCAGTAGCCGGACGTCTCGTGGCCGCGGATGGTCCGCCACGGGAACGCCGCGCCCCTCAGGCCCAGGGTGTGGGCCCGCTCGCGGGCGAGGTCGAGCGTCGCGTGCCGCCAGCGCAGCACCTGCGCGGCCGCGTCGGGCTGGGTGTAGATGAGCACCGGGAGCACGAACATCTCGGTGTCCCAGAAGACGTGGCCGTCGTACCCGGGACCGGTCAGGCCCTTCGCCGGGATCGGCCGCATCTCGTTGCGCGCGCCGGCCTGCAGGACGTGGAACAGCCCGAACCGGACCGCCTGCTGCACCTCGGGGTCGCCGTCGACGCGGACGTCGGCGGCGTCCCAGAACGCGTCGAGATACTCGCGCTGCCCCTGGCAGAGCCCCTCCCAGCCGGTCAGCCGCGCCGACGCCAGCGCCGCGCCGACCTGGTCGCGCAGCGCCGGCAGCGACCGGCGGCTGGAGAAGCCGTACGCGAGCAGCTTGACGACGCGCAGCTTCTCGCCCGGCTTGAGCACGCACGCGATGGTGGTGCGGGCCCAGTCGGGGAACGCCTCGGTGCTGACGACGGTGCGGTCGGGGCCCTCGACGACGTGTGTCATGGCGGCCGCCATGCGCAGGCCGCTGGCCTTCGTCCGGTGGATCAGCAGGCCGCCGGCGCCGTTGGCGATGTGCTCCTCGGACTCCAGCGGCTCCTCCAGCAGCGCCGCGACGCGCGGGTCCTTCTTGGTGACCGGCAGTTCCTCGTTGGCGACCAGCCCGGACTGGATGACGACGCGGGCCTCGTTCTCGACCGGCTCGACCTCGTAGCAGATGGCGGCGACGGCGCGCTGGATGAACGACACCAGCCGGGTCGAGCGGACGCGCACCGCCTGGCCGGCCGGCGAGACCCACTCGACGGTGCGGTCCAGCGTGCCGGCGCGCATGTCGAGCACCCGCTCGTGCGCCTGCAGGTCGCCGTAGCGGACGTCGAACGGCTCGTCGTCGACGAGCAGCCTGATCAGCTTGCCGTTGGTGACGTTGACGACCGTCTGGCCCTGCTCGGGGTAGCCGTAGCCGGCCTCGGCGTAGGGCAGCGGGCGCAGCTCGTAGAACGAGTTGAGGTAGCTGCCGGGCAGCCCGTGCGGCTCGCCCTCGTCGAGGTTGGCGCGCAGGCCGATGTGGCCGTTGGACAGCGCGAGCACCGACTCGGACTGCGCCAGCAGGTCGAGGTCCAGGGTGGCCTCGCGGATGCGCCACGGCTCGCAGGGGTAGGCGCTCTCGCGGATCATCGGCCCGCCTCCACGAGGAGGTCACCGAGGTCGGTGACGACGACGTCGGCGCCGTGCTCGCGCAGCGCCTCGGCCTGGCCGACGCGGTCGACGCCGACGACGAAGCCGAAGTCGCCCGCGCGGCCCGCCTGGACCCCGGCGAGCGCGTCCTCGAACACGGCGGCCTCGCCGGGCGCGACGCCCAGCCGCTCGGCCGCGGCGAGGAAGGAGTCGGGTTCGGGCTTGCCGCGCAGGCCCTCCGCGCGCGCCGTCAGGCCGTCGACGCGGACCTCGAGGAGGTCGGCGATGCCGGCGGCCGCGACGACCTCGCGGCAGTTCGCGCTGGCCGACACGACGGCCCGGCGCAGCCCGGCCTCGACGGCCGCGTGCAGGTAGGTGACGGAGCCCGGGTACGGGCGCACGCCGACCTCGCGCAGCCGCTCCAGCAGCACGACGTTCTTGCGGTTGCCGACGCCGTTGACGGTGTCGGCGGTGCCGGGGTCGTCGGGCGTCCCCTCGGGCAGCGTGATGCCGCGCGAGGCGAGGAACGAGCGCACGCCGTCGGCGCGCTGTCTGCCGTCGACGTAGACGTTGTAGTCGCTGTCGATGTCGAAGGGAACGAAGGGGTCGTCCGCGCCTTGCGCGCGGTCGCGGAGAAACGTGTCGAACGTCGCCTTCCAGGCGGCTTTGTGCACTTCCGCGGTGGGTGTGAGGACTCCGTCAAGGTCGAAAAGACACGCCTTGATGTGGTCCGGCAGGCCAAGCATTGGACGACCTTAAGTCATCATCCGGGGCGGCGGGTGGCGGCTCTGCGAACCCGCGTGCCGCGGCGGTTGGATGGTCAGGCGTCCTGCCCTTCGGAGGCCGCCTCGATGTCCAGCGGCAACGGCGTGACCTGCACGTCGTCGTCGCCCGGCCGGACGTGCCAGCGGACCACGAGGTCCGCGACCCGTCCGTGCATCGGCTGGATCAGCAGGTAGTGTTCGGCGTGTCGCGGGCCGAACTCACGCAGGTGGGTCTCGCCCTCCGTGACGGTGAGATCGGCGGTGTCGAGACGGACGTCGTAGGCGGGCGTGCCGCCGTCGTTGCGCAGGACGTAGCGGTGCTGGCTGAGTCGTTCGAGGCGGAACATCGGCGCCGAGCGAGCCCGCCGCCGGTACCGGGCGATGCGGCCCGTACCGGACGTGGGCTGGCGCGCGAAGACGACCGTCGCAGCCAGCACGAGCACCACGACCACGGCGATGATGAGCAGAACGACGACCGTCACATTTCGACTGTAATGCGGCCGCGGGTCAGCGGAACAGGGTCGCGTTCCGCACGGCCCAGTCGGCGAACGTCGTGGCGGGCCGGCCGAGCAGCTCGGCGACGGCGCCGGTGGCCTGCTGCGGGTGGTCGACGAGGTCCTTCTCGCCGTCGACGTACCACTCGGCGTACTCGCCCATGGAGACGCTGAGCTCGGTGATGGCGTCGTCGCGGCTCAGCTCGACGTACGGGACGTCGCGGCCGAGCGCGCGGCCGATGAGCGCGACCTTCTCGGCGCGGGTCAGCGTCTCGGGGCCGGTGAGGGAGTACGCCTGGCCGACGTGGCCGTCCTGGACCAGCGCGACCGCGGCCACCGCGGCGACGTCGTCCATCGCGATGGGGGCGTTGGCCGACGCCGCGTAGCCGTCGCGGACCTGGCCGGTCGTGCGGATCTGGTCGGACCACAGGGTCGCGTTCTCCATGAACTCGCCCGGCCACAGGTGTGTCCACGCGATGCCGGACGCCTCGACGTCGTCGACGATCGAGCCCCACCAGCTCTCCCGCTCGCCGGACAGGCTGACGACGTGCTGGACGCCGGCCTTGTGAGCCAGGGCGAGCACCTCGGCGGCGGTTTCGGCGTACGACGTCAGGTAGAGGCGCTCGACGCAGTCGAAGACGCCGTCCAGCGTGCCGGGCGCGCCGACGTAGCCGGTCGCGACCTCGACGCCGACGGGCAGTGTGGCCTTGGCCGGGTTGCGGACGAGGGCGCGCACGTCCGTGGCGCCGAGGGTGAGCAGCTGGTCGACGACGAGGCGGCCGACGCTTCCGGTCGCACCGGTGACGAGGATGGTCATGCCCACAGCGTACACCGTACGCGTACGTCGTACGCACATTGCCTGGCTCTCAGGCCTCCTGGCGGATCTGGCTCAGCGCCTCGGCCCAGTCCTCCGCGTACGGCGGCGAGCCCGGGCGGTCGCTGTCGTCCAGCGCCGCGATCAGCAGCAGCGTCAGCGCGTCGTCCAGCGACGCCGCCGGAGCGGCATCGAGCCGTCGGTGCACCTCCAGCACCAGCCGCAGGGCGGACCGCATGCGCGCGGTGTCGGCGATGAACGCGTCGAGGTCGGCCAGGGTGGTGAGGCCGAACCGGTTGAGCACGTCGACGAGGTCCGAACGGTCGCGACTGAGCCGCTCCTCGGAGACCGCCGCCGCGGCGTCGAAGCCGTTCGCGTGGAAGAACGCCTTCAGTTCGTCGCCGCGGCCGGTGATGCTCAGGTAGGCGCCGATCGACGAGGTGTCGACCGGGACGTCCAGGCTGCCGCGGCTCACTTCGGCGCGGTACTCGGTGTCGGTCGCGTCGCTCTGGTCGCGGAGGCTGGAGAACTGCTCGTCGGCCAGTTCGAACAGCGCGCTGAGCCGGTAGAGCCGGCGGCGGACCGGCTCGGGGAGCGCGGCCGACTTGTACTCGACCTTGTGGCTGACCGCCGCCCAGGCATGCTGCAGCGCCGTCCGCACCTGGATCTCCGCCCGGATCGCCTGGAACGGCGCCCACTCCAGCAGGTCGCGCCGCGACGGGCCGAGTCGCACCACGTAGTGGGTGGAGCGGTAGCCGAACTGGTCCAGCGCGAGCCCGTCGATCTTGTCGGCGGAGTTCTCGTGGTCGATCTCGAACTCGCGGTCGATCAGCGCGCCGACCCGCCGAAGGTCCTCGGCGTAGTAGGTGATGACGCGCAGGCCGACGAGGTCGGTCATGGCGGCGATCGGGTCGGGGTCGTCGCGGCGTTTCCGGGTGATCTTCTCGACGAAGCTGGCGACGGTCTTGGCGCGCGACTCGATCTGCACCACCTCGATGTCCGCCGACCTCAGCACGTCCTTCAGCAGGTCCCGGAGACGGCTCGCGCACTCCTCGTACGTGTGCCGCCTGGCGGCGTACCTGGCGCCCCAGTCGTCGGCGGTCGGCTCGGCCATCGGCCCTCACGTCCCTCGTCGCGGCGGCGGGTGCGCCTGCGAGGGTACGTCAGCTCCGCATCAGTCGGTGAGATGGCCGCCCAGATCGGCGACGGCGTGCAGCACGATGCTCGTCGACGTGCGCTGGGCGCCGCCGTGCGCCGTCAGCTCGCGCAGCTCGTCGTCGAGCCCGGACACGTCGCGGCAGGCCAGGTGCACGACGTAGTCGGCGTCGCCGGCCAGTTGCCAGGCCGCCGTCACCGCCGGCCGGCCGCCGAGCCACTTCTCGAAGATCGGCCGCTCGGTCTCCGGCGCCAGCTCGACCCGCACCACCGCCTGCACCGGCCGCCCGACGGCGTCGAGGTCGAGCTGGGCGCGGAAGCCGGCGATGATGCCGGCCTCCTCCAGCCGCCGGACCCGCACCGACATCGCCGACACGCTCAGCCCGGCCCGCCGCGCGAGGACGTGCAGCGGCGAGCGGCCGATCCGCAGCAGCTGGCCCAGGATCACCCGGTCGACGGCGTCCAGCTCACGCGGCATGACGGGTTCCCGTCAGGGGAGCCGCGACGAGGACCGGGTCGACCCGGATGCCGGTGACGCCGAGCGGGGCGAGCAGCGCGCGCTGGGCGGCGAGGCTGAGCCGGGTCCACGGCTGCGCACGGCCCATGGCGGCGGCGAGCGCCTCGGCGCTGGTGAAGGCCAGGCCGACGCGGCCGCCCTCGGGGAGCCGAGCGGTGACGACGGCCAGCCAGGGCGACGTCGAGCGGACGGGGACGAACAACGGCTGTGAGTGCTCCATGCCGGCGACGCTAGGGTCGCGAAGGCCGCCCATGGCCGCATCTTCACGCGTTCTACACGCTCGCGGCCGCAATTCTGACGTCCACTTGACGGTCCGAGGGGTTGGATGTGTCCGGGGAGCCTGCGACGATGATCGTCGTGACCCCGACACGCGCCCGTCGGCCGTCCTCCGCTCAGCTCGACCGCGCCCGCTCGGCCGCGCTGGGCGCCCTCGAGGACCCTGCCGCCGTGCAGAACCTCCGGCTCTTCTACGACCGCGACTCCAACCACGCCGGCCGCAGCTTCCTCGCGGTCGGACCGGTGGAGTACGACTCCATCACCGCCGCCGACCTCTACGCCACGTCGCTGCTGGGCATCAGCGTCGGGCCGCGGGCCGGGCGGCAGCTGCTGCAGGGCGGCCCGCACCGCAACGACGTCCTCAAGGCATTACGCATGGTGCCGGTCGAGACCGACCTCGCCGACGCCGACGACACCGTCCTCGACGCCGCCGAGCACCTGCACCTGCAACTCAAGAACGCCCTCGGCGGCAACAAGTGGGTCGCGGCGTCGAAGCTGTGCGCCCGCAAGCGGCCCCGCCTGTTCCCCGTCCGCGACTCCCTCGTCACCCGCGGCCTCCTCGGCGTCGGCGAGGACCGCCGCGTCGACTGGCTGGTCTACCAGCACCTCGTCACCGACACCGAGGTGCGGCGGCTGCTCGAGAAGGTCACCGCCGAGTCCGCGGTCCGCGAGTCCGACCTGCTCGACCCGCCGCTGCGCATCCTCGACGTCGTGCTCTGGATGCACGTCAAGACGTCCGCGTAGGAGTGTCCGGCGCCTCGGCGCGCAGCAGCCCCTCGGTGGTGGCCTCCGCCGCGCGGGCGAAGTCGCGCAGCGCCCGCAGCCCGGCGTCGTCGAAGCCGCCGAGCGCCTGACGCAGCTGCTCGTTGAGCGGGCCGTAGTGCCGGGCGACCTCGTCCAGCGCCTCGGGCCGGGCCGTGACGATGACCCGGCGCCGGTCGGCCGCATCCGGTGAGCGCGTCACCAGCTCCGCCACGACCAGGCGCTCCACCATCCGCGAGGCGGCGCCCGTGGTGAGCCCGATCTGCCGCCCGAGCTCGCCCGGCGTCAGGCTGCCCTCGGTGCTCAGCACGAACAGCGCCTGCAGGTCCGACGACGACACCCCCAGCCGCGCGGCCACCAGGTCGTTGAACTGCTGGGCGCGCACCAGCCAGCCGGGTAGCGCGCCGATGACCTCGTTCAGCAGGTCGTCCCGCATGCCGCCCCTTCCCTCTCGCTTGCATCCGTGTGGCGGCCAGTTTACTGTCTCATGCATTAGTTGTGTGACGCAGAGGCTGTGTGGAGCAGAGATCGAGTGAGACGAAGACAGCCGGGCTGCCGGCTGCGGTGTGGGTGGGCCTGGCCGTCGTGCTGACGGCGGAGTTCATGGACCTCGTGGACGCCACGATCGTCACGGTCGCGCTGCCGTCGATGGCCGCCGACCTGGGCATGACGCCCGCGCAGGTGCAGTGGACGCTGGCCGGCTACACCCTCGCGATGGGCGCGGGCCTGATCACCGGCGGCCGGGTCGGCGACCTGTACGGACGCCGCCGGGTGTTCCTGGCCGGTCTCGCGGCCGGGACGCTGTTCGCCGCGCTGGCCGCCCTGGCGCCGAACCCGGGCTGGCTGATGGTCAGCCGCATCCTCACCGGCGTGGCGGCCTCGTTCACCATTCCGCTGGTGATCGGGATGATCCGGTCCACCTTCCCGGAGCGGTACCGGCCCGCGGCGCTCGGCGTGTACGGCGCGACGCTGGGGCTGGCCGCGGTCGTCGGGCCGATCCTCGGCGGAGCGCTCGTGGACGGCGACCTGTGGGGGCTGGGCTGGCGCGCGGTGTTCTGGGTGAACGTGCCGATCGGCGTGGTGGCGCTGGTGGTCGGGTGGCGGACGCTGGCCGAGTCGCGCGACCCCGGCTCCGCCCGGCTGGACGTCCCCGGCGCCGTCCTGGCGACCGCGGCGACGGTGCTGGTGCTGCTGCCGCTGGTGCAGGGGCCCGAGCTGGACTGGCCCGCCTGGACCGTCGCCTGCCTCGTCGCCGCGCCGCTGGTGGTCGCGGTGCTGGTGTGGCGGCAGCGCCGGGTCCAGGCCCGCGGCGGCGACCCGCTGATCGAGCCGGCGCTGTTCGCCCGGCGCGGGTTCAGCGCCGGCGTGGTCGTCGCGGTGCTGTTCTTCGGCGCCATCGGCTCGTACTTCCTGCTGCTGGTGCTCTACCTGCAGAACGGCACCGGGCGGACGGCGTGGGAGACCGGGCTGGTGCTGCTGCCGTACGCGATCGGCTCCTTCATCACGTCGGCGTTGTCGGTGCAGCTGGCGGCCAAGGCCGGGCGGGCGCTGCTGATGACCGGCGCGGTCAGCCTGGCGGCGGCACAGGTGCTGCTGCTGGTGCTGCTGAACGACACGGCCGACCTCGGCTACTGGGCGCTGGCCTGGCCGCTCTTCCTCGGCGGCCTCGGTCTCGGCCTCGCGGCGCCGCCGCTCATCGGCATCATCATCGCCGCCGTTGACGAGCACCGCGCCGGCTCCGCCGCCGGCGTCCTGACGACCTTCAGCCAGGTCGGCAACGCCCTCGGCGTTGCCGTCCTCGGCACCGTCTTCTTCTCCACCCTGGACGACGCGGCCGGCCTCGACGTCGTCACCGCCCACGCCGACGCGCTGTCGGCGGCGCTGCCCTGGCAGATCGGGGCGTACGTGCTCGCCGCGGCGCTGATGACCCTGCTGCCCAGCCGGTCCCGTGCGGAGGAGCATTGAGGTGGCTCGTGCGGGAGGGGGGACTTGAACCCCCACGTCCGAGGACACCAGAACCTAAATCTGGCGCGTCTGCCTGATTCCGCCACTCCCGCGCACGGCCAATCCTAGGGGAGCGACCAGGTCATGCCGATGGGCTGCATGCGCTGTCCGATCACCGTCGCCGAGCCGTCGGTGTCGACGGAGAGGATGAAGGTGGCGTTCTGGGAGATCTCGGCCTGCGAGATCTGCGACCCGCCGGGGATGGTGCCCAGGCCGGCCGCCTCGATGACCACCGAGTAGCCGGGGTTCACCGTCACCGACTGGGTGCAGCTGATCGAGGCCAGGGCGACGGCGCCGTACTCGGTCTGCAGCCAGTGCGTCTGGCCGGCGTTCTCGACGGCGCAGCTGCGGGTGGCGGTGCCGAACTCCGGCGGCGCGGTGCCGAGCTGCAGGCCGTGCGCCGGCAGGTTGGTGAGGCCGTCGGCGAAGGTGAGGTCGATGCCCTCGGGCTCCTCGCCGGTCTCGCCGTAGGCCCGCAGCGCCTCCAGCACCTCGTCGCCGCGGCGGGTGGCGTCGTCGTCGGCGACGACGGCGGCGCCGTCGGCCGTGAGCGGCGCGGTGACGGAGGTGCCCTCGGCGGGGTGGACGGCGAGGCTGGCCAGCCACGGCGACGCGGCGTCCTCGCGGGTGAGCAGGAACCACGAGGGCGCGCCGCCGGCGGACGACTGGCCGGTGACGACGGCCCACATCGGGTACTCGTCGACCTGCGGCGACAGCACGACGGACGGGGTGACGGCGGACGGCAGGCCCTCCGGCGCGGCGCCGGTGGCCTGCCGCTCCTCGGCGGCGAACTGCGACGTCGCCAGCAGCGTGCCGCCCTCGACGTCGGCCAGCGGGGCGTCGCCGGCTCCGGTCGCCGCCGCGCCGACGACCTCGTTGTACTGCTCGAAGAACCCCTCGGCGCGGTCGGACGTGATGGCCGGGATCAGCGCGTCGCGCGCACCCTCGTCGACCTCGCCGGGCACCTGGGCGCAGGCCGTCACCAGCCCGGTCAGCCCGAGCACGACGGCGATGCGGGCGGACGGCTTCGGCGGCGGCGCGGGCGCCGGGGGCGGCGGGGTGCGCTCGGGCAGCGGCCGCTTCGGCAGCGGCGTGACGGTCGCGACCTTCTCCTTCGCCGGCTCGGGCTGCTCGCCCGGCTCGCCCGGCTCGCCCGGCTCGTCCGGCGGCGGCTTCGGGGCCTCGTCCTCGTCCTTGTCCGGGACGGCGCGCAGCGCACGCTCCCGCTTGCGCCGTCGCCGCCGCAGCCAGATCAGCAGCACGCCGGCGCCGATCAGCAGCAGCCCGCCCACGCCCACCAGCACGCCGGTGACGAAGATGCCGTCGACCTCGATGCCCAGGCTCAGCTCGGCGTCCAGCGGCTCGCCCGACGCCGACGGCGACATGACGACGACCCGCACCGGCTCGTCCGTCAGCTCGAACGACACGCCGCGCCAGCCGGACCCGGACGCGCTGGACTCCCACCAGTCGAGGTCGCCGGGCGGCGCCGCCGGAGCCGGCGAACCGTCCTCCGCCGACGTCGTCACCTCGCCGCGCAGGTCCGCCGCCGTCACCGCCTGCTGCCCCACGCCGTCGAGGTAGGAATCGACATGGATGCGGTGCCCCACGCCCACGAACACGTCGCTGTCGTCGGCCATCCGCGCGCTGACGTGCAGCACCGGGCCGGTGACCGTCGCGAGGCCCACCGCGGTGGCCGCGACGGAGCCCTCGCCGCCGACGTCGGCCCGCGCGTACTCGACGGTGTCGTCGGGACCGACGTACACGGCGGTCGCGGCGCCGGCCAGCAGCAGCGGCGTGCCGAGGACGATCAGCGCGACGGCGAGGGCGGTGCGCAGGCGGGCACGTGTCACGCCGCGTCGAGCCCCAGGTCGCGCCGGAGCTTGGCGACGTGCCCCGTCGCCTTGACGTTGTACATGGCCTTCTCGACCTTGCGGTCGGCGTCGATGACGAACGTCGACCGGATGACGCCCTGCACGACCTTGCCGTACAGCTTCTTCTCACCGAACGCGCCGTACGCCTCGAGCGTCGAGCGGTCGACGTCGGAGAGCAGCGGGAAGGTGAGGTGGTCGCGCTCGCGGAACGTCGCCAGCTTGGCCGGCGCGTCGGGCGAGACCCCTAGGACGGCGTACCCGGCGCCCTGCAGCGACGCGAGGTTGTCGCGGAAGTCGCAGGCCTGCGTGGTGCACCCCGGAGTCATGGCGGCGGGGTAGAAGTAGACGACGACCCGCTGCCCCCGGTAGTCGGCGAGGGAGACGGGCTTGCCGTCGGCGTCGGGGAGCGTGAACTCGGGCGCGGCGTCGCCCGGGGAGAGTCGCGAGTCAGTCACGTTCACACCGTATCCATACGGCTGGGCGGCCGCATCGGTACGGTAGATCCGTGTCCGCCGCGGATCAGAGACCGACCGAGCCCATGCTGCCGGCCTCGCGCCAGCCGATGCCCATGGCGCCCGAGGTGCAGGCCGAGCTGGCCAAACGCGGCCGCAGCATCCGCCAGATCGAGTCCGACATCCAGGCTCGCACCGACCGGCTCTCCGCCAACGTCGACGAGCTGACCGCGCGGCTGGCGCCGTCCCGGCTGGTCAAGGAGTCGACGGCGGGCCTGCGGGCGCGGCTGACGACGCCCGAGGGCAGCCCGCGGCTGGAGGTACTCGGCGCGGTGGCCGGTGCGGCGCTCGTGGTCGGGCTGCTGCTGTGGCGGGCACGGCGGCGCTGACCACCGCCGTCCGGACGTACTCTCTACTGTTGTGACCACCCAGGACCCCGACAAGCTGCCCATCCGCATGCTGCACGACCGCGTGCTGGTCTCGCTGGACGGCGAGGACGGCGAGCGCCGCTCGTCCGCCGGCATCGTCATCCCGGCCACGGCCGCCATGGGCCGCCGGCTGGCGTGGGCCCGGGTCGTCGCGGTCGGCGCGAACGTGCGCACCGTCGAGGCCGGCGACCGCGTGCTGTTCGACCCCGAGGACAAGGCCGAGGTCGAGGTGCGCAGCGAGACCTACGTGCTGCTGCGCGAGCGCGACCTGCACGCCGTCGCGTCCGAGCGGATCGGCGACGGCCAGACCGGCCTCTACCTGTAGCGGCCCGGCCGTGTCCGGACCGCCCGACCCCCCGTCGTCGCCGCGGCGCGACGAAGCGCTGGACGCGCTGGCGCTGCGGTCCAAGGAGAGCGCGGGCACCCGGCTGCGACGGGTCCGGCTCACCGCGCTGCCGATCGTCCAGTCGGCGCTCGGCGCGGCGCTGGCGTGGTGGCTGGCGACGATCCCGCCGATCGACCACGCGCAGCCGTTCTTCGCGCCGATCTCCGCACTGATCATCCTCGGCGGCGGGCTCGGGCAGCGGCTGCCGCGGGTGCTGGAGCTGGTCGGCGGTGTCGCGGTCGGCGTGCTGGTCGGCGACCTGCTGGTGTCGTGGATCGGCGGCGGCGTGGTGCAGCTGGCCGTCGTCGTCGCGCTGGCGATGGTGCTGGCGCTGCTGGTCACCGGCGGCCCGCTGATCGTCACCCAGGCCGGCGCGTCCGCCGTCCTCGTCGTCGCGCTGGCCCCGGCCGACCCCACCGGCCTCAATCTCGACCGTTTCGTCGACGCTCTCGTCGGCTGCGGCGTCGGGCTGGCGATCAGCGTCCTGCTGCTGCCGCTGAACCCCGTCTCGGCGGCGCGGCGGCAGATCGACCCGCTGCTCACCACCGTCGCCGAGGTCATGGAGTCCGCGGCCCAGGCGCTGGCCGGGCACGACCGCGGCGCTGCGGCCCAGGCGCTGGAGCGGGCCCGCGACACCCAGGCCGACGTCGACGCCATGCACTCGGCTCTGGAGGGCGCCAACGAGGTCGCCCGCATCGCGCCCGTGCGCTGGCAGAAGCGCGGCCACCTCGCCGCCTACCTCGACGTCGCCACGCCGCTGGACCACATGACCCGCAACACGCGCGTGCTGGTGCGGCACGTCATCAGCCTGCTGCAGCGCGACGAGCCGGTGCCGCGGGTGCTGCCGCAGTCGCTGCGCGCGCTGGCCGGCGCCGTCCGGCTGCTGCGCATCGACCTCGAACGCGGCGACGAGCCGCGCGAGGCCCGCGTGTCGGCCGTCGAGTCCGCCCGCATGGCGACCGAGGCGCTGGACCACACCGGCGGCTTCGCCGGGCAGATCGTGATCGCCCAGGTCCGCTCCCTCGCCGTCGACGTCCTGCTCGCGACCGGCCTGGGCCGCGACGAGGTGCAGGAACTGCTGCCCGGCCTGCCGGAGGGCCCGGTCAGCTACGGCTAACGGCGGGCAGGCGGGGGTTGCCCGTCGTCACCCGGGCGGGGGTTGCCCGTCGTCGCCGGGCGGGGCCGGGTGGGGGTGTGGTGTGGGGGTGGTGACGTGGGCGCCAACTGTTGGCGGTGGTGTCACCCTGCGCGCGAGGTTACCCAGGCGCGGGCTGCCTCCGCCGCGCGGGCGGTTCAGCCGCCGGGGAGGGGTGTGGGCCTGGTCGAGCAGCGGGTCGGGCGGGGGTTGCCCGTCGCCGCCGGGGCGGGGCGGGGCTGGGTGGGGTGTGGTGTGGTGTGGGGTGGTGACGTGGGCGCCAACTGTTGGCGGTGGTGTCACCCTGCGTGCGAGGTCGTCCCGGCGCGGGCCGCTTCCGCCGCGTGGGCGGTTCAGCCGCTGGGGAGGGGTGTGGGCCTGGTCGAGCAGTGGTCGGGCGGGGGTTGCCCGTCGTCGCCGGGGCGGGGCGGGGTGGGGGTGGGGTGTGGGGTGGTGACGTGGGCGCCAACAGTTGGCGGTGGTGTCACCCTGCGCGCGAGGTCACCCCGGCGCGGGCCGCCTCTGCCGCGCGGGCGGTTCAGCCGCCGGGGAGTGCGTGGGCCTCGTCGAACATCGGGGCGAGCAGGTCGCCGTCGTCGGCGAGGCGGGCGAGGACGTCGTCGATGTCGAACTGGAGGGGCAGCCGCTTGGTCGCCGTCGAGCGGGCGCCTGCCTCGACCTCGTCCCACGTGACCGGCGTCGACACCGTCGGGCGGGCCCGGCCGCGGACGGAGTACGGCGCGATGGTCGTCTTGGCCGAGTTGTTCTGCGACCAGTCGATGAACACCTTGCCGCCGCGCGCCGCCCGCTCCATGCGCGAGATGACCAGCTTCGGGTGCTCCTTCTCCAGCCGCTGCGCCAGCTCGCGGGCGTACCCGCTGACGTCGTCGGACGTGGCCGAGCCGTCGAGCGGCACATACAGCTGCATGCCCTTGGACCCGCTGGTCTTCGGGTACGACGGCAGGCCGGCGTCGTCGAACAGCTCGCCGAGCAGCAGCGCGACCTGACAGCACTGGATGACGTTGGCCGGCTCGCCGGGGTCGAGGTCGACGACCAGCCGGTCGGGGTCGGTGCCGGCGCCGGAGTCGTCGACGGTCCACTGCGGCACGTGCAGCTCGAGCACGGCGAGGTTGGCCAGCCACACCAGGGTCGGGAGGTCGTCGGCCATGACGTAGACGACGGTCTCGCGGTCCATCGTCGAGCCGGGCGACGGCAGCTCGGCCGTGCGCACCCACGGCGGCGTGCCGCGCGGCGCGTTCTTCTCGAAGAAGCTGGCCTCCTCGACGCCGTTGGGCCAGCGCTTGCGGGTGACGGGGCGGTCGCGCAGGTGCGGCAGCAGCACCGACGCCGCGTGCGTGTAGTACTGGATGATCTCGCCCTTGGTCGTCCCGGTCTCCGGGTAGAGCACCTTCTCGAGGTTGCTCAGACCCAGGGTGCGGCCCTCGACGTCGACGTTGACCTTGCTCGGCATGTCTTGCAGTCTCGCCGACGCGGGGTACGTTCGCCAGATGCTCGACGACATCGGCGCGGCGCTGCGCCGCCAGCTGCCGTCCCACGCCGGCGCGGCGGTGGTGCCGCTCGGCGCCGGCGTCGACAACGTCGCGTTCGCCGCCGGCGACCTCGTGCTGCGCAGGTCCCGCGACGACGACCCCGCGACGCGGCTCGCGGCGGCCGAGCGCGAGGCGGCGCTGCTGACGGCGGTCGCGGCGGTGTCGAGCCTGCCGGTGCCGGAGCCGGTGTTCGTCGACGGACCCACCGGGATCCTCGCGTACCGCAGGCTGCCCGGCGCGCCGCTGCTGTTCCACCCGGTCGCGGCGCCCGCGGCGCTGGCCGAGCCGCTCGCGCGGTTCCTCACGGGCCTGCACGCCGACGCGCACGGCGCGCTGTCCGCGCTGGTCGACGTCGACGACACACCGGGCGCGGAGTGGCTGGCCGACGCGGCGGAGTCGTACGAGACGGCGGTGGCGGTCATCGGGACGGCCGGCCGGCGCCGGGTCGAGGCGTTCCTCGCCGCGCCGCCGCCCGGACCGCCGCGGCGGCTGACGTTCTGCCACGCCGACCTCGGCGCCGAGCACCTGCTGGTCGACGGCGGCGCGCTGAGCGGCGTCATCGACTGGACCGACGCGGCCGTCGCCGATCCCGCCGTCGACCTCGGCCGGCTGTACCGCGACCTCGGCCCGGACGTCGTCGAGCGGATCGTCGCCTCGTACGGCGGTGACCGCGACGCCGTCGAGCCCGAGCGGGTCGCGTTCTACGCGCGGTGCGCGCTGCTCGAGGACATCGCGTACGGCGTCGAGACGGACGCCGCGGAGTACGCCCGGCTCGGGCTGGCGCACCTGGATCGCACGTTCGGCTGACCGTCAGGGCGCCGGCGTGACCTCGGGCGTCGGCGTGGGCGTGGTGGTCGGCGACGGCAGGTACGGGACGGGCGACGGGCTGGCCTGGCCGCCGCCGAGCAGGCAGAGCGCCAGTTCGAGCGGGGAGAGGTCGATCTCGAGGCAGATGCCCTCGTTCTCGTCCTCGTCGTCGGACGGCTCGTCGTCCGCCGGCTCCTCGGTCGGCTTGCCCGCTGTCGGCTTGTTGGTGGGCGTCGGGTCGTCGTCGCCGGTGGGCGATCCGGTCGGCCGGTTCGTGGGGAACTCGATGCCAGGGACGTCGGTGGCGTCGTCGCCGGGCTGCTCGGGCGGGTCGTCGCCGGACGGGGTCTCGCCGGAGCCGCCGGTGTCGTCGTCGGGGTCGTCGGACGGCTCGCGGTCGCCGTTGCCGGACCCGGTGCCGTCGCCGCCGCCCGGCTCGGCCTGGGGATCGTCGTCGGACGGCCGCTCGGGGTCGTCGCCGGAGTGGCCCGCGCCCGCGCCCTCGCCGCCGCCGTCACCGTCGTCGTCAGGGTCGGGGGAAGCGGAGTCGGGGCCGTCGTCGGTGGGCGCCTTGCCGGGCTCGTCGTCGGACGGCTGCTCGGGGTCGTCGCCGGGCGAGGCGATGATCTGGTCGGCGGACGGGAAGCGGTCGATGCCGAGCGCGCTGTCGATGCTGGGCACCAGCATGTTGCCGAGCGTGATGCCGAGGGTGGCGGCGAACGCGCAGACGATGACGACCGGGTAGCGGCGGATCTTCTCGAACACCCAGGCGGCGGGGGTGGGCCGGGACACGCCGAACCGGGGACCGCTGGACCTGGCACCGTGGCCACGCCGGCGTCCCGTCGACTTCTCTTGCCGAGCCCTGCTGATCGACCGAGATCCCTTCTGGTTCCCGGAGGGAGATCTGGCGAATTTCGCACGAAGCCGCTACAGATCGCCCCCCAGTTGCGTAACCCTACTCAGGCGTGTGGAGGCGGCAAAAGCCGTTCCGCAGATTTCGTCAGTTCAGTCCGCCAAGGTGGTCCGTTCGGACGGTAGACAGCTCCGGGATGTTGCGGCAACGGCCTCTGGCCTGGGCAAACATAGTCTTCATGGGGTGCGCCGCGGCCACCGGTCAGTACCATCCGAGCTCGCGCAACCGGGTCTCGGCGATGCCGAACGCGTGCCCGATCTCGTGCCCGAGCACCTTGCGCACCCGCGCCGCGACGTCGTCGGGCGTCTGGCTGACCCGCAGGATCGGGACGCGGTACAGCTCGATGCGGTCGGGCAGGCTGCCCGGCACCCGGCCGCCGATGCGCGTCCGGGCGACCCCGTGGAACTGGCCGAGCAGCAGGCCACGGCCGTGGTAGTCGGCCGGCGGCTCGTCGTCGACCATGATCGCGATGCCGTCGACGGCCCGCTGCACCCAGTCGGGCAGCTCGGCCAGGGCCTGCGTGACCATGTCCTCGAACGTGTCGAGGTCGATGGAGTCGGCGTCCACGTCGCGAGTCTACGTCCGCAGTCAGAGGGTTGGAATTTCCAACTCAGCAGTTAGAGTGGGGTCATGCGAGAAGCTGTCATCGTCGATGCGGTCCGCACGCCCCTGGGACGGGGCAAACCGGGCGGCGCGTTGTCCACCGTCCACCCCGTCGACCTCCACGCGGTGGTGTTGCGTGCCCTGGTCGAGCGCACCGCTCTTGACCCCGCCGCCGTCGACGACGTCATCGGCGGCGCCGTCGGGCAGATCGGCGAGCAGAGCATGAACACCACCCGCTGGGCCGTCCTGGCCGCCGGCTTCCCCGAGTCGGTGCCCGCCGTCACCGTCGATCGCCAGTGCGGCAGCAGCCAGCAGGCGGTGCACTTCGCGGCACAGGGCGTCCTCAGCGGCGCCTACGACGTCGCCATCGCGTCGGGTGTCGAGTCGATGAGCCGCATCCCCATCGGTTCGCAGGCCGCGGGGCGCGACGCCTTCGGCGCCGGGGTCGCGGAGCGCTACCCCGACGGGCTGGTGCCGCAGGGCGTCAGCGCCGAGCTCATCGCCGCCCGCTACGGGATACCGCGCGAGCGGCTCGACGCGTTCGCGCTGGCCAGCCACCAGCGGGCGGCCGCCGCGTGGGCCGACGGCCGGTTCGCGGACGAGGTCGTGAAGGTGCCCGGCGCCGACCTCGCCGTCGACCAGTCGGTCCGGCCGGACACCTCGGCCGACGCGCTGGCCGGGCTGGCGCCGTCGTTCCGGGCCGAGGTGTGGGAGCGACGCTTCCCGGAGATCGGCTGGCAGGTCACCGCCGGCAACTCGTCGCCGGTCAACGACGGCGCGGCGGCCGTCCTGATCGTCGAGGCCGCCGTCGCCCGGCAGCTTGGGCTGCGGCCGCGCGCCCGGCTGCACTCGTTCGCCGTCGCGGGCGCCGATCCGCTGCTCATGCTGCTGGGCATCATTCCGGCGACGCAGAAGGTGCTGGCGCGCGCCGGGCTGACGCTCGCCGACATCGACGCGTTCGAGGTGAACGAGGCGTTCGCCGGCGTCGTCCTCGCCTGGCTGGACGAGACCGGCGCCGACCCCGCCCGCGTCAATGTCAACGGCGGCGCCACCGCCATCGGGCACCCGCTCGGCGCGAGCGGCGCCCGGCTGCTGACGACGCTGCTGTCGGTGCTCGAGCAGACCGGCGGCCGGTACGGCCTGCAGACCATGTGCGAGGCCGGCGGCCTGGCCAACGCGACCATCGTCGAGCGGCTGGACGCGTCGTGAGGGCGTCAGCCGCCCGCGAGTGCTCGATCGCGAACGCGCTGGCCGTCGTGGGGGAGCGGTGGAGCCTGCTGGTGCTGCGCGAGGTGCTGCTGGGCAACGTCCGCTTCGACGCCATCGTCGCCGCGACCGGCGGCAGCCGCGACATCCTGGCCGCCCGGCTGCGCACGCTCGTCGACGCCGGGGTGCTGGAGAAGCGGCCGTACTCGTCGCAGCCGCGGCGGTACGAGTACGTGGCGACGGAGTCCGGGCGGGCGCTGCAGCCGGTGCTGCTGGCGCTGATGGACTGGGGCGACCGTTACGTCACCGAGGGCGCGCCGCCGACGGTGTGGGAGCACTCCTGCGGCGCCGAGCTGCACCTGGCCGCCGTGTGCGCCGCCTGTGGCTCGCCCGTCGGTTCCGGCCGCTCCCGCCTCCTCCGCCTCGGCGGCGTCGACCAGGTCTAGACGGGCGTCACGCGGAGGGTGGTCGTGCGGACGTCGCCGGTGATCATCATGCGCAGCGACGACCCGGACCCGGCGTACTTGGCGCTGTAGGCGTCGTCGATCGCGGCGTTCGTCGCCTCGTCGTCGGCGAGCTGGACGGTGACGTCGTACCTGGTGTCGCCGTCGACGAAGGCGGCGCGGCCGGCGCGGCGGAGGCGGGCGTACCACTTGGAGGAGTCGCCGTAGCCGTTGCGGATGTACGCCTGCCCGTCGACGACGACGGCCCAGATCTTGGTGACGATCTCGCGGCCGTCCTCGGTCCGGGTGGCCAGCCGGACGGTGCCCGTGTGGTCGAGGTGGTCGATGACTGCACTGCTGTCGGTCATGATCGTGACAACCACGGGCGGGCCGTTCCTATGCCTGGGCGTAGGCGAGCACGCGGGCCAGCGCCACATCGGCGTCGAGGTGCGCGGTGTCGAGGTCCAGGTGCTCGACGGTGAGTGGCGGGAACTCGGCGCGCATGCGCTCGACGTGCGCCCAGTCGACCTCGTGCCAGCCCGGGATCCCGCGCCGCCGCCCCTCGACCCGCCGCCGGTGCACGTCGACGTCGCCGCACCGGCACTCGACGACCGCCAGCCGGGCGCCGTGCTCGCCGGCCAGGCCGCGCCACCGCGTCAGCACCTCGTCGTCCACCAGGCAGTCGACGACGGCGGACTGGCCGAGCAGCAGCTGCCGCGTGACCAGCGTGCCCAGCAGATCGTGGTACACCCGCCGGTACGTCGCGCGGTCCAGGTCGTGCAGGACGCCGTGCGGCGCGAGTGCGCCGAGCAGCCAGTCGCCGGCGAATGACGGCGCGCCGAGCACCGCGGCGGCCCGGTCGGCCAGCGTCGACTTGCCGGTGCCGGGCAGGCCGGTGAGGACGACGACGGCGGGCACGCGACCATTCTGCCGGGGACTGTCGGAGCCCGCCGCTACGATCGGGCGCAGCCGACCGATGGAGGGACGCATGCCGCCCGACGACTCGCCCGTCCCCACCGAGTATCCGCAGGCCATCGGCCGCACCGCGCGCCGCGAGCTGGCACTGCACGGCTACACCCGCTACGACCAGCTCACCTCGGTGACGCCGGCGCAACTCCTCGCGATCCACGGCGTCGGGCCGAAGTCGATCCGCATCCTCACCGAGGAACTGGCCGCCCGCGGCCTCGCGTTCGGCTGAGCCCCGTCAGCCGGGGGTCAGCGCGAGCCGGGCCAGGCGGCCGGGGTCGGCGAGGATGTCGATCTCGACGATCCGGCCGCCCCTGATGGTGAACGCCATGACCGACAGCGGCCGGCCGTCCGGCGCGGTGACCAGGCCCGGCACCCCGTTGACCAGCACCGGACGCGAGTAGCGCGCGGCCTCGGCAAAGCGGAGCGCGCCCTCGGCGACCCGCCGAGCACCCCGGATCAGCTCCGACGCCTGCCGCGCGCCGTGGTCGCCGCGGAGCAGGACGTCCGGGTCGAGCACGGCGACGAGAGCGTCGAAGTCGCCCGCGCGGGCGGCGGCGAGGAACGCGTCGGCGACCTCGCGCTGGCGCGGCAGGTCGGCGTCGGGGACCGTCGTGGCGGCCTGGACGCGGGCGGCGGGCCCGGCTGGCCAGCATCTTCGCCGCGTCCGCGGAACGCCCGACGATCGGGCCGATGTCGTCGAACGGCACGGCGAAGGTGTCGTGCAGGACGAGCGCGAGCCGCTCCGCCGGCTGCAGGGTGTCGAGGACCACCAGCATCGCCAGCCCGACGGAGTCGGCGAGCAGCGCCTCCTGCTCCGGGTCGACCCCGTCTACCGAGCTGATCACCGGGTCCGGGAGCCGGACGTCCAGCGGCTCCTCCCGCCGCGCGGTGCGCGACCGCAGCAGGTCGAGGCAGATCCGCCCGACGACCGTCGTCAGCCACGCGCCGAGGTTGCGCACGTCGCCGGTGTCGGCGCGGCTGAGCCGCAGCCAGGTCTCCTGCACCGCGTCGTCGGCTTCGCTCAGCGAGCCGAGCATCCGGTAGGCGACCGCGCGCAACTGCCCGCGATGCGCCTCGAACCGTTCGGCCAGCCCGTCCACCGTTACCTTCCGCCGTCGCGCTTCGTCGAGGTGTCGAAGCCGATTTCAAAGGAGATGACATGAGGATCGCAGTAGCCGGCGGAACGGGTCGACTCGGGCGTCACCTGGTCGACGCGCTGACCGAGGCCGGGCACGACGCGGCGCCGTTCTCGCGCACCACCGGAGTGGACGTCGTCACCGGTGAGGGGCTCGCGGCGGCGCTCAAGGGGGCGGACGTCCTCGTCGACGCCGCCACCGGGCCGTCGCCGGACCGGGACGAGGCGGCGGCGTTCTTCCGTGCCGCCGTGGCGAACCTGCGGCAGGCCGGGGCGGACGCCGGCGTGCAGCGGGTCGTGGTGGTGTCGATCATCGGGGCCGACCGGTTCACGTCGAGCTACGCCGCGTCCAAGGCGGACCAGGAACGGGCGTGGCTGGACGGGCCGCTCCCCGTGCGCATCCTGCGCTCGGACCTGTTCCACGAGTTCGTCGAGCCCATGATGGGCTGGGGCCGCCAGGGCGACGTCGTCCACCTGCCCCGGATGGTGCGGCAGCCGGTCGCCGCCCGGACGGTGGCCGAGACCGCCGCGGAGCTCGCGACCGCCCCGGACGGGCCGCCCCTGCTGGAGGTCGCCGGGCCGCGCGTGGAGAACCTCGTCGACCTGGGCACGCTCGTCCTCGCCCACCGCGGCGACCCCGCCCGCGCCGAGGGCGTCAGCGACCCCGGCGACCCGGACGGCGTGCTGTACGAGGCGGGACGGGTCCTGCCCGGCCCGGACGCCGTCGTCGCCGGCCCCTCCTTCGCCGACTGGCTGGAGGGGACGCGGTGACCGACCTCCAGGCCGTCGCCGACCGGGTCGAGATCGAGGCGCTGCGCGGCGAGTTCGCCGACGCCGGGATGATGCGCGACTACGACCGGTTCGCGGCGCTGTTCACCGACGACGCCGTCTGGCGGGTCCCCGCGGTCGGCGCCGAGTTCGCCGGCCGCGACGCGATCCGCGCCGGGATCGAGCGGCTGCTCGGCGACCTGTGGGACTACCTGGTGCAGGGCACCCACCCGGGCGTCGTCCGCCTCGACGGCGACACGGCGACCGGCCGCGCCTACGTGCTGAGCTTCGGCCGGCTCGGCGACGGCGGGTCGCACCTCAACTACTCCGTCTACCACGACCGCTACCGCCGCACCCCCGACGGCTGGCGCTTCTCCGAGCGCGTCGACGAGGTGCTGTACGTGGACACCAGTCCACTGGCGGGCGGCCCGCCCGGCTGACCCCGCGACGCCCAACTGGGCCGTCCGGTACGCGTCGGTCATGCGACGTCCGGGGCTCGACTCACGCCTTCGGCGGTCCGAGCGGTCTGTTCCGCTTGCGGTCGGCCGCCAGGATTGCGTCGGTGACGGCCAGCTTGATGATGAAGTACTGAATCGCGAGGCCGACCACGATCGCGACGAGAACGCCGCCGTCGTCCATGAGCACGCTCCTTGAGGTCGAGGCGGGCGTCGGCGCACCAGCCGGGCGCGTCATGCTCGCACGGCCTCCGGACACTTCGGCGCCGACGAGCTGACCTCGACGTCGGTCAGCCGGGTGCCGATACTGGCAGCGGCGTGAGGACCCCGGAACGCCGAACGCCCGGTCTCGATCGAGAACCGGGCGTTTGCGCTGATGAGAGATGGTGCGCCATCAGGGCTCGAGCCCTGAACCCGCTGAATGGCAGCCTATCCAGCTCTCGAGGCTTTGGCCTGCGGCGATGCGCTTCTGGCCGACTCGAAGGCTGACCGTGGCGTGGACGCGTCCCCGTGCCGAGACGCAGACGGGGGTGCCATGCCACGGGACCTCGATCGCGCCGTCGCTCCACGGTTGCCCCGCCGAAGGCCAGACCCACGGGAGAGTGGAGGGGACGCCTGGCATCGCGGCGCGTCGACGCCGGGCCCGGGGGCACTACGGGTGACGTCAGCGGCCGCCGAACGTCTCCAGCAGAATCGCGCGCTCGGCCTCGGTGAGGTTGGTGCTGATCAGGGTGGCGTCCCGGCCATGGAATCGCTCGCCCAGCCGGTCGACGTCCGCGTCGTCGGTGACCATGAACAGCGCCGAGGTGCCGGGACCGACCTCGGTGCGGATGCGTTCGAGGTCACCCTGGGTGATCCCGGTCCCCTCGGTGGCCTTCGCGAGCGCGCCGATGCCGGCTCCGATGATGGCTCCGGCGACGGGGATCATGAAGAGAGCGCCGCCGAGGATTCCCCAGAGCGCGCCCCAGCCGGCACCCCGCTTCGTGCTGTCGTGCGTGTGCTCGAGCCTTGGCTTCTCCTCACCTTGCCGCCAGCTCAGCACCGCGTGGTCGACGATCTTCACGACCCCGTCGGACTCGGCGGCCTTCAGCGCCGCTGCGGCCCGGGCCGCGCCGTCCGGGTCCTCGAACTTCCAGACCGTGAACGTGGTCATGGTCTCCTCCTCTGGAACCAGCTGTGACGTCGGCCGTGTCGATCGGTCCAGGTCAGCCGAGGTGGGCGGTCAGTCGTCGTCCTCGTCCTCGACCAACCACTGCTTCGCCTCGAGGATCTCGTCGGGTTCGAAGACCTTGATGTCGCCGGGCATCATCCATCCGAACGCCTTGATGCTGTTCTCCAGCCAGTCGGCGTCGGAGACGACCGCGACCTTCCTCCAGCCCTTGAGATGCCGCGCCCACAGCTTGGTATCGGCCCACATCGCTCCGGCCGAGTAGGAGAAGCCGCTGTCCAGCACGTACAGCAGACGCACGTCCTTGCGCTCGAGCGCGCTGCTGAGCGCCGGGACGAGCACGTCGCGGTAGTCCTCCTCGGTGACCTCCCCGGCCGCCTGGACGCCGATGGTTCCCGGTGGCATGTCATCCATCACCCTGATCACGGCATTCTCCTCGGAACGCGTTACTCGACGCTCGGGACTGCCAGCCCAACTCGCGCGGTGCACCCGAATGTCTCGACATCGAAGCACCGGCCACGGTCGTGAGGAATCACCCGGTTCGGGTGAATGCGTTGGGCGAGGTTATGCGCCCGGACGTGACGTTGCGTCGATACCATGACGCGCATGGGTACCCAGAAGGAGATCGCACGCCGCGCCGGGGTCTCGGTCTCCGTCGTGTCCGCCGTCATCAACGGCACCACGCACACGCGGATGAGCGACGAGACGCGTGCTCGCGTCGAGGCCGTCATCGAGGACCTGGGGTACGTCCCGAACGACGCCGCACGGGCCCTGCGCCGGCAACGCTCGGGGACGATCGCCGTCGTCGTCGAGAAGATCGAGAACCCGATCTACCGCGACATGTTCCACGGCATCTACGACGCCGCGGAGGCGCGCGGGTGGGCGGTCGTGCTGGGCGACGCGCGCTGGATGCGCTCCGGCAGCCACTTCCTCGCGCGCCTGCTGGGGCAGGGTTCGATCGACGGCATCATCCTGCGGAGCGAGGGCCTCATCGACGACGAGGTGCTCGCCCACCTGCGCGCCCGCCCCGCCCCGGTGATCGTCGTCGAGGGGCGTCACGCACCGGACGGCCGCTGGCTGGCGATCGACGACGCCGCGGCCGGCCGCGTGGCAACACGGCACCTGCTCGACCTCGGCCACCTGGACATCGAGTTCGTGGGCGGCGAGCAGTGGGTGCCGACGCTGGAACGGCACCGGGGCTACGCCGGCGCGATGCTCGACGCCGGCCTCGAGGCGCGCGATGCGATCCTGACCGGCCACGGATCCCCGGAAGGCGCAGCGGCCCTCCGGGAGGTCATCGGCTCCGGCCGCCGGCCGACGGCGCTCGTGGCCAACAACGTGCTCGCGGGCATCGGCATCTGCGCGGCGGCTCACGACGCCGGCATCTCCATTCCGGGCGACCTCTCCGTGATCGCGATCCACGACGCGGACGTCGCCGGTGACGTCCGCCCCGCGCTCGCGACCGTGCGCATGCCGATGGCCGAGCTCGGGGCACGCGCCGTCGACGCGATCGCGGCGATCCTGGAGGACGCACCGACGCGGTTCGGCCTCGTCGACGAGCCCGCACCCGTGCTGATCCCGCGCGCCAGCACGGCGCCGCCTCCGGGGTCGCCTCGCCTCCGGTGAGACGGAGACGCATCGTCGCGTCACGAAGTGGATGAAAGCGTTGACGTGACGATGTGTCGTCGGCTACGTTGACGCGACGATACGTCAGCGTCTTCCGTCAAGGGGCGACGCCGGACTGCACACGGACGCCGCACTCGGAAGGACACTGTTGACCTCCACCACCGCCACGCCCCGCTCCGTGCTCCTGCGCTCGTCGTGGGCGAACGTGAACATCGGCGACGTCGCACACTCGCCCGGCCTCGTCACCGCCCTGCTCGACGCCGAGCCCGATGCCCGCATCACGCTGTGGCCGATGCGCCTCGGCGAGCGCGAGGAGGCGATGATCCGCCGGGCGATCCCGACGGTCACGATCGTGCGGGGCGACCTCGACGAGGCCGGGGTGCCGACGACGCCGGAGCTCGCCGCGGCGTGGGACGGCGCGGACGTCTTCGTGAACGGCTCGGCGGCGAGCGCCTCGCTCGTGCCGGAGCTGGCAGCCTGGCGTGAGCGGTCCGACCGCCCGTACGGGTACGGCGGCGTGACGGTCGACCCGCTCTGCCCGCCCGCCTGGGGCTCGCTCGAACGGTTGCGGGTCATGACGCAGGACCTGCCGGCGACGTTCCTCGAGGACGACGCCCGCGCGATCATCGACGGCGCCGAGTTCCTGTTCGCGCGGGACTCGATCAGCCTCGAGTACCTGCGCTCCCAGGGGGCTCGCCCCGGGGTGCTCGAGTTCGGACCGGACGGCACGTTCGCCTATCGCCACCGCGACGACGCCGCGGCTGACGCCTTCCTGGTCGCGCTGGGCCTCACGGCCGGGGAGTTCGGGTGCTTCGTGCCCCGGCTGCGCTACGCGCCGTACCCGGACATCTACGGAACGGAGCGCACCCGGGAGTTCGACCGCCGGTACGCGATCAACGCCGGCACCGTCGGCCTCGACCTCGACACCCTCGCCGCCGCGATCACCACCTGGGTCCGCTCCACGGGCCAGCGGGCCGTCGTCGTGCCCGAGATGAGCTACGCGGTGGAGTTGGCACAGGACGAGCTGCTGCCACGCGTCCCGGACGACGTCGTCGACCGGGTCACCGTCCTCGACCGGTACTGGCCGCTCGAGGAGGCGCACGCCGTCTACGCCCGCGCCCGCGCCGTCGTCAGCATGGAGTGCCACTCGCCGATCCTCGCGTCCGTCCATGGCACGCCCGCGCTCTACGTGCGTCAGCCCACCGACACCGTCAAGGGTGAGATGTACGCCGACCTCGGAGGCGCGGACGTCGTCGTCGAGATCGAGCCGGACGGCCCGGAGGGCGCGGCCGCTGCCGTCGAAGCGCTCCTCGAGGACGAGGCGGCGTCCCGGGCGACGTCGTCGGCCATGAACGCCGCGGCCGTCGGCCGCCTGCGCGACGTCGCCCGCACCATCCTGTTCGGCGAGGCCGCATCCGAGTTCACCCGCGGGGACCGGGAGGCAGACCTTGTCTCAACTCGCTGAACGGCCGCCGCAGAAGTCCGCGCGGAAGGGCTCGCCGCCGACGGCGACCACCCGCCGGCCGCGACGCTCCGGCCAGACCCTCGCCCGCTGGCGGCGCGACCGGCTCCTGCTGCTGCTGGCCACCCCGGGCGTGCTGGTCGTGCTGTTGTTCCACTACGTCCCCTTGCTGGGCAACGTGATCGCGTTCAAGGGGTATCTGCCGTTCCTGACGATCGGGGAGAGCCCCTGGGTCGGCTGGGACAACTTCCAGGTGATCTTCTCGGGTGACCCGCTGTTCGTGAACGCGTTGACGAACACGTTGATCATCACGCTGATCCAGGTCGTGCTCGTGTTCCCGCTGCCGCTCGCGCTCGCCCTTCTCCTCAACGAGGTCATCTCGGAGCGGCTCAAGCGGATCGTGCAGTCGGTCCTCTACATGCCGCACTTCCTGTCCTGGGTGATCGTGGTCGCGCTGTTCCAGCAGATCCTGGGGAACGCGGGCATGGTGAACACGCTCCTGCGAGAGCGCGACATGTCGACGTTCTCCATCATCGGCGTGCCGGAGCTGTTCGAGGTCCTCATCACCAGCCAGGTGATCTGGAAGGACACCGGGTGGGGAACGATCATCTTCCTGGCTGCCATCTCGCGGGTCGACACCTCGATGTACGAGGCGGCCGCGATGGACGGCGCCGGCGCGATGCGGCGCATGTGGCACGTCACGCTGCCGGCGATCCGGTCGGTGTTCGTCCTGCTGCTGATCCTGCGGCTCGGGGACGCCCTCACGGTCGGCTTCGAGCAGATCATCCTGCAGCAGGGCGCGGTCGGCGCGACGGCGAGTGAGGTCCTCGACACCTACGTCTACAACCACGGAATCGTCGGCGGCAACTGGGGCCAGGCCGCTGCCGTCGGCCTCACGAAGGGTGTCATCTCAGTGCTCTTGGTGCTGGGTGCGAACAAGCTCGCACACAAGTTCGGTGAGCGGGGGGTGTACCACAAGTGACCACGACCTCTCCCCTGGGGCTCACGACCAAGCCACGCAAGGCGCGGCCGTCGGCGTCCGCCGGGCGCCCGGTCTGGATGGGGCCGCCGAACCGGGTGCTGACAGCCTTGCGCGGCCTCATCCTGACGATCGGTTGTGCCGTCGTCATCCTCCCTTTCCTCGCCGTCATCTCGACCTCGCTCGCCACGCAGGAGGAGGTGACCGGGAACGGCGGCTTCGTGCTGCTCGTCCGTGAACCGACCCTCGCCTCCTACCAGGCGGTCCTGTCCGGCGGCGTGGTGACCCGCGCACTGGTCATCAGCATCGTCGTGACCGTCGCCGGCACGCTGCTGTCGTTGGCATGCACGATCGGGCTCGCGTACGCGCTGTCCCGGCCCGGATCGCTCGGCTCGCGCCCGATCCTGCTGGCCGTGCTCTTCACGATGCTGTTCAGCCCCGGCATGATCCCGATGTATCTCGTGGTCAAGCAGCTCGGCCTGCTCGACAACCTGCTGGCGCTGATCCTTCCCGTGCTCATCAATGCCTTCAACGTCATCGTCATGCGGGAGTTCTTTCTCGACATCCCGGGCGAGCTCATGGAGAGCGCCCGCATCGACGGCGCGAACGACCTCACGATCCTCGCGCGCATCGTGTTGCCGTTGTCCAAGGCCGTGATCTCCGTCATCGGGCTGTTCTACGCCGTCGGCTACTGGAACGCGTTCTTCAACGCCCTGCTGTACATCAGCTCGCCCGAGAAGTGGCCCCTGCAACTGGTCCTGCGGACCTACGTCGTCAACGAGACCCCGATGGGCGTCGATCAGGTCTCCGCCGGCTCCGACAGCCTGCCCCCGCAGCTGTCCATCCAGATGGCGATCCTCGTCATCTCGATCGTCCCCATCCTCCTCGTCTACCCGTTCCTCCAGAAGCACTTCACCAAGGGACTCATGATCGGCGCCGTCAAGGGCTGACCACCTGTTCTTCATCCTGTCCTCGATGTAGCGGAAGGAATCCCATGTCCGGCACCATCTCTCGTCGTAGGTTCCTGGGCGCCACCGGCGCTGTCGCGGCGATGGGCCTGTTGGGGGCCTGCTCAGGCTCGCCGAGTAGTCAGTCGCCGAATGGAGGATCCACCGGTGGCGGTGGTGCCGCCGACGGACTGCTGCCGACGTACAAGCCATTCGACAAGTTCCCGCCCGACCTCGCCTCGAGCAACCCGGACGTGTCGCCCGGCTACTTCTCCTACCCGGATCCGCCCACGGCGGTGACCAGCGGGGTTCCGGCATCCGGTGATCCGATTCGGGCGCTGACCTTCACCTATGATCCGGTCGCTCCCGAGCTGGCCAACAACGCGCTGTGGCAGAGCCTCAACGAGGCGCTCGGCACCGAACTGGACCTGGAGTACACGCCCGCGGCGGAGTACAACGCCCGGTTCGCGACCACGATCGCCGGCAACGACCTGCCCGACCTCATGGCGATCAAGGGTCAGCAGCAGCAGATGCCGGCCATGCTGGCCGCGAAGTTCACCGACCTCACCGAGCACCTCTCCGGTGACGCCGTCCTGGATTACCCGAACCTCGCGGCGCTCCCGACGCCGGCCTGGCTGAGCACCGTCTACGACGGCAAGCTCTGGGGCGTCCCGGTGCCGCGCTCGCTGATCGGCAACGTGCTGTACACACGTGCGGACCTCCTCGAGCGGGCGGGCCTGTCCTTGCAGCCGGAGTCGCTCGAGGAGTTCACCGAGATGGCGCAGGCCCTCACCAACGATCGGGAGGGTCGCTGGGCCTTCGGGCAGACGCCGCTGTCGGTGCTGCTCGAGACGAACGGCATCGCGAATCTCTGGTCGGTCGACGGCGCCGGCGCCTTCACCTTCAACGCCACGCTGCCGGGATACGAGCAGGCCCTGGCCGATTCGGTCGCCCTCAACGACCTGGGGGTCGTGCACCCGGACGGCAACGCCGTTCAGAACACCCAGCGCAACGAATGGATGATCGCGGGCACGACCGCGTTCCAGATCGGTCTCTACGCAGGATGGCCCAAGTTCTACGTGCAGGGCGCCGACATCGAGGGCTTCCGCCTGACGGGCATGCTCTCTCCCGCGCGCGAGGCCGGCGGGGAGATGGTGCGCACCGCCGGCCCCTCGGTCTCGCACTTCTCGGCGGTCGCCAAGCAGGACGACCCGGAGCGTCTCGCCGAGATACTTCGGGTGCTCGACTGGCTGGCCGCGCCGTTCGGCAGCACGGAGTACATCACCCGCCGGTTCGGCCTGGAGAGCGAGACCTTCACCTTCGAGGGTCCGGATCCGGTGCTCACCTCACAGGGCGTCAACCAGGCGACGCTGCCGGTGCGGTACATCACGGAGAACTCCCCGGTCATCTTCGAGTCGCGCAACGAGCAAGCCGTCCGGGATCAGTTCGACCACCAAGAGGCGGGTCTGCAGTACACCGTGCCCAACCCGACGGAGGGGCTCTACTCCGAGACCGCCGTCAGCGAGGGGGCCAGCGCGCAGCAGGCGCTGACCGCGACCGAGCTCGAGATCGTCCTGGGAAACCGGCCGGTTGCCGATTGGGCCGCCGCGGTCGAGAGCTACATGTCCGCCGTCGGCAACAAGATCAAGGCCGAGTACGAGGAGGCGTGGGCTCAGCTCAACGGCTGACGCCACGGATGGTACGGCCGCCGGTCGCATGGTCGCGCGGGGTGCTGCTGAAGCACCGGGTTGACACCTTCACAGCAAAGGAGTCACGGAGATGCAACGAAGCACTTCCCGGCGGAGCATTCGCCGTCGTGTCCATGCGATCACCGGCGCGGCCGTCACGCTGGCGGTGGTGGGGACGGGCCTGTTATCGGTGCCGGCCGCTGCGTCCGACATGTCGGATCTCGGCGAGCTGCTCGACCTGACGCGTCCGGAGCTCGCCGGAGTCGCGGCGGAGCTCGCGGCCGGCGATGAGGCGGGCGCCGCCGACCAGCTCAAGGCCTACTACGCGGGCCGCACGGGGATCGCGTTCCCGACGCCGGGAGCGGCGGGGGTCGGCGACGCGACCGCCGACGAGCTCGCGGCCGGGATCTTCCGGTTCGGCGCCGAGACCCGCGACTTCTACGACGACGCCGAGCAGCGGATCGACGTCGACTGGCAGGACACCTGGGGCGGGACGGAGGCCGCCCCCGGCGGCGCGCAGGTCCTGATGAGCGACCTCGCGTTCATGCCGACGCTGGCGAGTGCCTACGTCAACGAGAGCGACCCGCAGCGGCGTGCGGCGTATGCGAAGGCGTGGATGGAGATCTCACTGGACTTCTTCGCCGACAACCCGAGCTGGCCGCAGGTCCGCAATCTGTCGGCCGGCAAGCGGCTGAACCAGCTCATCAGCGCGTTCTCCGTGTTCCGGACGGAGCCGGCCACCGACGCGGGCGACCTGGTGACGTACCTGTCCGGCGTGCACGAGACGACCGACTTTCTCACGCAGGTTCTGCAGATTCATGTCGGAAACAACTGGTATGTGTCGATGGCTCGCTCGATCTACTTCGCGGCGGTGTACCTGCCCGAGTTCAGGGCATCCTCCGGCTGGGAGTCGTTCGCCGTGCGATCCGTCGAGCGGTTCCTGCGCGCGTACGTGCAGAGCGACGGCGTGTACCGCGAGCCGGCATTCAACTACCAGGCCTACGTGGCGGACCTGATCAACAGCATGACCGGCGTCGCGGACGCCAACGGGCGGAAACTACCCGATGCGCTCATCCAGGCGGCGGACTGGATCGCGGACGTGATGTTCGCGACCCGGCAGCCGAATCTCGAGCCCGCGCAGATCGGCGACACACCGAACATCGATGCGGGCAGGAGCGCCATTCGGGCGACCGGTGAACGCCACTCATGGTCCGATTTCACCTGGGTCGCCTCCGGTCGAACCGCGGGGACGCCCCCGACACTGGGGTCCACGCTGTATCCGATCAGCTTCGCGGTGCAGCGCTCGGGGTGGGACGCCGATGCGCAGTACCTGCTGATCAACAACCACAACTCCAGTTACACCGCCTCGCACCGGCATCCGGACGACCTCAGCCTGGTGATGTCGGCGTACGGACGCCCGCTGATCGTCGACTCCGGAGTGGGCGACTACAGCGCCACCCCGACGAACGACTGGATGCGCCGCACGACCGAGGCGCACAACACCGTCGAGGTCGACCGGAAGCCGCAGGCCGCGGGGGTCACCCGCGCGATGTCGCTCTGGCGGTCGAACGCGGGTCTCGACGTCTACCGCGGCCAGGCGATGGGCTACCAGCCGGTCGCGCACGACCGGGTCGTCTACTTCGTCAAGCCCGGCTTCTGGGTGGTCTCCGACGACCTCACCGGTGACACCGCCGCGCACGACTACCGGCAGCTCTGGCACTTCCCCGGTGATCCGGTCACCGTCGACCCGGCCACGAACGTCGCCACGGTCGGGTTCGACACCGTGCCGGGCGCCACGCCGGTTGCCGGGGTGCAACTCGTTCCCGTGACCCCGGCCGGCGCCGAGGTCACGCCGAGCGTCCACGAGAACGGCGCCGTGCGCGTGGGCGAGGACGTGCTCACGGACGTCGACTACCTGTCCTACGACTGGTCCGCCACCGGCGCCACGGGACTGGACACCATCGTGTTTCCCGGCAGCGCCGGCCGGGCGCCCTCGGTGACGGCCACCCGCATCGAGCTGCCTGGGGTGGATCACTCCGTGGCGACCGCGATGGAGATCGACCTGCCGCACTCGACCGGCCGCTTCTACCTCTCGCGCGAGGCGACGCCCTCGTCGAGGGAGTTCGGGAACGCCGCGACCGACGCCGAAACCGCGTATCTCGAACGTGCCGGGCACGACAGGCTCACGCGGTACGCGCTGACACGAGGGTCGTCGCTGGTCGACGGCGGTGACACCGTCCTCGACGCGTCCGCAGTGGTGTCCGACGTCAGTGTGGAGCTGCGGGGCGCGACCGCCCGGATCTCGCTCGGCGACCCGTTCACCGGCACCCTCACGATCAACGCGCCGACGGCGAGAGTGGTGAAGGTGAACGACACCCCGACCGCGTTCACGCGTACCGGTGACCTCGTCACCGTGACGGTCGAGCCGGCCTTCGCGCCGGCGCCGGTGCTCGACGAGGAGTTCGAGGACGCGAGCCTGGACCGCACCGTCCATGGCTTCGACGGCGGACTCGAGGGCTGGACGCCGGTGCAGGGCTCCTGGGGACTGGGCGGCGATCCATCGAATGCCAAGCTGGCACAGACCTCGAGCGCGGACATGCAGTCGTTCGCCATGCTGCAGGACGTGCCGGACGACGTGATCGTGTCCGCGGACATCGTTCCCGGGACCAGCAACCAGGCGACCGCCCGGACCGGCCTGGCGTTCCGCTACCACGATTCGCGCAACTACTACCGGGCCAACGTCCTCACGACGTCGACCGGCGCGAAGCTGCAGCTCGTGAAGGTCTACAACGGGACGTCCACGCTCCTCGCGGAGACCGACGTGGCGCTGGACAACGACGCCGAGTACACGCTGACCGTCTCCGCGGTCGGGCGTCACCTGGTCGCCACCGTCGGCGACACGTCGATCTCCGCGAACGACGGCCAACTGCCGACCGGCGGGGCCGCGGCCTACACGCATCGGCGGGCCGCGACCTTCGACGACATCACGATCAGCGAGGCCCTCGATCAGGCGAACTGGCGCGGAATCGGGGGCCAGGCGACCGTCAGCTCGGGTCAGCTGACCCTCACGCCGGTCGATGGCCGAGCGCACGTGCTCGCCGAGTCGACACTGCCGGCGCGGTTCTCCCAGCAGTGCGACTATGTCGCGGAGACCACGGTCACGATCAACGGCGTCGGCACTGCCGGCATCTCGCTGCGCGACACCTCGGACTCCTACGGCTACCGGATCCACATCGGCAGGACGAGCAGCGGTTCCCGATACGCGAGCATCATCCGCGAGGCCCACCGGTCGGGCCCGGTCACGGTGGCCACGGTCTCGCTCGGCGACCCGCTGAACGGCCCCGTTCGGCTGGGCGCGGCCGTTCACGGCGACCGCGTCACCGTGACGTTGAACGGCGTGCAGATCCTGGAGGGACGCGACACCGTGGTGCGAAGCGGCGGCGTCGGGCTCTACGCGACCACGCAGAGCACGTTCGACGATTTCACGGTCGCCCAGTCCTGCGAGGACGGATGACCCCGCGTGACCTGCCCGTGCCGGCGCCGCCCGCGGACATCGCGGCGCTCATCACGCCGGGCCACCCGCGCCTGATGGTCGACGACGCGGCGCTCGCCGGGATCGCCGAGCGCATCGCGTCCAACGACCTCACCGCGCAGCTGTACGACGACCTGATCGCGCAGGCAGACGCGCTGCTCACCATGCCGGCATCCGAGTACGAGTTCCCCGACGGGCGCACGCTGCTCATCGTCACCCGCGAGGTCCAGAGCCGCCTCTACGCGCTGGCGATGGCGTACCGGCTCACGCAGGACGAGCGGTACGCGGCGCGTGCGTACGAGGAGATGGCGGCCGCCGCCGCGTTCCCGGACTGGAATCCGGAGAGCTTCCTGTCCGTCGCGGAACTCATGCACGCGTTCGCGGTGGGCTACGACTGGCTGCACGGGTACCTCGACGAGGCGCAGCGCCAGGTCGTGCGCGACGCGATCGTCAGGCTCGGGCTGGAGCCCGCGATCGCACAGCACCGGTCCGGGGCGTCGTGGACCACGAGGACGAACAACTGGAACGTCGTGTGCAACGGCGGGACGATCATGGCCGCGCTCGCCATCGGCGTCGAGGAGCCGGAGCTCGCGAACGAGGCGATGCACCTCGCGTTCGACTCGCTGCCCGTGGCGCTCGCGCGGTACGGGCCCGACGGCGGGTACCCCGAGGGCGCCACGTACTGGGGCTACGCCACGCGGTTCCTCGTGCCGGTCATGGCGTCGCTCGAGACGGCGGTCGGCGACGACTTCGGCATCACGCAGACCGCGGGGCTCGACCGCACGGTCGACTTCGGGATCCACATGACCGGTCCGGCGGGCCAGCCGTTCAACTACTACGACGCCCCCAGCACCGGCCACCCCGGGAGGACCGCAGCGCACTGGCTCGCCGCGCACTACGGTGAGCCGGCCTACGCGTGGTGGGCCGAGCAGGGAACCGCGCTTCACTCGCGTCCGCTTCCGCCGCTGCACCTGATGTGGCAGGGGCTGATCGATGCGGTGCCGCCGAACGAGGCCGGCCTGCCGCTGGACCGCGAGTTCGACGCCATCGCCACCTTCCTCTCGCGCAGCGCGTGGAACAGCACGACCGCGAACTTCTTCGGGTTCAAGGCGGGGGACAACGCGTCCAGCCACGCCGACCTCGATCTGGGCACGTTCGTGCTCGACGCACTCGGTACACGTTGGGCCGTGGAGCTCGGGCCGGAGACCTACGACCTGCCCGGGTACTGGTCGGCCGGTCCCGAGGGCCGACGCTGGACCTACTACCGCAAGCGTCCCGAGGGACAGAACACGCTCGTCGTCAACCCCGACGCGACGCCCGGTCAGGCCGTCGACGCGAGGGGGACGCTCGTGGCGACCGGCTCGAGCCCGGACGCGAGCTTCGCCGTCGCCGACCTGTCGGAGGCGTACACGGCCCAAGGCGTGACGAGCTGGCAACGTGGCATGGCGCTGATCGACGGCCGGAGCCGCTTCGTCGTGCAGGACGAAGTCACGGCGTCCTCCCCGGTCGAGGCGTGGTGGTTCATGCACACGTCCGCCGGCATCGACGTCGCGGCCGACGGCCGGTCCGCCATGCTCACCCTCGACGGCCGGCAGCTGCGCGCCGTCCTGCTCGATGCGCCCGACGGCGTCCGGTTCTCGGCCATGGACGCCGTGCCGTTGCCGACGTCGCCGAACCCGGACGGCCAGACGCCGAACGCCGGCGTCCGCAAGCTCGTCATCACGGGGCCGGAGGCGGCGCGGTTCCGCCTCAGCGTGCTCCTCGAGCCGCTGCCCACGGGCGTGCACGGGCCGGAGCCCGCCGTGACGGACCTCGCGGACTGGGCGGTGGCGCCCGCCCCCGACGTCGCCCCGGCGGACCCGCGCGTCGACGGCGAGCCGGTGGCCGGCTACTCCGGCACGCCCGCAGCGCGTGGCGCGGTAGCGATCATCAGCAACAGCGCTGGGCAGGTGCTCATGCACCTGCGTGACGACTTCGCGCACATCGCATGGCCAGGTCATTGGAGCCTGCTCGGAGGCGGAGCGGACGGCGACGAGACGCCTCACGACGCCATCGTGCGTGAGCTCCAGGAGGAAGCCGGACTCGTCGCATCGGGCCTCACCGAGCTCTTCGACACGGTCGATGTCGACGGCTCCGGTCAGGTGATCACGTTCTTCGCCGGCACGTGGGACGGCGACGAAGCACGGTTGCCTCTGGCCGAGGGCCGCGAGCTCCGATTCTTCGCCCCCGAGCAGCTGAAAGCGCTGCAGATCCCGCCCTACATCCATGACGGCATCCAACGGTGGCTGGCCACGTCGGACACCGTGTAGGCGACGCCGAAGGTCAGGCAGCAGCTCTGGGGTGTTCGTCGCGACATCAGCCGGGCGCGGGGTGACGCCGCCCTGGCATGGACACAGCGCGGCCAAGGACTTGACCTGCTGGGGAGTGCGCCATCAGGGACTCGAACCCCGAACCCGCTGATTAAGAGTCAGCTGCTCTGCCAATTGAGCTAATGGCGCAACGACGCTGAAGATTACCACCCCGCGCGGGGAAGCTGAAATCGTGAACCGATGTGGGCCCGCCGTGCGTCTTCATCTGACGTGACGGCAGGAGAGGCCTCCGACGACGAGTTGCTGCGCCGGACCGGGAAGGGCGACCGGGCGGCGTTCGAGGCGTTCTACGACCGCAACGCCGCCTGGCTCGCCGTCCGCATCCGGCGGCGCTGCGGCGACGCCGAGTTGACGGCGGATGTGCTGCAGGAGACGTTCCTCGCGGTGTGGCGTGCGGCCGGTTCCTATGCCGGTGACGGGCAGTCGGGCGGCTGGCTGTGGTCGATCGCGACCCGACGGCTCATCGACGCGCACAGGAGGAGGGCAGTGCGGGCGGTCGTCGTGGGGGAGCCGGACGACGAGCGCGCCCACGTCACCGCGCCGTCGGCCGAGGACGAGGCGCTGGCCGGCACATACGACGCGGAGCTGGCGACGGCGCTGGACCGGCTCTCGCCGGAACTGCGCGCCGTCCTGCAGGCGACCGTCCTCGACGGGCTCACCACACGTGAGACGGCGCTGCTGCTGGACGTGCCGGAGGGGACCGTGAAGTCGCGCGCCGTGCGGGCGCGCCGCCAACTGAGGGAGGCGCTCTCATGAGCTGGCACCTGCCCGAGACCACCTTGCGCGCCTACACGGCCGGTCGCACCGGCGACGCGGACGCGTGGTCGGTCGAGGCACACCTGGTCGAGTGCGAACGCTGCCGGCACGCTGTCGGCGACGCCGGCACGGACGCGATCGTCCGGGCCGCGCGTCCAGTCGCGCTGCCACCGCAGGGCCGGGTCCGGCGGGCCGGCCGGTGGCGCCGGGCGGTGATGTTGACGGCGTCGGGCCCGGCCGCTCGGACGGCGTGGGTGGTGGCGGTCGTGGTGGTCCTGGTGCTGGCGGTGATGATGGACACGACGTGGGAGTCGCGCGGGTTCGCCTGGCTGACGCTGGTCGCGCCGCTGCTGCCGGTCGCCGGGGTGGCGACGGCGTACGGGTCGGGCCTGGACGAGCCGGGCGAGGTCATCGCGTCGACGCCGGCCGGCGGGTTGCGGCTGCTGCTCTGGCGCACGCTCGCCGTCCTCGCCGTATCGGTGCCGGCGGCACTGGTCGCGGGGGTCTGGGCCGGGTCGCCGGCCGTCTGGCTGCTCCCGGCGCTCGGGCTGACGGCGCTCACGCTGGCGGCCGGGGCGGTGGCGGGGCTCGCGCCGGCCGCCGTCGCCGTCGGGCTCGGCTGGGCGGCGGTCGTGGCCGGGCCGTCGCTGAGCGAGCACGCGTCCGGCCCGCTGATCGCGCCGGACGCCGTCGCCGTCTGGGTCCCGCTCACCGCGGCCGCGCTCGCGCTCGTCGCCGTCAGCCCGCACCGCTTCGATCACTTCCGTCACCCGAACCGGGAGGCCTGACATGACCGTCACCGCCACGCACGTGGACGTGCGCGACCTCGTCGTCCGGTACCGCCGACGCGTCGCGCTGGACGGGCTGGACCTGAGACTCGGCGCGGGCGTGCACGGACTGCTCGGCCCGAACGGCGCGGGCAAGACGACGCTGATGCGGGTGCTGGCGACGGTGACGCGGCCGGCGTCGGGCGGGGTCACCGTCCTCGACGGCGACGTCGTCGCCGGGTCCGCCGCGCTGCGCCGGGTCCGCCGCCGGCTCGGCTACCTGCCGCAGCAGTTCGGCTACTACCCGCGGTTCACCGTCCGCGAGTTCGTCGAGTACTTCGCGTGGCTCAAGGAGGTCCCGCGCGAGCGGATCCCGGTGGCCGTCGACCGCGCCATCGAGCGGGTCGGCCTGCTGGACCGCGCCGACGAGCGGCTCAAGCGGCTCTCCGGTGGCATGCTGCGGCGGGCCGGCATCGCGCAGGCGATCGTCAACGAGCCGGACCTTCTGCTGCTCGACGAGCCGACCGCGGGCCTCGATCCGGAGCAGCGGGTCGACTTCCGCGACCTGCTGCGCGTTCTCGGCGTCGACGCGTGCGTGCTGGTCAGCACCCACCTCGTCGAGGACGTCGCGGCGGCCTGCGCGGACGTGACGCTGCTGCACGAGGGCCGGTCGGTGTTCCGCGGGACGCCAGGCGAGCTGGCCGCACGCGGCGACGGCGGCGACGGCGACAGCCCGATCGAGCGCGGCTACACGGCCGTTCTCCGCGCGGCCCGGGCCGCCTGATGGGCCGGATCGTCCGCATCGACCTCCGCCGCGGCGTGGCCGCACTGGCCGCGCTGCTGATCGGCGGCGTGACCCTCGCCGTGCTGTTCAACGACACCGAGATGTGGGCGGGCCGCTGGACGGCGCTGGCGATGTACCTGCGGGTCACGCTGATCGTCGTCGTCCCGCTCACGCTGGCGGCGGGGGCGTGGCAGGGCGGCCGCGACCGGCGCCGGCGCATCGAGGACCTGCTGGCCAGCACGCCGCGACCGCGCTGGCAACGGACCACGGCCGCCTGGGCCGCCGTCGCGACCGGCGTCGCGGGCGGGTACCTGGCCGCGGCCGCGATCCTGGCGGTGCTCGTCGGCCGGGTCGCGACCTACTCCAGCGGCGGCTGGTGGTGGTACGTCGTGGTCGCCATGCTGGCCTTGGGCGCGGCCGCCGCCGTCGGCTACGCCGCGGGGACCCTGCTGCCGTGGCGGCTGACGGCGCCCGTGCTCGGGTTCCTGGGCTACCTGGGCATGGGGCTGCTGACCTACGTCGTCGACGGTCGCAGCTGGCTCAGCCCGGCGCTGAACAACGTCGTCGACGGCGTCTACCTGCCGCTGGGCGACCACCTGCTGCAGGCCGCCTGGTTCACGCTGATCGGGATCGCCGCGCTCACGCTGATCGGAAGCCAGCGCTGGTGGCCGGTCCTGGCGCCGGCCGCGCTCGCCGCCGCGGCCGGAACCGTGCTCGCGTCCGGACCCGCCCACGAGCGGTTCGAGCCCGACCCCGTCGCCCGCGAGATCGTCTGCGTCGAAGGCGATCCGCAGGTGTGCACGTCGCGCGAGACGGAGTTCCTGCTCGACGACTACGTCACGGTCGCTCGCGAGACACTGGCCCGGTTCGACGGCATCGACGGGCTCCCGGACCGCGTCCAGGCGGTGCTCAGCTACGACGACCTCGACGACGGCAGCATCTACACGTCGGTCGGCCAGTACATCTCGTGGTCCGGGAGCCTCGCGCCCAGGGCGGAGTTCGGCTCGGAGCTCGAGGTCGACCTCGTCCACAACGTCCTGCCCGGCCGCTGGTGCGACAGCGGCACCGACGCGAACGCTGCCGAGCTGGTGAGCGACCTCGCCGACGCTGCCATGCTGTGGGCCGGCGTCGACCCGGCCTCGGGCAGGGTCGCCGAGACGGACGGCGGCGGTCACATCGCAATGACCGACAGCCGCGCGCGGCATGCGGACCCCGTCGACGGGGCACTGCACGTGGCGCTGACCTCGCTGCCGCGCGCCGAGCAGCTCGACTGGATCGAGCGGTACATCGTGGCCGGCCGGGACTGCGATCTGACGGCGCTCGCGGCGCTCCGGGACGAGTTGCGGTGACGCGGCTGCACGTGCGGTCCCGGTACGGCCCGGAGGTCGTGGCCGGCGTCATGGTGGTCGCGCTGCTGGCGTGGGCCGCTGCCGAGTGGCTGTCCAGCCGCCCGTACTTCGACGGTCCGCAGGCGCGGCCGCCGGTCGCGGCGCTGGCCCCGGTGTTCGCGGCCGTGCTGGTCTCCGTCACGCTGGCCGGCGCCGACGAGGAGCTGGAGCGGTCGGCGGCGCGGCGGTGGTGGCCGATCCGGCTGGCGCACGTCCTGATCGCGACGGCGGTGTGCGCGGCTGCGCTGGCGCTGACCGGGCTCTGGGAGCCGACGCGGTGCGGCGCGGCCGAGCTGGCCCGCAACACCGTCGCGTCCGTGGGTCTGGTGACGGTCGCGACGGCCCTGGCCGGCGCCGCGCGGGCGTGGGCGCCGGTGATCGCGTACACCGGCGTGGTGTACCTGGCGGCACCGAAACCCGTGATCGCCTCGACCGCCTGGTGGACGTGGCCGGTGCAGCCCGCGTCGGCGCCGCTGGCGTGGTGGGCCGCGGCCGCGTGGTTCGCCGCCGGGCTCGTTCTCTATGCGCGCAACGGCGCGCGAGTGGCCGCCGACCGGGAGGCCTGATCGGGCCGCGCTGCTGTGGCAGGGTAGAACGCATGGCCAACCCGCCCGAACGCCGTGAGTACGACATCGACATCCCGGCGGAGGTCGAGCCCGGCACGTACGCCGACTTCGCCTCCATCTGGCACACCGCAGACTCGTTCGTCCTCGACTTCGCCGTCCTGAAGCGCCCGCCGAAACCGTCCGTCGGCGAGGACGGGAGCCGGGTGCTGAAGGTGCCGACGCGGGTGGTGACGCGGGTGCGGGTGCCGCCGAGCCAGGTCTTCGAGATCATGAAGGGCCTGGAGAAGCAGCTGTCCATGTGGGAGCGCAGCCACGGCGTCAAGCGCCGGCCGCCGGAAGACTCCTAGCGCGTGGGCAACGTCCTGCGCATCGTCATCGGCGTGGGCGGGCTGGTCGCCGCCGGCTGGTCGGCGCTGCGGACGCTGCGGCAGCGCCGCGACGAGCGCGCGGCCGGCGACGAGCGCGCGGCCGGCGATGAGCCCGCGGCGGACGACGAGCGGCCGTCGTTCGCGCGGGCGTTCGCGATTCTCGGTGCGACGGCCGTCGGCGTCGCGCTCACGCTGCTGATCTGAGACGTGAGAGTCCGCCCCGCCGGGCGTGTGGGTGGCGGGGCGGACGGGTCTGCGGTCGTCAGCGCCTGAAGGCGTCCTTCACCTTCTCGCCGGCCTGCTTCAGGTCGGACTTGGACTGATCGGCCTTGCCCTCGGTCTCGGCCTTCTCGTTGTCCGTGACCTTGCCGAGCGCCTCCTTGGCCTCGCCCTTGGCCTTCTCCGCGGCGTTCTTCATCTTGTCGCCGGCACCCATGAGTGCTCCCTCCGTCGTGTGTCCTTCGGCCCGTACCCCAGGGCCGCGCGGACTATTCGGAGGGGCAGATGTCGGTGGCCTCGACGCGGGCGATGACGCGGTCGGCGATGGAGCTCAGCGCCTTGATGTCGTCGTCGGTGAGGACGTCGAAGAAGTGCCGGCGGACGGCGTCGACGTGCGAGGGGGCGGCGGCCTCGATGGCGGCCCGGCCCTCGGGGGTCAGGACGATGAACGCGCCGCGCCCGTCGGACGAACACTCCTCGCGGCCGATCAGGCCCCGCTTCTGCATGCGGCTGAGGTGGTGCGACAGCCGGCTCTTCTCCCAGCGCATCGCCTTGGCCAGCTCGGACACCCGCAGCCGGGCGTCGTCGACGTCGGTGAGGTGGACGAGGACCTCGAAGTCCTGCATGGACAGCATCGACTCGGTCTGCATCTGACGGCTGAGCGCCGCGCCGAGGACGGTGTTCATGCGCAGATACCCGCGCCAGGCGTCCTGCTCGCCGTCGTCGAGCCACCGTGTCTCTGCCATGTTTGCCAGTGTACGGAATAGTTGACACGTCATCCAAGTTCGATAATCTGTGACGCGTCAACAAAGTTAGTTGACCACAGACCGCCCCGGCAAGGAGAACGAACGATGACCACCACCACCGACCTGACCCAGTTGACCGGCGACTACGCGCTGGACGTGGCGCACACGCGGCTCGGCTTCGTCGCCCGGCACGCCATGGTGACCAAGGTGCGCGGCGCCTTCAACGAGTTCGAGGGCACGGCCCGCATCGACGGCGCCGACCCGCGCAACTCGTCCGTCAACATCGTCATCAAGACCGCCAGCGTCGACACCCGCAACGAGCAGCGCGACGGCCACCTGCGGACGAACGACTTCTTCGAGATCGAGACGTACCCGGAGATCACCTTCGCCTCGACCGCGATCGACCAGTCGGACGAGACGACGTTCAAGGTCACCGGCGACCTCACCATCAAGGACGTCACCAAGCCCGTCAGCTTCGAGCTCGAGTTCACGGGCGCCGCGACCGACCCGTTCGGCAACCAGCGCGTCGGCTTCGACGGCTCGCTCCAGATCAACCGCAAGGACTGGAACGTCACCTGGAACGCCCCGCTCGAGGCCGGCGGCGTGCTGGTCAGCGAGAAGGTGACGCTGGAGTTCGAGATCTCGGCCATCAAGCAGGCCTGAGGCCACCCTCCGCGGTTCCTCCGACGCCGCGTCCGGCTGAGGCCGGGCGCGGCGTCGTCGCGCCATTGACATGGAACGGTGTGCCGTATTCCATGACGGGCACCCCCCGCCCTGGAGGAATCCATGCGAACCGTTCCCGTCATGCTGGCCGGCGTCGTCGCGCTCGGCCTGCTGAGCACCCCCGCGAGCGGCGCGGACGTCGCCGCCGGGCCGACCTGGTCGCCCGGCACCCCCGACGTCGTCATCGCGCAGGCCACGCAGGGCAAGAAACTGCACTTCCCGAACGCCGAGCGGCTGGCCGACGGGTCGGTCGTCGCGGTCGCCCGCGAAGGCGCCGGCCATACCGGCCAGGACGGCCGGCTGCTGATGCTGTCCAGCGACGACGGCGGCCAGACCTGGTCCGAGCCCGAGGTCGTCTACGACAGCCAGTACGACGACCGCGACCCGATGATCACGCAGCTGTCCTCCGGCCGGCTGCTGCTCAGCTGGTTCCAGATCGACTACTCCGTGCGGCCCGCGGAGCCGATGGGCACCCGCGTCGCGCACAGCGACGACGGCGGCGCGACGTGGTCGGAGCCGGTCGTCGTGGACTCGATGCTCAGCGGCGAGTCGGACATCGTCGACACCTACGAGCTGGGCTGGAACGGCAGCCACGGCCAGGTCAAGGAGCTGCCCGGCGGCGACCTCATCATCCCGCTGTACGGCACCGTCCCCGACGACAAGTGGCAGAAGGCGACCGTCGTCCGCAGCACCGACGGCGGCGAGACGTGGTCGGCGGCGACGGAGTCGCTGGTCGCGTCGGCGACCGGCACGCACTACCAGGAGCCGGTGCTGACGGTGCTGCCCGGCGGCCTCGTGCACGCGCTGCTGCGCATCGGCACGGCCGCGTCGACGATGGGCGCGGTGCACTCGCAGGAGTCGTGGTCGCGTGACGGCGGGCGGACGTGGTCGGCGCCCGCGGAGATCGACCTCGTGACCTCGTCGGCGCACACCGAGGTGCTGCGCGACGGCTCGGTGTTCCTGGCCTACGGCGACCTGTCCGGGCACTTCACCGACCGGCGGGGCACGGTGGGCGCGGTGATCCGGTCGCCGCGGTCGCCGTGGAACGGCGCCGCGCGCGAGCTCGTCTGGGACTCCGGGACCGGCGACCAGGCCAACCCCGCCGTCGTCGAGGTGCGGCCCGGCCGCGTGCTCGTCATCGGGTTCGACTCGGCCGCCAGCCGGCTCGTCGGCACGTTCGTCTCCGTGCCCGAGATCCGGCCGGACCGCCCCGACCCGCGCCGCGTCGACCTCGCCGCGCTGGTGTCGTCCGGCGAGGCGAGCGTGACGACCGACATGACGCACGTGCAGGCGGGCCGGCCGGGCGTGGGCGTGCTGGGCGCGATCGACGGCGTGGTCGGGTACTGGGACGCCGCGTGGGCGCCGAAGGCCGCGCCGGCGTCGTACACCGTCGAGTTCGACCGGGCCCGCCGGTTGTCGTCGGTCGGGGTGGCGCTGAAGCCCGGCTACGCGTCGGGCGCGGTGGTGTCGGTGCGGTCGGGCGGCGCCTGGCGCGACGTCGGCACGCTCGACTCCGTCGTCCGCTGGGGCGACGACCTCACCTGGTTCGGCGCCCCCGGCCTGGCCGACGCCGTGCGCGTCACCGTCACGTCGTCGAACGGCTGGGCTGTGCTCGCCGAGTTGGGCGTCCGCGGCCCCGTCGGCGGCTGACCCCCGTCCTCATGATCATCAATGATCCGACCCCCTCTGGGTGGTTGGATCATTGATGATCATGGGCTGATGTGTCCGACGTCACTGCGAGCATGACGCGTCGGCGCCTGTGGAGCGCCGCGGCGGATCACGACGGGTGGGACTGATCGTGGCCGTCGAACTCTCGGCGCGGAGCTGTGCCCCGCGTCGCATGTGGGGGAGCAGTGATGAGCGACATGCAGAATCCGATCGAACCCGAGCCGCTCGCGACACGGCCCAGTCGGGCTCCGATCGTGCTCGGTGTGGTGTTCGCGCTGGCGGCGGGCGGCGCTATCGGCGGCGCCGTCGGCGCGAGTGTGGCGGGCGGGAGTGAATCCGGCGACCTGGAACAGCGTCTGAGCGATGCCGAGGCGGAGCGTGACGATCTGGCTCAGCGTCTCGAGGACGCGCAGGCTGATGCGGGAGCCGCGACCGAGGAGGCGCCCCCGGCCCGGCAGGAGCCGACCGACCCGCCGTCGGACGAAGAGCCGCCTGCTGATGAAACGCCCGCTGACGAGCCGGTGGCCGCCGCGCCCGATGGCAGCCGAGGGAGCCCGTTCCCCGTCGGGACTCCGGTGGGCAACGACGACTGGGAGATCGTGGTCGGCGAGCCGCGAGAGGCGTGGGAGGAGATCCTCGACGAGAACGAGTTCAACGAACCGCCGGCCGAAGGCATGGAGTTCTACATCGTGCCGGTGACCGCCACCTACACCGGAAGCGAGAGCGGTATGGCGTGGGTCGACCTGACCTTCCAGTTCGTCGGCAGCGACAGCGTCACGTACTCGGACTACTGCGGTGTCATCCCGAACGACCTGGCCGACGTCGGCGAGCTCTACGAGGGCGGTGTCGCCGAGGGCAACATCTGCGTCGCCGTACCCGCGGGCGCAGACGGCCTGTGGACGGTGTCGACGACGTTCGGCGAGCCGCTGTTCCTCACCGCCGACGCGGCCGCGACGGGCACCTGACAACGGCGATGGCGCTGGTCAGAGGGATCTGACCAGCGCCATCGAGTGGGGTGAGTGACGGGACTTGAACCCGCGACTTCCTGGACCACAACCAGGTGCTCTACCAGCTGAGCTACACCCACCATGCGTCCCCAACGGGGCACGGCTGAACAAGTATACGGTGCGCGGAGGGGTGGTCTAGTCGCGGGCCGGTTCGTCGCGCGCTTCCTTCATGACGGAGACCGCGGCGGCACGCGAACTGACGCTGTCGGGGCCGGGCATCGGGACGAACACCGTGCGCCGGTAGTAGCGCAGTTCGTCGATGGAGTCCTTGATGTCGCCGAGCGCGCGGTGGTTGCCGGTCTTGGCCGGGCTGGCGAAGTACACCCGCGGATACCAGCGGCGCACCAGCTCCTTGATCGACGACACGTCGATGTTGCGGTAGTGCAGCCAGCCCTCGACCTCGGGGAGGTCGCGCGCGAGGAACAGGCGGTCCATGTGGACGGTGTTGCCGGCCAGCTGGGCCTTCGACGGCTCCGGCACGTGCGCCTTGATGTACTGCATGACCAGGGCGTTGGCGTCGTCCATGGTGACGCCGCCGGCGAGCTCGGTGAGCAGGCCGCTGGTGGTGTGCATCTGGCGCACGACGTCGTTCATCTGTTCCAGCGCGGCGTCGGGTGGGCGGATGACCACGTCGACGCCGTCGCCGAGGACGTTCAGCTCGGCATCGGTCACGAGCACGGCCACCTCGATGAGCGCGTCTCGCTCGAGGTCGAGGCCGGTCATCTCGCAGTCGATCCACACCATTCGATCGTTGGTCACGCGGACCACCCTATTGGCATCTCGCCTAGTGGCGTCGGCGCCGGCGCCCAGCCGACGGCGGATCGGTGTCGTCGGCGGCGTCGGGGGCGGGCTCGTCGGGTTGATCGGGGCGCGAGCGGGCCGCGACGAACGCGAGCAGGACGATCACCGCGGCGGCGGCCACGACCACCGCGGCGGCCTGCCAGTACGGCCGTCCGTTCACGATCATCACGACGGCGGCGACGGCGGTCGCGAGGGACCCGTAGACGGCCAGTTCGGCGACGGACGGGATGACGATCGGCAGCGATCGGCGCGGCGCGGGAACGGGCTCCGGCCCGGGCGTGGCGGCCGGGATGCGGCGGGTGTCTGCCCGGCGGGTGTCCGCCGCGCGTGTGTCCACCGGGCGTGTGTCCGCCGACGGCGGGTCGTGCGGCGTGGTGGGGGCGGACGGCGTCGCCGGGGTGGACGGCTGGCGGCCGGCCCGTCGGGGGCGGGGCACGGCGTCGGGGAAGGCGGTCCACGGTTCGGCGCCGGGACGCAGCGGTGCATCGCCGGGCGCGACCGGCCGCTGGAAGGACGACGTGCTGTCGGGTGCGGGGGCCGCGGGCGTCGTGGGGCCGGTGCTCCGGGCCGCGCGCCGTCCAGCGGCGAACCGCTCGGCCGCCCGTCCCGCCGCGACCGCCCGCGCCGCCGCCCCTTCGTCGACCGGCCCCGGCCGGCCGGCGACGGGTCCCGGCGGTCCGGCGGCGGGTCCCGGCGGTCCGGCGGCGGGTCCCGGCGGGCCGGCTGGTCCCTGCCGTCCGGCGGTGGGTCCTGGCGGTCCGGCGGGCGGCTCACCTGCCCGGCCGGCGGGTCCTGGCGCGTCGTCCGGTGCCTCGTCGGGCGGCGCCTCGGGATCCGGCGCGTCACCGGACCGGCTCGCCGCCCGCCGGCCTGCCTGACGGCGCTTCGCCACCGGTACTCCTCGCAGCGTGGAACGGACGATCGGGTGTGCGGCAGAGCCTAGTCCCGAATGATCGCCGAACCCACCCGAACCGACTTGAGTCCGAAAACCATTCTCAATTAGGATCCGCGTCATGACCACACCACGCATCGCCACCACGGCCACGCTCGCCGTCGCCGCCCTGCTCCTCACCGCCTGCGGCGACGACGGCTCGTCCGCCCGCAGCCAGAGCACGTCGACCCCGCGGGAGGACGGGGCACAGGAGGTCCAGGAGGCCGCGTCCCGGCTGGTCGCGACGTACGACGGCGGCCTGATGGTCATCGACGGCGAGACGCTGGAGGTGGCCGGGACGGTCGAGCTGGACGGCTTCACCCGCGTCAACCCGGCGGGCGACGACCGGCACGTCATGGTCTCCGCGGGCGACGCGTTCCGGGTGCTCGACGCCGGGGCGTGGAGCAGCGCGCACGGCGACCACGAGCACCACTACGTCGGCGACCCCGCGTTCACCGGCGTCGAGTTCGAGTCCGACCACCCCGGCCACGTCGTCCGGCACGCGGGCACGACGGTGCTGTTCAGCGACGGCTCCGGCCGCATCGAGCTGTTCCGGGCCGACGAGCTGGCCGACGGCGCGCCGCAGACCGAGGTCGTCCAGGCCGACCAGCCGCACCACGGCGTCGCCGTCCAGCTGGCGAACGACGAGCTGCTGGTCACGCTGGGCGACGAGACGACGCGCACCGGCGCGAAGGTCGTCGACGCCGACCGCGCCGAGATCGCCCGCAACGAGGACTGCCCCGGGGTGCACGGCGAGGCGGTCGCCGACGACGAGACCATCGTCGTCGGGTGCGAGAACGGCGTCCTCGTCTACCGCGACGGCGCGTTCACGAAGATCCCCAGCCCCGACCCGTACGGCCGCATCGGCAACCAGGCCGGCTCGGACGAGTCCGCCGTCGTCCTCGGCGACTACAAGACCGACCCCGACGCCGAGTTGGAGCGGCCCGAGCGGGTCTCGCTGATCGACACCGCCACGAACACGCTGCGGCTGGTCGACCTCGGCGTCAGCTACACGTTCCGCTCGCTCGCCCGCGGCCCGCAGGGCGAGGCGCTGGTGCTCGGCACCGACGGCGCGATCCACGTCATCGACCCGGTGACGGCAGCGATCACCGGCACCATCCCGGTGATCGGCGCCTGGACCGAGCCGGACGACTGGCAGCAGCCGCGGCCGGCCCTGCACGTCGACGGTGACACCGCGTACGTCACGGACCCCGCGTCGAGCAAGCTGCACGCCGTCGATCTGGCCGCCGGATCGGTCGTCGCGTCGGCCACGTTGCCGCAGGTCCCCAACGAATTGACCGGCGCGAAGGAGTAACATTTCCAGCCGATGAGCTTCCAGCCCCTGCCGCCGGCCCCGCCGCCGCCTCCGCCCCCACCGGCCGCCCGCCGCCGCCGGTGGGTGTGGCCGGTCGTGGCCGTGTTCGCCCTGCTGGCGGGCGGCGGCGCCGGGGTCGCCGTCGGCATGAGCCTCGACGACGACGATTCCGCGCCCGCCGCGCAGGAATCGCCGGCCCCGCAGGAGACCGGCGACGGCGAGGGCGGCGACAGCGACGAGCTCGAGCGGCTGCGCGACCGCCTCGAAGAGGTCGAGAAGCAGCGCGACGACCTCAAGCGCCGCCTCGACGAAGCCCGCGCCGAGCTCGACTCCGGCGCGACCGAGCCGCCGGCCGACGAGTCGCTCGAGTCCGAGCCCACTCCGTTCGAGGGCGAGTTCACCGACGGCGTCTTCACCTTCACCGACGTGCAGGTGCTGCGCGACTTCGCCGGCGACTTCGAGGTCCGGGCCACGGTGACGAACACCGGCGACGACACCGTCGAGTACGTCGACTGGACGGCCACCGTCCTCAACGGCGGCGAGACCGTCTCCACCCTGACGACGTCGGCCACCGAGTTGGCCGCCGGCGACTCCGTCGACGCCCAGTTCATCGGCTTCGACGACTACGGCGACTGGGACTCCGTCGAGTTCGCCGTCGACTCCGACACCAACCGCACCTAGTCGTTCCCGTAGCCGTCGTCCGCCCGTCGCGAACCAGACATTGACTCGTTGTCAATCGCCGTGACGGTAGCGGTCATGAGCGAACGGTCCCGTTTCCGCCGCATCATCCGCGCCCTCGTGGCGATCCCGCTGGCAGCCGCCCTCGGGCTCGCCGTCACGGCCGCCGCCAACGCCGTCGACGGCCCGCACGACGCCGCACACGCCCACAACGACTACGAGCACGAGCGCCCGCTCCTCGACGCGCTCGACCACGGGTTCACCAGCGTCGAGGCCGACGTCTGGCTCGTCGACGGCGAACTGCTGGTCGCACACGACGCCTGGGAGGTGCAGCCCGGGCGGACCCTGCAGTCGCTGTACCTCGACCCGCTGCGCGACCTCGTCCACGCCAACGGCGGCTCGGTGTACCCGGGCTGGGACGGCTCGCTGCAGCTGCTCATCGACATCAAGAACACGGGGGAGGCGACGTACGCCGAGGTCGACGCCGTGCTGCGTCGCTACCAGGACTTCCTGACCCGCTACGTCGGCGGCCGGGTGCAGCCGGGCGCCGTCACCGCCGTCATCAGCGGCGACCGGCCGAAGGCGACGATGCAGGCGCAGCGGCTGCGCTTCGCCGGGTACGACGGCCGCCTCGGCGATCTCGCCAGCGGCCTGCCGGCCGGGTTCATGCCGCTGGTCAGCGACAACTGGGGCAACCACTTCACGTGGCGCGGCGTCGGCCCGATCCCGGAGGCGGAGCGGGCCGCGCTGCGGCAGATCGTCACGACGGCGCACGCCGCCGGCTACCGCGTCCGCTTCTGGGCGACGCCGGACACCCCCGGGCCGGCCCGCGACGCGATCTGGGCCGAGCTGCTCGCCGCCGGCGTCGATCACCTCAACACCGACGACCTCGCCGGCCTGGACGACTTCCTGTCCGCCCGCTAGTCCGCCTTCTCGGCGCTGACCTGCAACGTCGCGCTGCCGCCGTCGATGGTGACGGCGGTCAGCGCGGCGCAGGCGCGCAGCGTCGCGGCGACCAGCGACCCCGTGTCGCGCCCGCTGCCCGCGCCGTCGTCCGGCCCGTAGCCGTAGAACAGCCGCAGCCGCCCGCCCGGCGCCAGCAGTGCCGCGAGCGCGTCGACGTTGGCCTTGCGCGGGTGCGTCCAGAACACGTTGACGTTCGACGCGAAGATCAGGTCGAACCGTTGCGGCGGGGTCGCGCTCAGCGTCGTCAGGTCCTGCTCCACGACCGTGACCCGGCCGGCGTCGACGAGGGCCTGATTGCGCTCGCGGATCCGCCGCACGCCGGTGGCGGACCGGTCCAGCGCCGTCACGTGCCCGTCGCCGCTGAGCAGCGGGCCGATCTCGGCGACCGCGACGCCCGGGGCGGCGCCCAGCTCGAGGATGCGCTCGGTCCCGGTCAGTTCGAGCCGCGGGATCAGCCGGGCGATGTGGGCGGGTGGCCGTTCGCTCATGGCGGAGAGTGTCGCAGCCGATCCCTGACGAGGTGCGTCAGGAGCCGCGATTCGCGATACGGTGCGCCCGAGTAGTTCCCGGTTGCCTTCGTCGTCGCTGACTCCGGCACAGCGGGACCGTCGGGGGACGGGGACCTCCCGGCAGGTTGCCGCGCGCGCCCCCGGGAGGGATCGTGTCCGCACCACGTTCCGGCCCGTTCGCATGGTCGCCGTTCGGTGACGGGTACCTCGTCGCGTCCACCGACCCCTCCGGCCACCCCGTCGTCGACCTCGTCCTGCCGTCGCCGGACGGGGTGCTGCGCTGGGTCGCCGCCTTCGCCCCGGACGACGTCGAGTCGCTGGTCTCCCTGGCTGTTGCACCCGCCGCGGCCGCGCGGCCTGCCGCTGCGGCCGTCCGCCCGGACACCGGCTCGGCCCGCGCCCGTTCCGCCGACCGCCGGCTGACGACGATGGGCGGCCTTGCGTTGGCGCTCTGCATCGTGGCGGTCTTCTGGATCGCCCTGGGGGTGCTGCTGTGGACGCTGCTGCGGTGAGGATCGAGCGGCTGGCCTCCGTGCGCGACTACCTCTGGGCCGCCGTTCCCATCCTGCTGGTCGTCTTCGTGTGGATGTACGGCGGCTTCGCGTTCGGCCTCAGTGAGGCGACCTGTCCAGGCCGGCGCGCCGCTGACGACACCTCGCTGCAGGTCGTCGTCTCGCATCGCGACTACGTCCCGGTGGACTTCACCTGCGAGTACGCCGACGGCTCTGTCTATCGGTACGTCCCCGGGGGCGCCAAGATCGCGATGCACGGCGCCCTCGTGGGCTCCGTGGCCAGCTTCGTCACCGCGACGATCATCAGCCGCCGCCTCGCCCGTCGAACCGCAGTCGTTCGTGGGAGAACTGTCTGACCCCCGGCGTAGCGTCACCCGCCGCGAGGACATCTCGCTGATCTCGGGGGGCACACCATGTCTGACACCACACCTGCTGTTCCTGGGCCTGACCAGAGCGTCGACGTTCCGCCTCCTCCACCGCCGCCGGACAGAGCCGCGGAACCGCGGCGGAGACGCGTGCCGTGGGTACTGGCCGGCGTCGGCGTGTTGCTCCTGGCCGCCGCCTTCTCCGCCGGGTGGGGAATCCGTGACGGCCGCGCCGGCGAACGGGAGAGCGAGTTGCGGGCGGAGGCCGCCGGCCTCGCCGCCGAGGGGCGCCGGGCTGAAGCACGGGCCGACGAACTCGAGAGCAGCCTCGAGGAGACGCAGGTCCAGCGCGACGACCTGAAGCAGCGTCTCGATGCCGCCGAGCAGGCCAACACCGACCTCGCGGAGAGGTCGGCCGCGCTCGACCAGCGTGAGGCAGAGCTCGACCAGCGGCAGACGGCGATCGACGAGGTCGAGGCGGGCATCGAGGCGAACACCGTCACGGACGGCGTCTGGACGGTCGGCCTCGACATCGCGGCCGGCACCTACCGGGCCACCGACGTGTCGAGCTCCTGCTACTGGGCCGTCCTGCGGAGCGGGAGCAACGGCGACGACATCATCGCCAACGACCTGCCGAGTGGCGGCAACCCGCAGGTCACCGTCGAAGACGGTCACGACTTCGAGACCGTCCGGTGCGGCGAGTGGGTCAAGGTCGAGTAAGCGCCGGCGGCTATCGTGGCCGGTCGTGAAGGTCCTCGTCGTCGGCGGCAGCGGCTTCCTGGGCGGTGAGCTCGTCCGCCAGGCTCGCGCGGCCGGCCACGACGTCGTCGCGACGTATCTGACGCGGCCGGGCGGTGACGACGGTGTGGAATGGCGGGCGCTGGACGTCCGCCGCCGGGAGGATGCCGGCGCGCTGGTCGCCGCCGTCGGCCCGGATGTCGTGGTCAACGCCGCGTACCGCCAGTCCGACTGGGCGATCACCGCCGACGGTGCCGCCCACGTGGCGCTGGCCGCCGCCGCGTACGCCGTCCGTCTCGTCCACGTCTCCAGCGACGCGGTCTTCTCCGGCGCCGCCGTCCACTACGACGAGACTGCCGTCCCGGACCCCGTCAACCCGTACGGCGCGGCGAAGGCGGCGGCCGAGACGGCGGTCAGGGCGATCGCGCCGCACGGGGTCGTCGTCCGGACCTCCCTGATCATCGGCGACGGCGGCTCGCCCCAGGAGGCGTTCGTCCACGACCTCGCCGCCGGCCGCCGCGACGGCGTCCTCTTCACCGACGACATCCGCTGCCCCGTCCATGTCGCCGACCTCGCGGCCGCCCTGCTGGAGCTGGCCGTGTCCACCCGCACCGCCACCCACCACGTCGCCGGCCCCGACGCCGTCAGCCGGTACGACCTCGGGCAGCTCATCGCCCGCCGCGACGGCCTCGACGGCGCCGCGCTGCCGGCCGGCGCCCGGGCCGCGTCCGGCCCACCCGGACCCCTCGACGTCCGCCTCGACAGCCGCGCGACGCAGGCGGTGCTCCGGACCCGCCTCCGAGGCGCGCGGGAGTTCCTGACGGCCTGAACTGTCCGACCCCGCGACTAACCTCCCGCGCACCAAGGGGGAGAACGACGAGGGGGCGGGTGGAATGACCGAAGAGAGCTGGCACGAGGCACGGCTGATCCCGACGTCGGGCATCAACGGCGCCGAGGAGCAGGAGCGCCGTGCGACGTCGGCGCTGCTGGCCGTGATGACGGCGGTCCGCGAGTTCGGCCGCGCGCTGACGAAGCCGTTCGGCGCGCCGGCCGGCAACGTCGAGACCTACATCGAGGTGCCGTTCGTCCTGGGCGAGAAGAAGCTGTTCCCGGACGGCCTGGTCCGGGTCAGCCGCGGCCAGAAGTCGTGGACGGCGCTGGTCGAGGTCAAGACGGGCAGCAACGAGCTGGTGCCCGAGCAGCTGGAGAACTATCTCGACATCGCCCGCGAGCAGGGCTTCGACGCGGTCCTGACCATCTCGAACGAGATCCCGGCCATCCCGGGGCTGCACCCGACGAAGGTCGACAAACGCAAGTTGCGCAAGGTCGCGATGCATCACCTGTCGTGGACGAACGTGCTGACCGAGGCGGTCATGCAGAAGGAGTTCCGCGGCATCGCCGACCCCGACCAGGCCTGGATCCTCGGCGAGCTCATCCGGTACCTGGAACACCCGCGCTCCGGCGCGCTCGAGTTCGACGACATGGGCGAGAACTGGGTCGCGACCCGCAACGCCATCGCGGCCGGGACGCTGCGGTCCACCGACAAGGGCGTCAGCGAGGTCGCCAACCGCTTCGACGCGCTGCTGCGCTTCGCCAGCCTCCGCCTCGGCCGTCAGCTCGGCACCGAGGTGACGCCGGTGCTGTCGCGCAAGGAGCTGGCCGAGCCCGCGCTGCGCACCCAGTGGCTGATCGACCACCTGGCCGAGCACGCCACCCTCACCGGCGCGATCCGCATCCCCGACACCGTCGGCGAGCTGGTGGTGACGGCCGACCTGCGGGCCGGCCGCATCACCTGCCACGTCGACGTCGACGCGCCTCGGGAAGGGCGGCAGACGACGCGGGTCAACTGGCTGGTGCGGCAGCTCAAGAACGCACCGGCCGACCTGCGCATCGAGGCGTTCGTCCTGCACGGACGGGGTGCCGGCGCGGCCGAGCTGCTGGCGACGGTCCGCGACGACCCCGGCGTGCTGGTCGCCGACCCGGCCAAGGATCTCCGGACGTTCCGGGTCGCCCAGAGCCTGCCCATGGGCGGCAAGCGCGGCCGGGGCCGTGGCAGCTTCATCGACGCTGTGCTCGCCGCGGTCGACGCCTTCTACGGCGAGGTCATCCAGCACCTGAAGGCGTGGTCGGCGGCGCCGCCGCGGCTGCGTCCCGAGCCCGAGGCCGCGGACCGGCGGCCCGAGGTGCCGGCCGCCCTGGTCTCGACGTCGCTGTCCTCGCAGGACGGCGCCGAGGTGGCCGCGGCGGCCCCGGACCCGGTGCCCGAGGACGTGACCGCTGCGGAGTGACGGCCACGTCCTCGATCGAACCGCGTCAGTTCTTGGACAGCACCCGCGAGGCCAGCGCCTTCGCCCGCGACCAGATGCTCTCGCCGCGCGCGGGAGCCAGCGGGCCGGGCAGCTGGTCCGGAAGCGGCTGGATGGGGTTGTCGCAGTAGATGGTGCCGGTGACGTAGAGGTCGCCGAGGATCACGACGTCGCCGTTGAACTGCGAGGACCCGTGCGCGAGGACCGCCAGGCCGAACTCGTTGATGGCCACGATGCCCGCGTCGTCGGGGGTGGAGGTGTACGCCACCATGCCGGCGATGTTGATGCCGGCGCCGAGGACGCCCGCGCCGGCGCCCACCACGTCCGTGTGGTTGAGGCCCATGACCCCGGCTCGATCGGGGTGGATCGTCGACGCCGCGACGCCGTCGTTCTGCCCGCCGCCGGCCGCGATGGCGGCGCCGGTGCCTGAGGTGCTGGCGTAGTTCGCCGCGGAGACGCCGTACGCGTTGGCCGAGTAGCTGCCGCCGGCGAAGCCGTTGGACCGGGCCGACGTCATCAGCGCCGCGGCACCCGAGCCGGCGTTGTGCACAGCGACGGTCGGGGTCGACGAGCTGGAGCTGACGCCGGTCGAAGCGGAGCCGGACGTGTTCGAGCGGCCCAGGACGAGCGCCTGGCCGGCAGCGGCGTCCGCCTGGCTGGCGCCCGCAACGCCGATGACGGCGGCGCCGGTAGCCCCGGCGGCGCCCGCGGCGAGGAACCGCCGCCGGTTCGGGGTGGTGGTCGTGGTCTCGTGGTCGGTCGTGCCGTCCATGGTCCCCCCATGCGTTCCAGCCCGGCCGCGGGTCGGCGCGGGCACGGTCGGTAACGGCTCGGACCGTAACAGCGGCCCCATAGATGGTCAACAGGTATGCGGACCACGACGCCGCCGGTAGAAGGGGGTGCGCCTGGAGGGACTCGAACCCCCGACCAAGAGCTTAGAAGGCTCCTGCTCTATCCAACTGAGCTACAGGCGCAATAGCAGACATGCGACATTGTGGCGGAAAGATCAGCCCTGCCGCACGGGCCGGCCGAGGCCGTCGACCACTTGGGCGCCCGGCCATGCCGCCAGCACCGGGCCGGGGAGCGCCAGTTTGGAGCCGCGCACCCCGCTGCCGACCACCGCGAAGGGTAGCGCGGCGACGGCCGGGTCGACCAGGATCGGCCAGTCGGCGGGTAGGCCGATGGGGGTGATGCCGCCGTACTCCATGCCGGTGGACTCGACGGCGGCGTCCATCGGCAGGAACGACGCCTTGCGGACGCCGAGGAGCTTGCGCACCACCCCGTTGACGTCGGCCCGCGTGGTCGCGAGCACCATGCAGGCCGCGACGTACGAGACGCCCTCGCGCTTGCCGGCGACGACGACGCAGTTGGCGGACTCGTCGAGGGCGACGGCGTAGGCGGCGCAGAACTCGGCGGTGTCGGCCAGCGACGGGTCGATGGGCGCGACGTAGACGGACGGCGCGGCGGGCGAGCCCTCGAGGGCGGACTTCACCGGCCCGCCGAGGAGGTCGGGACGAGACAGCGCCGGCTCCGCCGCGAGCCGGCCGATCTTCGGAGTTGTCACCCCCCGATGCTACGGTCCCGTCTTCGTGACCCTCTTCCCGCGCCTGCGCGTCTCCGCCTACGTCATCTGCGCGGACGGCGACGGCCGGCTGCTGCTGTCGCGCTGGATCGGCTACGAGGACGGCCCGCAGTGGTCGCTGGCCGGTGGCGGCCTGGACCCGGTCGAGGACCCGCGGCAGGGCGCCCTGCGCGAGGTGTTCGAGGAGACCGGCTACGTGGTCGAGCTGGACGCCCTGCTCGGCGTCGACACCGAGCACTTCGTCAGCCACCGGCACGTGCCCGGCGGATACGACGGGGTCGACGTGCACGCGGTGCGCATCGTCTACCGCGGCCACGTCGTCGGCGGCGAGCTGACGCACGAGGTCGGCGGCACCAGCGACCTCGCCGCCTGGCTGACGCGCGAGGAGCTGGCGGCCGAGCCCGCGGTCTCGCTGGTGAAGGCGGGCCTGACGCTGTACGACGACGGCGACGGCGTCCCGGTCGCGCCGCACGAACCCCGTCCGGCCCTGCCCGGCGGGGTGCGCGTCGAGCAGCGGGTCGCGGCCTACGGGACCGGGCCGGACGGCGACACCGCCGGCGCGCTGCTCGTCCACGGCGCCGACCCCGCCGACGCGGTCCGGGCCGAGTTCCGCACCCAGCACGGCCGCGACGTGACGGTCGGCCGGCCGCGCGACGCGTCCAGCAGCGTCGAGCCCCTCGGCGACGACGCCGTCCGCTGGACCGTCCGCCTCGACTACGACGTCAGCTGAAACCGCCACACGATCGCCACCGGGCTGCCCTGGTAGGCGGCGTTGGCGGCCTCGGGGATCAGCGGGTGCAGCGCCCAGATGTTCGGCGGGCGGCCCGACGGGGTGAGCGGCGGCGCCGCGCCCGCGGCGCCGGGCGGGACGCCATCCGGGTCGACGAACGGCGACGGGCGCATCGGCTCTTCGCAGTGACGGACCTCGAAGCCGAGCGGGAGCGCCGCCGCCAGGTACTCGCTGGCGAGCCTGCTGCGGTTCGGCAGGAAGCCCATGCCGCCGTCCGGCCCGGGCACGACGATCGGCAACCCGATGTCGCCCAGCCTCCCACGGGGGTCCGACACCACCAGGGAACCGCCGGGCCGGAGCACGCGGGCGAACTCGGCGAACACCGGCCGCAGGTCGGGAACGTGCGACAGCGCGAGCGCGCACACGACGAGGTCGACGCCGTCGTCGGGCAGCGGCAGCGAGGCGAGGTCGCCGGACACGAAGCGGCCCGCCGGGACCTTCGTCCGCGCGACGGCCAGCATCTCCGGCGAGCTGTCGACGCCGACGACCTCGTGCCCGAGCCCGGCCAGGTACTCCGCGTGCCGGCCCGTGCCGCAGGCCGCGTCGAGCGCGACCCCCGCCGGGACGTCGTCCAGCAGGGAGCGGACGATCGGGCCCTCGATGTCGATCAGCTGGTTGCCGGGGGCGTCGTAGCCGCCGGCCCACCAGCCGTACGCCTCGGCCGACGTCAGCTCCGTCGCCGGACCGCCCGCGCCCAGCTCGTAAGCGTCCTCCAGCAGCGACCGGATCTCGGCCAGCCGCGCGGCGACGAACTCCTCGTCGTGCTCGCCGGCGAACGCGCGCAGCAGCGCCACCCCCTCGAGCCCGAGCAGGTAGGCGAGCGGGTGCTGGTGGATCACGCGGCGCTCAGTGCGAGTAGACCGGCACCACCATGCCGCGGGCCAGCGTGTGGAACGCGAGGTTGAACGAGACGACGGCGGGGGAGGCGTCGGCGCCGACCCCGAGCGTCTCGACGTCGACCGCGTGGACGACGAAGAAGTACCGGTGCGGGACGTCGCCCTGCGGCGGCGCCGAGCCGAAGTACTCCGCCGTGCCGGCGTCGTTGCGCACCGCGAAGGCCGGATACGGCAACCCGGCGCCGCGCGCGATGGACGTCGTCGTGGCCGGAATGTCGACGACGACCCAGTGCCAGAAGCCGCTCGGCGTCGGAGCGTCGGGATCGAAGCACGTGAGCGCGTAACTGCGGGTGCCGTCGGGCGCGCCGGACCACGACAACTGCGGCGACAGATTCGCCCCACCGGCCGCGGCGGCGACGAAGTCAGCGGCGAGCTGCTCGCCGTCGGTGACGTCGTCGCTGGTCAGCGTCATGGGTGGGACGGCCGGAAGCAGGGTGTACGGGTCGGGCGGGGTGGGACGTTCGAGCGACATCGAGGCCTCCATCGCGGGAATTCCGGCACGCCCGACGTTAGTCCATCGACTCGTCACTGTGACTCGGGATGTGAACGATTGGCATCAATGGCGCGATGACTCTTGGCCGGGGACGGTTCGAGAGTGCAAGATTCGCCAGTGGATACCGCAGAGGTGAGCGTTCACGGCGCTCTCGCCGCACTTCGCGGCCGGCTCTCGGGGGTGCAGTATCCGCTGGAGGTCAGCGACGCCGACGACGCCCGTACGACGCGGCGCGAATTGCTGGCTCAGCTCGACGACTACATCCTCCCGCGCCTCGACCAGCTGGACGCGCCCTTGCTCGCCGTCGTCGGCGGGTCGACCGGCGCCGGCAAGTCGACGTTGGTGAACTCGCTGGTCCGGCGGAAGGTCAGCGACGCCGGCGTGCTGCGTCCGACGACGCGCTCGCCGGTGCTCGTGCATCACCCCGACGACGTCGGCTGGTTCGACGAGCTGCGGGTGCTGCCGGACCTCCCGCGCGTGGCGATCCACGACCAGGCCGGCGGGGCGCTGCGCCTGGTCGCCGACGACGGGCTGCCGACCGGCGTCGCGATCCTCGACGCGCCCGACGTCGACTCCGTCGTGACGGAGAACCGGACGCTCGCCGCGCAGCTGCTCGCGGCCGCCGACCTGTGGCTGTTCGTCACCACCGCCGCCCGCTACTCCGACGCCGTCCCGTGGGACTTCCTGCGCGCCGCCGCCGACCGCCAGGCCGCCGTCGCCGTCGTCCTCGACCGCGTCGCTCCCGACGCCGTCAGCGAGGTCCGCGCCCACCTGTCGGCGATGCTGTCCGAGCACGGCCTCGGCGACGCGCCGCTGCTCGTCGTCGAGGAGGCCGCACCCGACGACGCCGGCCTGCTGCCCGAGGAGGCGGTCGCGTCGGTGCGGGGCTGGCTGGACGGGCTGGCCGCCGACGAGTCGGCCCGCAACGAGATCGTCCGGAGGACCCTCGACGGCGCCATCGGCGGCGCGCTGCGGCAGCTCCCGGTGCTCGCCGACGCCGCCGACCACCAGGTCCAGGCACTGACCCGGCTGCGCGACGAGATCGCGCACGTCTACGGCAAGACGGCCAAGCGCATCGACGCCGCGTCCGCCGACGGCTCCATGCTGCGCGGCGAGGTGCTCGCGCGCTGGCAGGACTTCGTCGGGACCGGCGACTTCATGCGCTCGCTGGAGGCGCGGGTCGGCCGCCTGCGCGACAAGGTGACGGCGTTCCTGAAGGGCCGGCCGCAGCCCGCCGCGGCGGTCGAGGAGGCGATCGAGAACGGCGTCGCCGCGATGATCGTCGAGGAGGCCAACCGGGCCGCCGAGAAGGCCGACGACAAGTGGCGCGACTCCGCCGCCGGGCGCGCCCTGCTGGCCGGCGACGACCTCTCCCGCGCCACCGGCGACCTCCCCGAACGCAGCGCCAGGACCGTCCGCGAATGGCAAGACGCGGTCCTGACGATGGTCCGGTCGGAGGGCGCGGACAAGCGGTACAACGCCCGGCTGCTCTCCTTCGGCGTCAACGGGCTGGGGCTCGCGCTGATGATCGTCGTGTTCGCGTCGACGGCCGGGCTGACCGGCGCCGAGGTCGGCGTCGCGGGCGGGACCGCCGTCGTCGGGCAGAAGCTGCTCGAGGCGATCTTCGGTGACGAGGCCGTGCGGCGGCTGGCCGCCCGCGCCCGCGCCGACCTGTCTGAACGGGTCGAGGAGCTGTTGCGGACCGAGTCCGCGCGGTTCACCGACCGGCTCGGGGGACTACCCGTCGAGGCCGGCGCCGGCGACGCGCTGCGGGCCGCCCTCGTCACCGTCGAGCAGGCCCGGGAGGACGCTGGATGAAGAGGTGGTCCCGACGAGGCCGCATCACGCTGCCGGAACGGGTGACCGCGCTCCAGGAGGCGGTCGCCGCAGGCGGCAAGCGGCTGCCGGCCGACCTCGCCCAGACGGTGCAGGTCGTCGTCGACCGCGCCGGCGAGCGCCGTCAGCTCTCCGTCGAGCACACCGTCGTCGCGCTGGCCGGCGCCACGGGCAGCGGCAAGTCGACGCTGTTCAACCGCGTCGCCGGCATGGAGGTCTCGGTCGTCGGCGTCCGCCGCCCCACGACGTCCGACCCGCTCGCCGTCGTGTGGGGGACGCAGGGCGTGATCCCGCTGCTGGACTGGCTCGCCGTGCCCCCGCGGCACCGGGTCGCCCGCGAGAGCGTGCTCGACTCCGGTGAGGGCGACGACCTCGACGGCCTCGTCCTGCTCGACCTCCCGGACCACGACTCCACCCAGAAGGAGCACCGCGACACCGTCGACCGCCTCGTCGAGATGGTCGACCTCTTCGTCTGGATCCTCGACCCGCAGAAGTACGCCGACGCCGCCCTGCACGAGCGGTACCTGCGGCCGCTGGCGTCGCACCAGGGCGTCACCGTCATCGTGCTCAACCAGATCGACCGGCTCACTCGCGCCGACGTCGTCGAGTGCGTCACCGACCTGCGCGGGCTGCTCGACAAGGACGGGCTGGACGAGGTCCCGGTGGTCGCCCTGTCCGCCGCGACCGGCGACGGGGTCGAGGTGCTGGTCGACCTCATCCGGACCGCCGTCACCAAGCGCCGCGCCGTCGACGAGCGCATCGAGGCCGACATCAGGATGACGGCCGAGATGGTGGCGACCGCGGTGGGCGCCGGCTCGCCGGGGTCGGTGGGCGACGGCGAACGGCGGCAGCTCGCCTCGGCCGTCGCCTCGGCGTCGGGCGCCGACGTGGTGGCGGAAGCGGCGGGACGGTCGTACCTGCAGCGGGCGCGCGTGGCGACCGGGTGGCCGATCACCCGCTGGCTGGGCCGGTTTCGACGCGATCCGCTGTCCAGGCTGGGGGTCCGCGTCCGGTCGTCCGCGTTGGTGCCGTCCGGCGGTGGGCCGGGGGCTGGCTCGGGCGTCGGCTCGGGTGGGCCCGGTGGGTCCGGCGGGTCCGGGGCTGGCTCCGGGTCTGGGTCTGGCAGCGCCGGCGCTGGTGGGTCCGGCGGTTCGTCCGCCCGGATCTCGTTGCCGGCGCCGACGCCGGTGCAGCGGTCGCGGTCCGATGCGGCGGTCCGCGAGTACGCCGACGCCGCGGCCGGTTCCCTCCCGCCGTCCTGGCGCGATTCCGTCCGCTCCGTCGCCGCGTCGGCCGGTACCCGGTTGCCGGACGAGCTCGACCGCCGGGTCGCCGGCACCGACTTCGGCATCGCGTCGCGGCCGGGCTGGTGGCGGCTGCTGAACGTGCTGCAGTGGCTCGCCCTCCTGACCGCGGCGGCGGGGGTGCTGTGGCTGCTCGCCCTGGCCGGCACCTCGTTCCTCCGCTTCGACGTCGCGGAGCCTTCGGTGGGCGGCCTCCCCGTGCCGACGGTGCTGCTGGCCGGCGGCCTGGTGCTGGGCGTGCTGCTCGGCCTCCTCGGTCTCGTCGCGGCCCGGCGTGGCGGCCGGCGTCAGGAGGCCCGGGTCCGCCGTCAACTGCACGACCTCATCGACGCCCTCGCCTCCGACGTCGTCGTCCAGCCGATCGACGCCGAACTGGCCAAGTACCGCGCCTTCTCGACCGCGCTGGAGCGGGCCCGCTCCTAGCACCCGCCCCTGGGCGTCGTCCCCGGTCCGCGGCTCGCCCCGCGGCTCGCCCCGCGGCTCGCCCCGGGTCCGCTCCCAGCTTTCCTCGCCCTCGCGCGCCACCCCGGGCCTGCTCCTAGCCCTCGTGCCCCTGGGCACCACTCTTCGTCTCGGTCGCTGCCCCTCGCCCCTCACCGACCCTGCGCCGTTGTCCACAGCCCCGACGAGTTCGCGGAGTTGTCCACATTCCGCCGAACCGGCCTTTCGATCATCCGCTTCGAGCGGAAGTCTCGGGTGCATCACCCAACGGGAACGAGCACAGGAGCTGTCAGATGAGCGAGGTCATGATCACCGTCGTCGGGAACGTCGCGACTGAACCGCGGCTGGACGAGACGAAGAAGGGCGAGACGTTCGCCAGTTTCCGGCTGGCCTGCAACGGTCAGCGCTACGACTCCCGGGCGCGGTCCTGGGTCGACGACGACACGTCCTTCTACACCGTCTACTGCTGGCGTTCGCCGCTGGCCGACAACATCAAGGCGTCGCTGCGCAAGGGCGATCCGGTGGTCGTGCACGGCCGGCTCAAGAACCGCGAGTGGCGCGACGAACAGCATGTCGTGCGCATCTCGCCGGAGATCACGGCGCGCAGCCTCGGCCACGATCTCTACCGCGGCACGTCATCGTTCACCAAGGTCAGCCGCCAGCCGTTCCTCCCCGAGGACGACGACGCCGTCGACTCCGTGCGCGCCGCCTACCTCGTCACCCACGACGAGCAGGCAGTGGTCGACCAACGCACGGGCGAGATCGTCTCCGGCGGACTCCCGGCTGCGTTGCCACCCGGTCGAGAACGGCCGGCCGAGCCCGCGCGGGCGAACGGCCGCGTGCCCACCAGTGCGCCGGGTCCGGTCGGCGACCGCCTGACGGCCGGCGATCACATGCGTGCCGGCGACCGGATGATGGGCGACGATCGGTCGTCCGGCGCCGCGAAGGCCGCGTCCGGGACCGATGCGCGTGCGGCCGCCAGATCCGCACGGACGACCGTCGCCACGGCCGATCCGGCGACGGAGCCGGCGGGGGCGACGCCATCGCCGCGCTCCGGCAATCGCGCCCGCCGCGAGAAAGCGGGTGTCCCCGGCTGACTCCGACCCCGCGCCGTCGGTCGACGCTGGTCCGCGGCACGGGCCTCCCCCGACTCGTGCTGCCGCACGACGACCGACGGCGCGGCCCTTCATCGGCACGCCTCGGTCTCGGTGTCGCCGCCGACAGCCGTGGCGCCGGGTCGCGGGGATGCGGGGCGCCCGGCGCTGGGTCGCCCGGCCATCGGGTCGCCCGGTCGCGAGGTCGCGTTGGATCGCCGGGGCACCTGGGGGCGGGGCGCCGCCGGGCCGTAGGCACGCCTCGGTCTCGGTGTCGCCGCCGGCAGCCGTGGCGCCGGGTCGCGGGGTCGCGGTGGCACGGGGCGCTGGGTCGCCCGGCCATCGGGTCGCCCGGTCGCGAGGTCGCGTTGGATCGCCGGGGCACCTGGGCGCCCGGCCGTCGGGGCGCCGGAGCGCGGAGTCGCCGTCCGGTCGCGGGGCGCCGCCGGGCCGTAGGCACGCCTCGGACTCGGTGTCGCCGCCGATAGCCGTGGCGCCGTGGCGCCGGGTCGCGGGGTCGCGGGGCGCTGGGTCGCCCGGCCATCGGGGCGCCCGGTCGCGGGGGTCCCGTTGGGCCGCCGGGGTCGCCGGGGTCGCCGGGGTCGCCGGGTCGCCGGGGTCGCCGAGGCATCGAGGCATCGAGGCGCCGGGGCGCGGAGTCACAGTCCGGTCGTCGGGGCACCGCCGGGCTGTCGGGTCGCGGGGTCGCGGGGCACGGGGTCGCTGTCGGGCCACGAGGGCGCGGGGCCGCCGGGACGCCGGGTCGTCGAAGCGTGGGCGCATTGGGCCCGCTGGGCCGCTGAGCCATGCCGCGTCGTGGGCGCGGCGGCGATGCTGCCGATCGCAACGAACTCCTCGCCGCGGAGCCCGTGCCGCGCTCCGCGGCGAGGGCCGGCCGATGCCGTCCGCGACGACGTCGGCCAGCACCCGGCTGACCTGGGCAGATCGTCGTCGCCCATCCAGCCGCGGCCCACCGTGAGCAGCGACGGCGGCCGGGAACGGGCGTGCGGCGGATGCTGCCGTGCTCAGAGAGGGAGACGCGGTCGTCTCGGGTGGACGGGAGGCCGTACTCTTGGACTCGTTATGGCGGACTTCATTTACTCCATGCGTAAGGCGCGCAAAGCGCACGGTGACAAGGTCATCCTTGACGACGTCACGCTTTACTTCCTGCCAGGGGCGAAGATCGGCGTCGTCGGGCCCAACGGCGCCGGTAAGTCGAGCATCCTGAAGATCATGGCGGGGCTTGACCAGCCGTCGAACGGTGACGCCCAGTTGGCGCCCGGCGCGACGGTCGGTTACCTCGCGCAGGAGCCGGCGCTCAACGAGGACAAGACCGTGCTCGGCAATGTCCAGGAGGGCGTGGCCGAGACGCTTGAGCTGGTCAACCGGTTCAACGAGATCACCGAGAAGATGGCTGTCGACTACTCCGACGAGCTGCTCGAAGAGATGGGCAAGCTGCAGGAGCAGCTCGACCACCGCAACGCGTGGGAGTTGGACTCCCAGCTCGAGCAGGCGATGGACGCGCTGCGCTGCCCGCCGGGGGACGCGGACGTGAAGGTGCTGTCCGGTGGCGAGCGGCGCCGCGTGGCGTTGTGCAAGCTGCTGCTGCAGCAGCCCGACCTGCTGCTGCTCGACGAGCCGACCAACCACCTCGACGCCGAGAGCGTGCTGTGGCTCGAGCAGCACCTCGAGAAGTACCCCGGCGCCGTCATCGCCGTCACCCACGACCGGTACTTCCTCGACCACGTCGCCCAGTGGATCGCCGAGGTCGACCGCGGCCGCGTCCACGGCTATGAGGGCAACTACACGACCTACCTCGAGACCAAGGAAGCCCGCCTCAAGGTCGAGGGGCAGAAGGACGCCAAGCGTCAGCGTCGCCTGCGCGAAGAGCTGGACTGGGTCCGCTCCAACGCCAAGGGCCGGCAGACGAAGCAGCGCGCCCGTCTCGACCGCTACGAGGAGATGGCGGCCGAGGCCGAGAAGACGCGCAAGCTCGACTTCGAGGAGATCCAGATCCCGCCGGGCCCGCGCCTGGGCAATCTCGTCGTCGAGGCCAACAAGGTCACCAAGGGCTTCGGCGACCGCATCCTCATGCGCGACCTGTCGTTCACGCTGCCGCGCAACGGCATCGTCGGCGTCATCGGCCCGAACGGCGTGGGTAAGACGACGCTGTTCAAGATGATCGTCGGCCAGGAGCAGCCCGACGACGGCTCGTTCCGCATCGGCGACACCGTCCGACTGTCCTACGTCGACCAGTCGCGCGGCGGCATCGACCCGAAGAAGAACGTCTGGCAGGTCGTGTCCGACGAGCTCGACCACATCAAGGTCGGCCAGGTCGAGATGCCGAGCCGCGCGTACGTGTCGGCGTTCGGCTTCAAGGGCCCGGACCAGCAGAAGCCGGCCGGCGTGCTGTCCGGCGGCGAGCGGAACCGGCTGAACCTGGCGCTGACGCTGAAGCAGGGCGGCAACCTGATCCTGCTCGACGAGCCGACCAACGACCTCGACGTCGAGACGCTGCAGTCGCTCGAGAACGCGCTGCTCGAGTTCCCCGGCTGCGCCGTCATCACGTCGCACGACCGGTGGTTCCTCGACCGCGTCGCCACCCACATCCTCGCGTGGGAGGGCGACGACGAGGACCCGGCCAAGTGGTTCTGGTTCGAGGGCAACTTCGAGAGCTACGAGAAGAACAAGATCGAGCGGCTCGGCGCCGACGCCGCGCGCCCGCACCGGGTCACCTACCGCAAGCTCAGCCGCGACTAGGGGGCCCGGCGTGCCGCGCCACGTGACACACGTGCCCCTGCGCTGGGCCGACATGGACGCCTACGGTCATGTCAACAACGTCGTCTACCTGCGCTACCTGCAGGAGGCGCGGGTCGACATGCTGTTCGTCCACGCCCCGAAGCAGGGCGCGGAACAGCTCGCCGAGGGCGTCGTCGTGGCGCGGCACGAGATCAGCTACCACGCGCCGCTGCACTACCGGGCCGCGCCGGTCCGCGTCGAGACGTGGGTGCGGCGGGTCGGCAACTCGTCGTTCGACCTCGGCTACGAGGTGCTCGACGACGACGGTGACGGCATGCGGACGGTGTACGCGGTGGCGTCGACGGTGCTCGTGCCGTACGACCTCGACGACGCGCGCCCGCGCCGGGTCGCGCACGAGGAGCGGCTGGTGCTCGAGTCGTTCATCGAACTCGACGGGCCGGAGCCGGGGAAGGCGGCCGCGTGAGACACGTCTACGAGTGCTCCGTCCGGTTCGACGACCTCGACGCGTTCGGGCACGTCAACAACGTGACGTTCGCCGAGTACCTGCAGGAGGCCCGGGTCGACTTCGCGCACCGCCAGCTCACCTCGGGCGACACGGCGCACGAGGGCTCCGTCGTCGTGCACCAGAGCATCGACTACCTCGCGCCGGTCCCGTTCCGCACCGAGCCACTGCAGGTCGAGGTGTGGGTGACGCGTGTCGGCACCACGTCGTTCGAGGTCGCGTACGAGGTGAAGGACGAGGCGACGCTGTTCGCGCGGGCCACCGGGGTGCTGGTCGCGTTCGACGTCCGCGCGAACACGCCGCGGCCGGTCAGCCCGGCCGAACGCGAGGTGCTCGAGCACTATCTCGAGCCGTCGCCATGACGTCGTTCGTCCCCGCTCAGCCGGGCGCCGCCGACGACCTCGCGATGTTCGCCCGCCGGGTCGCCAAGTACGAGCCCGACTCCGTCCTGCGCGTCGTCGCCCACGGGACGGTCGCCGGCTGCTTCGCCGAGACCCCGTTCGACGCGCTCGCGCTGCGGGCCGTCGCCCTCGCCGAGCCCGCCGACTTCGACGTCGTCGTCGAGGCCGGCAACCTCGCCGCCCGGGCCGTGGGAGCGGCCGGGCGGTTCGAGCTGCCGCCGGCGCTGCCCGCGCTGCGGTGGGCGACCAGCCTGCCGCCGCGGTCCGGCTGGACCGAGCTCGCCCGGCTCCCGCTCACCGCCGTCATCGCCGACGTCGAACGCGGCGTCGAGGAGTTCCGCACCCGCGCGGTCGGGGTCGCCGACGGCAAGTCGTTGCGGGCCGGCCGGGCGGCGCTGGAAGGGCTGGCGACGGAGATCTGGGACCGCGAGCTCGCGGCCGGCATGCCGCTGCGGCTCGCGCACGCCGCGTCGTCGTACGGGTTCCTCGGCGGGCCGGACGGCGCGGAGGTCGCGCTGCGAACGGTCGGCGCCTGGTGGCGGCTGGACGCGCCGCACGGTTCGGTCATCGCGCGCACCGGGCTCGCCCTGTTCGCGCTCTGACCCGCGCCGGCCCTCGGTCGGACCTCGTTTCGTCGTATGTGTGGCGCGCGCGTTGTATGAGTTGTTCGAACAGTTCAGACTGCATGCATGTCGGCATACGCGCTCACGCTCTCGGCCGACGGGCAGGTGTCCATTCCGGCCCAGGTCCTGAGACGCTGGAACGCCGCCCGTGTGCTGGTGATCGACCAGGGTGACCGCATCATCGTCCGGCCGATCCCCGACGATCCCATCGAGGCCGTCATCGGCAAGTACTCCGGCGGGGCCGACGGCGGAGGAGCTGCGGCAGGGGGCCAGAGACGAGGACGACGAGCGAGAGACCGACCGCTCGTGACAGTGCTTCTCGACGGCTACGCGGCGATCGTGGTCCTCAAGCGGCGAGCCTGCGTCGTTCGAGCTGCGGTCCCTCGAGGCGGCTGAGGTGCTGATCCACCCGCTGAATCTCGCAGTGGTCATCGACCGAATGGCCCGCCTTGTGGGTGCCGATCCCGATGACATCGAGGCGGACATGGCCATCCTCGGCGTCGAAATCGCCGACGTCACGGCCGATGCGCTGGTCGAGCCCGGCCGCTGGCGAGCACGCGACTACCACCGGGCCGATCGGCCCGTAAGCCTGGCCGACTGCGTTGCCGGCGTCTGCGCCGTCACGATGGGAATCGCGTTGGCGACCTCGGACGCACACTGCGCGCACATGGTTCGCGACGAGGGCGGCGCCGTCGTCGCGCTTCCGGACAGCAAGGGCGTCCGGCCCTGACCGAAGGGGCGTTCATCGCCTCGAGCAGCGATGAACGCCCCGATCCGGAGTCAGACGGCGAGCCAGACGGTGGCGTCGGCGGGCAGCAGGGCGTCGGGGGTGAGGGGGTCGCTGGCGAGGATCACCTCGCGGTGAGCGGGCAATTCCACCGGAGCCGCACCGAGGTTCACCACGCAGACGAACGAGGCGCCGCGCTGGAAGGCGAGCACGTCGGTGTCGGAGGGGAGCCAGATGAGCGGCTCGGCGGACGGGATGTCGCGGCGAGACCGCAGCGCCGACCGGTACAGCGACAGCACCGACGCGGGGTCGCCCGACTCGGCCTCGACCGACTGCCGGCCCCAGCCGGACGGCTGCGGCAGCCACGAACCGCCCGAACCGAACCCGTGCGACGACCCGGAGACGGCCCAGGGCAGCGGCACGCGGCAGCCGTCGCGGCCACGTTCGGTGTGGCCGGACCGCTCCCAGACCGGGTCCTGCAGCGACTCGTCGGGGAGGTCCAGCACCTCGGCCAGCCCCAGCTCCTGACCCTGGTAGACGTACGCGCCGCCCGGCAGCGCCAGCATGAGCAGCGCCGCCGCCCGCGCCCGCCGCGTCCCCAGCTCGACGTCGACGGGGCCGGACATGCGGCCGGCGTGGCCCGCGCCGGCCGCCGTCACCGTGCGGCCGTACCGCGTGACGACGCGCTCGACGTCGTGGTTCTCGAGGACCCAGGTGGCCGGGGCGCCGACCGAGCCGAGCACCGTCACCGAGTCGTCGATGGACCGGCGCAGGTCGGCGGCCGTCCACGCCGACTTCAGGTAGTCGAAGTTGAACGCGCTGTGCAGTTCGTCGTCGCGCAGATAGCGGGCCAGCCGCGACGCCGGCTCGACCCACGCCTCGGCGACGTACAGCTTCGGCGGGTCGTAGGAGTCGGCGATCTCGCGCCAGCCGCGGTAGATCTCGTGCACGCCGTCGCGGTCGAAGAACGGGTGGTCGGCGATCGACGGGCGGTCGAGCAGGCCGGACTCGTCGTACGGGAGGTCCGGCCCGTCCATGTCCTTGACCATGCCGTGCGCGACGTCGATGCGGAAGCCGTCGACGCCGAGGTCGAACCAGAACCGGAGGATGTCGAGAAACTCGGCCTTGACCTCGGGGTTCTCCCAGTCGAAGTCGGGCTGCGAGACGTCGAAGATGTGGAAGAACCACTGGCCGGGCGTGCCGTCGGGCTCGGTGACGCGCTTCCACGCCGGCCCGCCGAAGACGCTGCGCCAGTTGTTCGGCGGCAGCTCACCGTCGTCGCCGCGGCCGTCGCGGAAGATGTAGCGGGCCCGCTCGGGCGACCCCGGGCCGGCGGCGAGCGCCTCCTTGAACCAGCGGTGATCCCACGAGCTGTGGTTCGGGACGATGTCGAGCAGCACCTTCAGGCCGAGCCCGTGCGCTTCGTCGAGCAGCGCCTTCGCCTGCGCGAGGTCGCCGAAGCGCGGATCGATGTCGCGGAAGTCGGCGACGTCGTACCCGCCGTCGTTCAGCGGCGACGGGTACCACGGGTTGATCCACAGCGCGTCGATGCCGAGATCGTGCAGGTACGGGAGCCGGTCGCGGAGACCGGCGATGTCGCCCTCGCCGTCGCCGTTGCCGTCGGCGAAGGAGCGGATGTACACCTGGTAGATGACGGCGTCTCTCCACCAGTCACGGGAAGCCTGAGTCACGGGACACCAGCCTAGAACAGCCCTCCGGCAGACGCGACGGCTCGGGCCGGACGCAGCAGCACCTCGCTGCCGAGCGGGACGAACCCGCAGGCCAGGAACGCGCGCAGCGAGCGGGCGTTGCCCGGCGTGACGGCGGCGAATACCGGCTCACCGGACGGCACCAGCGTCAGCGCGTCGGCCAGCAGCGACCGCCCGCGGCCGCGCCCCTGGCCGGCGTCCGGCACCTCGACGCTCAGCTCCCGGCGCCCGGCCGGGCCGCGGGCGAGCGTGACCAGGCCGCGGTCGTCGCCGTGCACGCGGACGTCCTGGCGCAGCGCCCGCGCGCGGCGGACGCGGTGGTGCCCCTCGAGGTCGGTTCGAGGCGGAATGACGGTATCGGTGCGAGGTCCGCTGTGGTCACCCTCGAAGCGGACCGGGTCCGCGCCGCTGGGCTCCGCGACCGTCGGCCCCGTTCCGTCCGCCACCAGCAGCAGGTCCAGTTCGCCGATCCAGCCGCCCGGCCCGGCCAGCCGGCGCAGGAAGTCGGGCGCCATCGAGCCGCCGAAGCCGTCCGGCCCGCGAGCCCCGTCCGGCCCGCGAGCCCCGCCCGGCCCGCGCGCCAGCACGTCCGCCGCCGGGAGCGCCGTGCACACGACCGCGTGCCCGGTGAACGCCGTGGCGCACTCCAGCCCGCCGGCCAGCGGCGGCAGCACGTCGACCGCACCGTCGACCGGCGGGAACCGGCCGGCCGCCGCGTCGAGCAACACCGTCAGCAGCGGATGTGGTGTCATGGCGGTTCACGCTAACGCCCGCGCTGAGGAGTGGTGCACCGTGCATGGTCCCGACCTGCTGGTCGATGCGTTCGATCGGATCCGCGAACGGGTCCACGCGACGGTCGGCGGGCTGACGCCGAGTCAGCTCGCGTACCGCGCCGACCCGGACGCCAACTCGATCGCCTGGCTGGTCTGGCACCTGACCCGGGTCCAGGACGACCACATCGCGGACCTCGCCGGCATCGACCAGGTGTGGACGTCGGGCCCGTGGGCGCACCGGTTCGACCTGCCGTTCCCGCCGTCGGCGACCGGCTACGGCCACAGCAGCGCCGACGTCGCGGCCGTCGTGGTGACCGACCCGGAGCTACTGACCGGCTACTTCGACGCGACGCACGAGATCACGGAGGGCTTCCTGCGCGAGCTCGACGACGAGACGCTGGACCGCGTCGTCGACGAGAGCTGGGATCCGCCGGTGACCATGGGGGTGCGCCTGGTCAGCGTCATCGGCGACAACTACCAGCACGTCGGGCAGGCCGCGTTCCTGCGCGGCATCGTGACGCGGCTCGGGATCGCCTGACGGGCGACCCGCCGCCGTCAGTCCTCGAACGTGTTCACCATGGAGTGAGCCGCCCGCTCGAGGTAGTCCCACAGCGTGTCGCGGTAGACGGGCGGCAGGCCGAGCTCGTCGACCGCCGTGCGCATGTGCAGCAGCCAGCGGTCCCGCGCCTCGGGGTTGACCTTGAACGGCGCGTGCCGCATGCGCAGCCGGGGGTGACCGCGCTGCTCGGAGTACGTCGTCGGGCCGCCCCAGTACTGCTCCAGGAACAGCAGCAGCCGCTCTTCCGCCGGGCCGAGGTCCTCTTCGGGGTACATCGGCTTGAGCAGCGGGTCGGTGGCGACGCCCTCGTAGAAGCGGTGCACGAGCTTCGCGAACGTCTCGTGGCCGCCGACGGCGTCGTAGAAGTTGTCCAGGCGCGTGGTCACCCCTCCATCGTCGCCGTCAGGTGACCCGAGATGCAAAGTGCCCCTGGCCACACATCCGCGACGGGGACAGGGAAGGATGGACGACGGTCGCTCACACGTCGTATGAGAGGAACGTTCATGGCAACGACCCGCACCGCCACCACGCGCTGGGAAGGCTCGCTGTTCGAGGGCGCCGGTCGCGTCACGCTCGACTCGTCGGGGCTGGGCACGTACGACGTCACCTGGGCCTCGCGTGCGGAGACGCCGGACGGCAAGACGTCGCCGGAGGAGCTCATCGCGGCGGCGCACTCGTCCTGCTTCTCGATGGCGTTCTCGAACGGCCTCGCGAAGGCCGGCACGCCGCCCACGTCGCTGGAGACCTCGGCGGATGTCACGTTCCAGCCGGGTGAGGGCATCACCGGCATCAAGATCACGGTGCGTGGCGTCGTCCCGGGCATCTCGAGCGAGGACTTCGTGGCCGCGGCCGAGGACGCCAAGGCCAACTGCCCGGTGAGCAAGGCGCTGACCGGCACGACCATCACGCTCGACGCGGCTCTGGCCGACGCCTGAGACGCACGGCCGGGAGGGGTGCACCACGATCGATCCGACCGTGGTGCACCTCCGCGGCTGCACCCGGGCTTCAGAGCCGGGTGACTGGCAACGCGTGAGGTGCCCGCTGACGCGTTCGGGCCGTCAGTACGGCCCGGGGTTCCGGCGAGACAGGGCGAACGCCCGGCTCGTGACCGGTAGCAGTGCGACGACGACGGCGCCGATCCACAGCACCAGCGCCACGATCGGCAGCGCGACGTAGCGCCCCGCGCCGTTGCCGGCCAGATCGATGACCCCGACGACGTACGCGATGATCACCAGCCCGCCGACGCCCACCAGGAGCCAGCGGGCGAACGCGAGCTTGAACAACAGAACGACGGCGAACGTCAGGGTCGTGCAGGCGACGGTCATCGAGGCCGACACCGCGAAGTCGATGTTCCCCGTGATGTCGCCGGAGAACGCCAGCCCGACCAGCGCCGCGATCATGCCCAGGCCCGGTGAGCCGAACCAGTTGGTCAGCGCGATGATCAGCGTGAGCAGCCCGCAGGCCAGGAACAGCGCCGCCGTCAGGTAGATCGGCATCGCCGTGGCCGGCCGCTGCTGCGCGGGCGGATAGGGCGCGTAGCCGTACGGCTGCTGCCCGGGCGGCGCGTAGTAGGCCGGCTGCGGCGGGTAGCCGGGCTGGGCCTGCTGCGGATACCCGGGCGGCGGTGCGTAGCCGGGCGGCGGTGCGTGCCCGGGCGGCGGCGGGTATCCGGGCGGCGCCGCGTAGCCGGTCTGCCCCGGCGGGGGATACGGCTGGCCGGGCGCGTAGCCCGGTGGGGGCGCGTAGCCCTGCGGCGGGTAGCCCGGCGGCGGGTACGCGGCCGGCTGGCCCGGCGCGACCTGGCCGTGTGCGACCTGGCCCTGGGCGTGCTGCGGGTGATATCCCAGCGGCGGCGCCTCGGGTGACGACGTGCCGGGTGACGGCGTGCCGTGCGGCGCCGTGGCGGACGGTGCCCCCGCGGACGGTGCCGCCGCAGCCGGCGCGTCGGACGGCGGTGCTGTGGCGCCCGGTGCCGTGGCGCCCGGTGGCGTGGCGGCCGGTGGCGTGGCGGACGGTGCGGCCGCGGCCGGTGCTCCCGCCGGCGACGGCGCGTCGGGGACGGCGTCGAACGGGCCGGTGACGGCCTCGCTCGGCTGGACGGCCGGGTCGGGCGCCGCCTGCGCCGGTGGCGAGGTGGACGGTGGACTGGGGTGGTGGTCCGGGGGCGGGCCGTCGGGATGGCCCAGGCCCCGCGGAGTCTCATCGGGTTCTGTCACGGCGGAACCGTAGTCGACCCGCGGGCGTCCTCGCAGGCAGACGCGCGGCCGGCCCGGCGCCGGTCAGGACTCCTGCGGCGGCACGACCGGCGGCGCGGCCGACCCAGCGGACGAGGCCGACCCGGCGGACGAGGCCGACCCGGCGGACGAGGCGGGCGGCGGGTTGGTCGGATCGCCGGCCCCGCCGACCCCGCCCGCCGGCGTCTCCGTGGCGACCGGCAGCGTGAGCCGCTCCGCGTCGAACCGGCGCTTGATGCGTTCGCGCAGCTCCCGCGCGACCCGCCACTGCTCCAGCGGCTTGGTCTTGATGACGACGCGAATGAGGACGCCGTCGGCGGTGAGGTCCTCGACGCCCCAGACCTCGGGGGGTTCGAGGATCAGCTCGGCCCACCGGTCGTCGGCGGCGAGGTCGTGGACGACCTGTTCGAGCAGCCCCTTGGCCCGGGCGACGTCGGCGTCGAGCGGGACGTGGACGTCGAGCAGCGCCCGCGACCAGCCGTAGGACGAGTTGCCGACGCGCACGATCTCGCCGTTGCGGACGTACCAGACGGTGCCGTCGACGGAGCGCAGCCGGGTGATGCGCAGGCTGACGGCCTCGACGGTGCCGACGGCGTGGCCCATGTCGACGACGTCGCCGACGCCGTACTGGTCCTCGAGCAGCATGGCCGCGCCGGCGAGGAAGTCTTTGACGAGGTTCTGCGCGCCGAAGCCGAGCGCCACCCCCAGCACGCCGGCGGACGCGAGCACCGGCCCGACGGCGTAGCCGAGCATCTCCAGCGCCGTGACCACGGCGATGGCGCTGATCAGCACCGTCGTGATGCTGCGCAGCACCGAGCCCATGGTCTCGGCCCGCAGCGCCCGCCGTTCGGAGTACGCCCCGGCGCCGCCGAACACGATGCGGGCGGCCCGGGCGGACCCGAGGACGGCCTTCGGCGGCTCCTTCTCGACCGTGCGGCGGACCATGCGGTTGATGAACTTGTGCAGCAGGTACCGCGCGGCGACGGCGATGATGACCAGGCCGGCCAGCCGCAGCGGGACGTCGAGCAGGACGTCGCGCCACCATTCGGCGGAGTACTGCTCGGCCTCGGTGACGTCGGGCGCGGCGACGATGCCGGCCGTGCTCAGGACGCCGCCCGCCGCGAGCAGGCCGACCATCGGGATCACCGTGCCTCCAGCCCCAGCTGCGCGGCGAGGAAGCCGAGCTGGTCGGCGCTGAGGTCGACGGTGCGCGAGACGGCCCGGGCGCCGTGCCCGACGTTGGCCTCGGCGCGCAGCAGGACGGGCCGCGTGGCGGGGTCGCCGGACGTGGCGGCCTGCAGGGCGGCGGCCATCTTGCGCGCGTGCAGGGTGTCGACGCGGCTGTCGCCGTCGAACACGGTGAACAGGACGGACGGGTACTCGACGCCGTCGCGGACGTGGTGGTACGGCGAGTAGCCGAGCAGCCAGCCCAGCTCGACCGGGTCGGCGGCGGTGCCGTACTCGTCGTTCCAGGTCTCGCCCAGCCCGAACTTCTCGTACCGGACCATGTCGAGCAGCGGCGCGGAGCAGACGACGGCGCGGTACAGCTCGGGCCGCTGGGTCAGCGCGGCCCCGACCAGCAGGCCGCCGTTGGACCCGCCGAAGATCGCCAGCTGGTCAGGCGTCGTCCAGCCCTGGTCGACGAGGTACGACGCGGCCGCGGCGAAGTCGTCGAACACGTTCTGCTTGTTCTCGCGCATGCCGTCGCGGTGCCACTGCTCGCCCTCTTCGGAGCCGCCGCGCAGGTTCGCGACGGCCCACACGCCGCCGGCCTCGACCCAGGCCAGGATGCTGGCGGAGTAGGCCGGGGTGAGCGCGATGTTGAAGCCGCCGTAGCCGTACAGGACGGCCGGCCGCGGCGCCCGCGCGGCGTCGCCGGCCGGCGACACGATGACCATGCGCACCTCGGTGCCGTCCTTCGACCGGTACGTCACCTGCTCCGACCGCACGGCCGGGACGTCGACCAGCCCGGGCGCGTCGGCGTACGTCGACACCGCGCGGGTGCGGGCGTCGTAGTGCAGGACGCGCACCGGCACGGTGTGGTCGGTGTAGCCGAACCACGCCTCGTGCCCGCCCTCGGGCCGCTCGGACAGCCCGCCGGCGCTGCCGATGCCGGGCAGCTCGAGCGTGTGCAGCGCGTCGCCGGTGGCCAGCGCGTGCGCCGTGACCTCGGAGACCGCGTGCCGCGTGCGCGCCGCCAGCAGCACCGGGGCGTCGAGCTCGGCGCCGTCGAGCAGCGCGAAGTCCTCGAGCACCGCCTCGGGGTCCTCGGGCAGGAGGTCGCGCCAGTGTTCGGGCTCGGGTGTCGTGGGGTCGGTGACGGCGAGTCGGCCGCGCGGCGCCCCGAGGTCGGTCCACACGTAGAGGCGGCCGTCGCGGCCCACGTGCAGGCCGGTCTTGGCGTCCTGGCCGACGACGACGGGGCGCAGCTCGGGCCGCTCGGGGTCGGCGTCGCGGAGGTCGGCCAGCCAGACGTCGTTGCGCGGCGCGGTGCCCTGCGCGGCGCTGACCGTCAGCCAGCGGCCGTCGCGGCTGACCGAGACGCCGTAGTAGTTGGTCTTCTCCATGCCGGCGCCGAAGATCTCGACGTCGCCGGCGGGGTCGGTGCCGAGCCGGTGCAGGTAGACGCGGCGGTGGAACTGGTCTTCATCGGCCGGGACGGAGCCCTTCGGCAGCCGGCGCACGTAGTAGAACGCCTCGCCGCCGGGCAGCCAGGCGACCGGGGAGTAGCGGGCGCGGTCGATGGGGCCGTCGACCACCTCGCCCGTCGCGACGTCGAGGACGCGCAGTACCGACTCCTCGGTGCCGCCCTCGGAGACCTGGTACGCCAGCAGCGCGCCCTCCTTGGACGGCTGCCAGGCGTCGAGCGTGGTGGCGCCGGACGGGTCCAGCGCGACAGGGTCGACCAGCGCCCGCTCGGCGCCGCCGGGGTCGACGGTGAGCAGCACGGCGTGCTCCTGGTCGGGCGTGCGCCGGGTGTGGAACACGCGGTCGCCGCGCCACGCCGGGGTGCCGACGGAGCCGGCCCGCAGCAGCTGCGTCAGCCGCGCGGCGAACGCCGGACGGGCCGGCCAGCCGGCGCGGTGCTCGTCGAACAGCACGCGCTGCGCCTTGGACCACGTCTGCGTGACGGGGTCGTCCTCGGGCTCGAGCGCGCGGTACGGGTCGGGCACCGTGATGCCGTGCAGCACGTCGGCGTCGTCGCCGCGCGGGGCGGAGGGATACGGCTGCGGGGGAGTCGATGCGTCCAAGGCCACCCTCCGACCTTACTGACCCCCTCGGACCGGCTCGCGCCACATGGCCGTCAGGGTGGGGCCGCCGGGCAGGACGATCTCCCTGGCCGGGCGGAATCCGTACCGCTCGTAGATCGCGACGTTCTCAGGCGCCGACGACTCCAGATACGCGGGCAGCCCCTGCGCGTCGGCCCGTGCCAGCCCGTCGCGCAGCAGCGCGCCGCCCACGCCCCGTCCGGGCCGCGCCACCCCGAGCGTCTGCAGGTACCAGTGCGGCGGCGACGCCGGGTGCGCGTCCTCGATGACCCGGAACGACCGCAGCGCCGCCGGCAGCCCCGTCCCGAACGCCCGCAGCAGGTACCGGCTGTAGCGCAGCGTCGGCCAGAACCCCGGCGGGCGGGCGCCCGGCAGCCCCCACAGCGCCGCCCCGGCGATCTCGCCGTCGGCCACCGCCACCCACGACCCCTGCGGGCTGAGCAGCGTCTCGAACGCGAACAGCGCGGTCAGCCGCTTGCGGTACCGCGTCGACGGCACGACGAAGCGCATCATCGGGTCGGCGTCGAACGCCTCGGCCAGCACCCGCGCGACGGTGCCGACGTCGGAGCGCAGCGCCTGCCGGACGACGTGATTCGAAGGCTGCACCACTTGATCATGCGCCATGACGGAGCCCGCTGTCAGGGGTGGCCGGAGACGCGACGGGTTGCGTAGGTTCATGCTGCATGGAGGGTCGTGAAGCTGACGAGCCGGCGGTTCGCGGCGCCGAGGTGGCCGACGCCGACGCCATCGCGGCGGTGCACGTGGCCGGCTGGCGGCGGGCGTTCGCCGGAGTCGTCGACGCCGGGTTCCTGGCCGGGCTGGACGTCGGGCCCCGGGCGGCGGTGTGGCGCCGGCTCATCGCGGAGCCCGATCCGCGCTCGACGGTGCTGGTCGCCGTCCGCTCCGGCCACATCGCCGGGTTCTGCGCCGCCGGCGCCTCCCGCGACGCCGACGGTTCGGCCGGCGTGGGCGAGGTGTACGCCATCTACGCCGACCCCGCCCAGCTGGGGACCGGGGTCGGGCGTGCGCTGATGACGGCGGCACTGGAGTTCCTCCGGGCCGAGGGCTTCACCCGGGCGACGCTGTGGACGCTCGAGGGCAACGCGCTGGGCCGGGCGTTCTACGACCGGTCCGGCTGGGCGCTCGACGGCGCGCGCCAGGTCGAGCAGGTCGGCCCCGACCGGCTCGCCGAGGTCCGCTACGCCCGCGAGCTGCCCGGACCGTAGCCGGCGGGTTGGCCCCGCGGCAGGCCGCCGACGCGATGGCTGGCGGTTCGGTGGGGTCATAGCGCCACCGAACCGCCAGCCATGCGAGCTTCAGCCGCTCGCGCTCGGTCTGCGATCGACTTGACACCTCTCGAACATGTGTTCGACGATGGACGGGTGACGGTTCGCGGGCGCGACCAGGCCGAAGCGGCGCTGGCCAGAGCGGGTTTCGCCGTCCAGCCGGTCGAGCTGGTCGCGGTGCTGCCGGCCCTGCGCACGCTGCTCGGCGGACTGCGCCGGGGGCACGTGGTCGCGGTCGACGGCATGGGGGCGCTGCCGCTGGCTCTGCTGGCCGGGGCCACGGCGGCCGGGGCGTGGACGGCGGTGGTGGGGCTGTCCGAGTTCGGCGTGCTGGCGGCGGCCGGCCTCGGCGCCGACCTCGGCCGGGTGGTCGTCGTCGAAGAGCCGGGGGCGCAGTGGGCCGAGGTGGTGGCGGTGCTGCTCACGTCGGTCGAGGTGGTGCTGGTGCGCCCGCCGGTCCAGGTCGGCGGGCAGCTGTCCCGGCGGCTCGTCGCGCTGGCGCGGCGGCACGGGACGGCGCTGGTGTGCGTCGGCGACTGGGAGGGCGCGCAGACCCGGCTGCGGGTGGCGTCGTCGCTGTGGGTGGGCCCCGAGCACGGCCGCGGCCACCTGCGCGGCCGGCGGGTGAAGGTCGAGGCGTACGGACGGGGCGCCGGCGCGCGGCCGCGGTCGGCGTGGCTGTGGCTGCCCGGGCCCGACGGCACGGTGTCCGGCGCCGACCTCGAAGCGCTGGAGACCGCTGATCGGGCGAGTGCGGCCGGGCCGGCGGGCCCGGCCGGCCTGGAGGTGGCCGGATGAGCCGCCGGCGGGTGCTGGTCGTGTGGTGCCCGGACTGGCCGGTGGTCGCCGCCGTGGCCGAGGGCGACGTCGGCCGGGGCAGCGACCAGGGCGGCGGCAGCCAGGGTGGCGGCGGCCTGGGTGGTGGCGGCCTGGGTGGTGGCGGCCTGGGTGGTGGCGGCCTGGGTGGTGGCGGCCGAGGCGGCGGCCAGGGTGGTGGCGGCCGGAACGGCGCTGCCCAGGGCAGCGGTGGCCGAAGCGACGCCGGCCAGGGCGACGCGCCGGTCGTGGTGCTGGCCGCGAACGCCGTCGTCGCCTGCAACGAGGCTGCCCGGGCCGAGGGCGTCCGCCGCGGAATGCGCCGCCGCGACGCCCAGTCGCGCTGCCCCGAGCTGATCCTCGTCGACCACAACCCCGACCGCGACGCCCGGGTGTTCGAGCCGGTGCTGGTGGCGGTCGAGCAGCTGCGCCCGGGCGTCGCGCCGTTGCGGCCGGGGCTGCTGGCGGTGCACGCGCCGGGCCGGTTCTACGGCGGCGAAGAGTCCGCGGGCGCGCTCATCGCCGAACGGCTGGTCCGGGCCGGCGTGTGGGACTGCCGCATCGGCATCGCCGACGACCTGTTCACCGCCGAGCGGGCGGCGCGGCAGGCCGGTCCGCAGGAGACGCTGGTGGTCGAGGCGGGCGGGTCGGCGGCGTTCCTGCGCGGCCTCCCGGTCGGGGTCATCGACGACGACGAGGTCGCGGGCCTGCTGCGGCGGCTGGGGCTGCAGACGCTCGGCGACTTCGCCCGGCTCGACCACGACGACGTCCAGGCGCGGTTCGGCGGCTACGGCGCCAAGGTGCACCGGCTGGCCCGCGGCGAGGACGCGTCCCGGCTCGGCGCCCGCACGCCGCCGCCCGACCTCGAGTGTCAGGTCCGGTTCGAGCCGCCGCTCGACACCGTCGAGGCCGTCAGCTTCAGCGTCCGCCAGAGCGCCGACCGCTTCGTCGCCCAGCTGGCCTCCCGCGGGCTGGTCTGCACCGAGGTGCTGATCGAGGCCGAGTGCGACCACGAGATTGCGTCGTCGCGGGTGTGGGCGCACTCGCGCTGGTTCAGCGCGGCCGACCTCGTCGACCGCGTCCACTGGCAGCTGCGTGGCCAGTTGCGCGGCGCCCAGGGCGTCACGAAACCGGTCGAGCTGGTCCGGTTCGTCCCCGACACCGTCGAGCCGGCCGCCGCGCACGCCGCCGCGCTGTGGGGCGGCGGCACCGACGAACGGGTCGAGCGGGCGGTCGCGCGGGTCCAGGGCATGCTCGGCCCGCACGCCGTCACCGTCCCGGCGGTGCAGGGCGGCCGCGCGCCGGCCGACCGCCAGGCGCTGGTCCCGTGGGGCGAGCGGCCGGTCGGGCTGCGGCCGGACGACCTCCCGTGGCCGGGCAGCCTCCCGCCGCCGGCGCCGGTGCGGGTCTACGCCGAGCCGCGCCCGGCGACCGTCGTCGACGACCGCGGGCAGGTGGTGTGGGTGAGCGAGCGCGGCGTGGTCAGCGCCCCGCCGGCCCGGTTCCGCACCGCACCCGGCGCCGGCGGCGCCGCGCCCGGACCCACCGGCGACGGCTGGCACCCCATCGGCGCGTGGGCCGGTCCGTGGCCGGTCGACGAGCTGTGGTGGGAGCACCCGGCCGGCTGGGTGGCCCGGTTCCAGATCGTCGGCGTCGACGGCCGGGCCTGGCTGATGACCTGCGCCGACGACGGCTGGTACATCGAGGCCGCCTATGACTGAGGGGGCCTGACATGGGGTGGAACAACCCGCCGATCCCGTGGGGCGAGCTGGAGCGCCGGTTGTCCGACCGGCCGACGGTGCCGCCCGAGGACGGCCCGGGGTCGCGCAAGCGCAAGCCGTACAAGCGCAAGGCCGAGGTGGTCCGGCCGGACGAGCCGGTCGTGCCGTACGCCGAACTGCACGCGCACAGCAACTTCAGCTTCCTCGACGGCGCCAGCGGGCCGGACCGCCTGGTCGAGGCCGCCATCGAGCTGGGGCTGCACGGGCTGGCGCTGACCGACCACGACGGCTTCTACGGCGCGCCGCTGTTCGCCGAGATCGCCCAGAAGTACGCCGCCGAGAACCTGCGCACCATCTACGGCGCGGAGCTGTCGCTGGGCCTCGACGCGCCGCAGAACGGCGTCCCCGACCCCCGCGGGCAGCACCTGCTCGTGCTGGCCCGCGGCGTCGAGGGCTACCACCGGCTGGCCGGCGCCATCACCGACGCACAGCTGAAGGGCGAGGAGAAGGGCAAGCCCGAGTACGACCTCGACGCTCTCGCCGACACCGGTCGCGGGCACTGGCTGGTGCTCACCGGCTGCCGCAAGGGCGCCGTCCGGTCCGCCCTGGCCGCGCGGGGCCCGGCGGCGGCCGCGGCCGAGCTGGACCGGCTGACCTCGCTGTTCGGGCGCGAGCACGTCGTCGTCGAGCTGTTCGACCACGGCCATCCCAGCGACGACGACGTCAACCGGCTGCTGGCCGGCCTCGCCGCCGACCACGGGCTGCCGGTCGTCGCCACCAACAACGTCCACTACGCCGACCCCGGCGACCACCGGCTGGCCTCGGCCATGGCGGCCATCCGGGCCCGGCGCAGCCTCACCGAGATGAACGGCTGGCTGCCGGCGTGGGGCGCGGCGTCGCTGCGCACCGGACGCGAGATGGCCGACCGGTTCGCCGGCTACCCGGGCGCCGTCGCGCGCTCCGTCGAGCTGGCCGGCGAGCTCGCGTTCGACCTGCACAAGGCCAGCCCGCGGCTGCCGAAGGAGCACATCCCCGACGGCCACACCGCGATGACGTGGCTGCGCATCCTGGTCGACCGCGGCTTCCAGCGCTACTACCGCGGCGTGAAGCACGAGCGGGCGGCCCGCGAGCGCGTGGACTACGAGTTGAAGATCATCGACAAGAAGGACTTCGCCGGCTACTTCGTCATCGTCCACGACATCGTGGCGTTCGCCCGCGACGAAGGCATCCTCTGCCAGGGACGGGGCTCGGCGGCGAGCTCGGCGGTCTGTTACGCGCTCGGCGTCACCGCCATCGACCCGGTCTTCCACGACCTGCCGTTCGAGCGGTTCATCTCCGTCAACCGCGACGAAGAGCCCGACATCGACGTCGACTTCGATTCCGACCGGCGCGAAGAGGTCATCCAGAAGGTCTACGAGTGGTACGGCCGGCGCAACGCCGCCCAGGTCGCCAACGTCATCAGCTACCGGCCGAAGATGGCGGTCCGCGACGCCGCCAAGGCGCTGGGCTACTCGCCGGGCCAGCAGGACGCGTGGTCGAAGCAGACCGACAGCTGGTCCGCGGTCGCCGGCCAGGACGTCGCCGACCACGAGATCCCCGCGCCCGTCGTCGACCTCGCCAACCAGCTCATGCGCGCGCCGCGGCACCTGGGCATCCACTCCGGCGGCATGGTCCTGACCGAGCGGCCCATCGGCCAGGTGTGCCCCATCGAGTGGGCGCGCATGGAGAACCGCACCGTCCTGCAGTGGGACAAGGACGCCTGCGAGTCGATGGGGCTGGTCAAGTTCGACCTGCTCGGGCTGGGCATGCTGAGCGCCCTCAACCACGCGTTCACCATGATCGCGGGGCACCTCGGCGAGGCGTGGGAGCTGCAGAGCGTCCCCAAGGAGGAGCCGGCGGTCTACGACATGCTCTGCCGGGGCGACTCCATCGGCGTGTTCCAGGTCGAGAGCCGGGCCCAGATCGGCACGCTGCCGCGGCTGCGGCCGCGCAAGTTCTACGACCTCGCCATCGAGATCGCGCTGATCCGCCCCGGCCCGATCCAGGGCGGCGCCGTCCACCCGTACATCCGCCGTGCCACCGGCAAGGAGAAGCCCAGCTACGTCCACGACGACCTGCGCCCGGTGCTGGAGCGGACCCTCGGCGTGCCGCTGTTCCAGGAGCAGCTCATGGGGATGGCCATCGCCGTCGGCGACTGCACCCCCGACGACGCCGACCTGCTGCGCCGGGCCATGGGCTCCAAGCGCGGCATCGAGCGCATCGAGAGCATCAAGGAGAAGCTGTACAAGGGCATGGCCAAGCGCGGCATCACCGGGCCCGACGCCGACCAGCTCTACGCCAAGATCCTCTCGTTCGCGAACTTCGGCTTCGCCGAGAGCCACGCGCTGTCCTTCGCCAAGCTCGTCTACGTCAGCTCGTGGCTCAAGCTGCACTACCCGGCGGCGTTCCTGGCCGCGCTGCTGCGGGCCCAGCCGATGGGGTTCTACTCGGCGCAGTCGCTGGTGCACGACGCCCGTCGGCACGGCGTGCGGGTGCTGCGCCCCGACATCGCGTCCTCCGGCGCCGTCGCCGGTCTCGAGCCCGACGGCGACGCCCGGCCGGGCGGGCGGGCCGAGTGCCTGGTCCCGGAGCACGAGCCGGCCCCGTGGGTCGACGGCACGCCCGACCCGACGCCGCAGCACCGCCGCGACACCGGCTTCGCGGTCCGGCTCGGCCTCGACTCCGTCCGGGGCATCAGCAAGGACGCCGCCGAGGCCATCGTCGAGGCCCGCGAGGAGCGGCCGTTCCGCGACCCCACCGACCTCTCCCGCCGGGCCGGCCTCGACGCCCGGCAGCTGGAGGCGCTGGCCACCGCGGGCGCGTTCGACGGCTTCGGCCTCACTCGCCGCGAGGCGCTGTGGAAAGCCGGCTACGTCGAGACCGCCGGCCAGCTGGAGGCCGTCACCGCCACCCCCGCTCCGCCCGTGCTGCCGGGGATGAGCGACGTCGAGCTCACCCTGGCCGACCTGTGGGCCACCTCGATCTCACCCACCGGCCACCCCATCGCGCACCTGCGGCCGCTGCTGCGCAGCGAGGGCATCCTCGCCGTCGAGGACCTCGCCACCGCCGAGCCGAACCGCCGGGTCACCGTCGCCGGGGTGGTGACGCACCGGCAGCGGCCCGGCACCGCGGGCGGCATCACGTTCCTCAACATCGAGGACGAGACCGGCATGCTCAACGTCGTCTGCGGTGGCGGGCTCTGGCAGCGGCACCGGCGGGTGGCCCGCAACGCCGCCTGCATGATCGTCCGCGGCATGCTGGAGCGCAAGGACAACGTCATCAACCTGGTCGCCGACCGGCTGGCGTCGCTGGAGGAGCTGCACCCCGAGGCCGCCCGCGCCCTGCACGCCCGCCACCGCTCCCGCGACTTCCACTGACCCGCGTCGTCAGCCGGCCGTCCAGTCGACCACCGCGCCGACGACCGAGCGGTCCCCGTCGTCCAGCCGGTCGTACAGCGCCGGCAGGTCGCCCGGCGCGATGCGGTCGGTGATCACGGGCGCCAGCGACAGCCGCCCCCGGGCGACGCACTCGAGGAGGTACCGCAGCGAGCGCTGCACCGACCACCCGCCGACGTCGTCGCCGTCCCGCCACGGATGGTTGGCACAGCCGACGATCCGGATGCCGTCGTAGTGGAATCTCGCCGGGAAGCTCAGCAGCTGCCGATGCAGCGCGGCGCCGGTCTGCTCGTCGGGCAGGTCGCGGTACACGCCGAGCACCGAGATGCGGCTGCCGCGCCGGCACACGCGCGCGGCGGTGTCGAGCCCTCGCCACGCCCCACTCGTCTCGACCACGAGGTCGATGCCCTCGGGCGAGTCGCGCAGCACGTCGTCGGCCAGGCCCGGATCGCGCCCGTCCCAGGTGCGCAGGCCGAGGCCGGCGGCGAACCGGAGACGGTGGTCGTCGGCGTCGACCGCATGGACCCGGGCGCCGCACGCCGTGGCCACCAGCGCCGCGCACAGTCCGACGACACCCAGCCCGACGACCGCCACGTTCTCGCCGGCCGCGTATTCGCCGGCGTGCAGGCAGTACAGCCCGAGACTGGCGAGGTAGCACAGGACCGCATCGTCGAACGGCACCTCGTCGGGCACCGGGACGACGCGATGCGCGGGCACGATCGCCGCGTCGCCGTGCGGTGCCGCCGCGAAGACGCGCTCGCCGGGCCGGACCGCGGTGACGCCCGCGCCCGTCTCGAGCACCCGGCCGGCCGCGAGGTAGCCGGGGTCGTCCATGAAGCCACTCGGCCCGGACCGGTACGCGTGCAACTCGCTGCCGGCGCTGACGGCCGTGAGCTCGATGCCCACCAGCACCTCGCCGGCGCCGGGCCGCGGTGTCGCGGTCTCGCGCAGCTCGAGACGCCGTTCACCGGTGATCGTCCATCGCCTCATGCGCGCATCCCCTCCGTCGTTCGGAGTCAAGACGGAACGGCGTTCCATGTCAACGCCACGGGGTAGCGTCGGGGCGTGCCGACCTATCGCGCCGACGACGCCACGACACTGCACTACGACGAGCTGGCCGGGGCGGGCGCCGAGGGCCCGCCGGTCGTCGTCCTGGCCGGGGGAGCGGCCCGGCATCCCGTGTACCTGGGCGACCTCGCCGGGCTGGCCGAGCGGCACCCGCTGGTGATCCCGCACCTGCGCGGCGTCGGGGCCTCACCGGCGCCGGACGAGCCGGAGGCGGGCTCGTACTGGCGGCAGGCCGACGACGTCGAGGCGTTGCGCCGGCACCTCGGCCACGACCGCCTGCTGCTCGCCGGGCACTCCGCCGGCACCCGGCTGGCCGTCGCGTACGCCGTCCGGCACCCGGAGCGGCTGGCGGCGTTGCTGCTGGTCACGCCGCCGTCGACGCACCTGGTGGAGGTGCCGCCGGACGCCGGGGCGATCGCCGCGCGCCGCACCGACGACGCGTTCACGCAGGCGTGGGCGGCTCTGCAGGCCGGTCCGTCAGCGCCGGACGGCGACGGGTTCGGCGACTGGCAGCACCGGGTCGCGCCGGCCGGCTACGCGCACTGGGGCCCGGCCGAGCAGGAGCACGCGACGCAGGGCGGCTGGGACCTCGCCGCCGGCCGCGCCTACTTCAGCGTCGACCCGCCCGCCGACCTCGCCGCGCGACTCGCGTCCGTCACGGCGCCGGTCCTCGTGGTCGCGGGCACCGACGACGCCATGACCGGGTTCGCGCCGGTCGCCGCGCTGGCCGAGCGGTTCCCGGCCGGCCGGGTGGCCGTCGTCGAGGACTGCGGCCACTATCCGTGGGTCGAGCGGCCGGTCGAGTTCCGCGCCGCCGTCGACGCGTTCCTGGACGACGTCGTCGAGATCCCGCTGCTGGGCGGCGACGTCAGCGACGGTGTCGTCCGCGTCGGCGCGACGGTCCGGCGGCACCCTGGGCGCGCCGCGGCCGCCGTCCACGCCTACCTGCGGCACCTCGAAGCGGCCGGCTTCCCGTACGCGCCGCGCTTCCTCGGGTTCGACGACCGCGGTCGCGAGATCCTCACCTTCCTCGACGGCGAGATGGGCGGGCGGCCGCTGGCGCCGTGGGCCGTCACCGACGACGCGCTGCGCGAGATCGCCGTCATCCAGCGCCGCCTGCACGACGACGCCGCCGGCTTCACGCTGCCCGACGGCGTCGCCTGGCCGGTGGGCGTCGAGCTGCCCGGCGTGCCGTCGCTGTTCGACGCCCCGGACGTCGTCGGGCACAACGACCTCACCTTCGAGAACACGATCTTCGTCGGCGGACGGCCGGCCGGCATCATCGACTTCGACCTCGCCGGGCCCACCACCCGGCTGCTCGACGTCGTCACGACGCTGCGGTACTGGGCGCCGATGGCCGATCCGGCCGACCGCGACCCCGCCCTGCGCGACGCCGACGCCGGCCGGCGGATGCGCATCTTCGCCGACGCCTACGGGCTCGACGACGACCGTCGCGCCGCCCTCCTCGACGTCGCCGACCGCCGCTACACCCGGGTCTGGCACGTCATGAAGCACCGCGCCGAGACCGACGGCGGCGGCTGGGCCCGCATGTGGGAGGGCGGCGCCGGCGACGCCATCAGGCGGGCGCACGACTGGTTCCGGGCCGAGCGCGACACGCTGGCCGCGGCGCTGACCGGCTGAATGCCGTCAGCACAGCACCTCGGCGCCATTGCGGTGCAGATGACCGCAGATCAGGCTCAGGCCCCACTCCAGCTGCGCGATGCGTTCATGGATGTCCTCGGTCGGCCATGACGGCGCGTCGAATCCCAGCTGCCGCTCGATCTCGTCCAGCCGGGCCGTGTCGTCGAGACCACCTGGCCGGCCGGCGTCGTCCGCCCGCACCCGCAACTCGCCGACGGCCGCCTCCAGCTCGTCGATGCGGTCGCTCTGCCGCTGGAGGGCGACCGCCCCCAGCGCGATGACGGCCAGCAGGACGAGACCCAGCGCCAGCAGTGCTTTCCGTTCCATGACCGCCCCCCGCACCTCGATGTGCGTGTGCTCCGCACGGTACGCCGTCTAGAGTTCTGGCGGTGAGGATCGTCATCGCGCGCTGCCAGGTCGACTACGCCGGCCGGTTGACCGCCCACCTCCCGCTCGCCACCCGCGTCATCATGGTGAAGGCCGACGGCAGCGTGCTGGTCCACTCCGACGGCGGCTCGTACAAGCCGCTGAACTGGATGAGCCCGCCGTGCACGCTCACCGTCCGCGACCCCGAACCGGACGAGGACGGCGTCGCCGCGGTGTGGACGGTGCAGAACGGCAAGACCGACGACCGCCTGGTCATCAGCCTGCACGAGATCCTGCACGACTCCAGCCACGACCTCGGCGTCGACCCCGGCCTGGTCAAGGACGGCGTCGAGGCGCACCTGCAGGTGCTGCTGGCGGAGCAGGTCGAGACGTTCGGGTCCGGCTGGCGGCTGGTGCGCCGCGAGTACCCGACGCCGATCGGCCCGGTCGACCTCCTCTGCCGCGACGAGCAGGGCGTCGCCGTCGCCGTCGAGGTGAAGCGGCGCGGCGAGATCGACGGCGTCGAGCAGCTGACCCGCTACCTCGACCTCCTCAACCGCGACCCGCTGCTCGCCCCGGTGCGCGGGGTGTTCGCGGCCCAGGAGATCAAGCCGCAGGCCCGCACGCTCGCCGTCGACCGCGGCATCACCTGCCTCACCGTCGACTACGACGCCCTCCGCGGCGTCGACGACCCCACGTCGCGGCTGTTCTGACCGCCGCCGTCAGGCCCGGCCCAGGAACGTCTGCGCCCCCTGCCAGCCGCTGTCCCAGGCGTCCGTGCCGGCGTCGGCCATGTCGTCCAGGGCCGGGACGCTCTGGACCCACTCCATGAACTGCCGGCGCAGCTCCGGGTCGCCGTAGATCTGGTCCATCGGCAGCAGCTCGCCGTACTCACCCTTGATCGCGTCCGGCGCGGAGTCCATCACGTGCGCCTCGGGCGTCGAGCCGACACCGTTGCCGATCATCGCGTGCACCGTCATGTACCAGCGCAGTTGTGCCGCGTCGGTGTTCTCGGCGATGACGGCGCCCTCGGTGTTCGTGCTGTTCGCCCACTGGTCGAGCTTCCCGCCGACGCCCTGGTGCAGCAGCCAGAAGCCGACGCCGGGGGGCAGCACCGTGCCGGTGCCCTCGGTGAAGATCTTCGCGACAGCGCCCTTGCGGGCCTTCTCCCGCTCGTCGAAGTCGGCGGCGAACTCACGCTGGCCCTCGAAGTACAGCGTGGCCGCGGCGCCGAACAGGCTCATGACGTCGTTCACCCGGTTGCCGCCGTCGGCCTTGTCGGCGGCGATCGCGTCGGCGAGGGAGCCGTTGTACAGCGACTCGACCGCGACCTCGAACGGCGCGGAGTACTCGATCTGGTCCTGGAAGCCGCCGAGGAAGCGGTGCACGGCCCGCGGGCTGAGGTAGAAGTCCGGGCTCAGGCCCGTGCCCTGGGGGAAGTCCTCCGGCCGCACGTCCATCGACGAGCCGCGGTCGCCGGACAGCTCGCCGCCGTCGATGAACGAGCCGGCCACCATCTCGTCGACGTACGCCGCCGCGATGCGGGCGGTGGAGTCCTTGATCGCCGGCGGGATCTGCTCGTGGTCGGCCGAGCCGGTGATGAACTCGAACGCCAGCGCCGCCTGCTCCGGCGTGTGCTCGGTGTTCGGCGGGTCGCCCTGCGACCCCGTGGCGGCCTCGATGGCCAGGCCGAAGCTGTCGGCCAGGTCGGCGCGCTGGGCCGGGTCGCCCGCCGCCGCGTAGACGCGGTGCGTCATCTCCTTGGCCGAGATGTCCTGCTCGGACAGCACCTTCGTGGCCAGCCCGGGGTACCGGGCGAGAGTGTTGAAGGCCAGCGCGGTGATGTCCTCGGTCAGGCCCACCGCGGTGTCGCCGTCGCCGAGGGTCTTGGTGGAGATGTTGTTCGGGTCGGCCCAGTCCTTGGCGGAGAACGCGTCGAGCGCCGTCCCGTTCACGGTCTGCTCGACGAACGCCTGCTGGCCGGAGAAGTCGCCGTACTGCAGCAGCGCCAGCCGGCCCCAGGCGACCTGCGGATCGTCCGTCGCCAGCCCGAACTCGCTGAACGCGCCCATGCCCTCGGGCGGGGTCTCGTCCATCATCGCGGTGCCCAGGCCGATGCTCAGCAGCTTCAGGTACTGCTGGGCGTTCTCGCCGACGCCGGACTCCGGCATGCCCATGGACGCGGCCAGCCGGGCCGCCATCTCCGGGCCGAGCTCCGCGTAGAACCCGGCCATCGCGTCCGGGTCGTAGACGATCTGCTCGAGCTCCTCCATCATGTCCGCGTCGACCTCGCCGGCCTCCTTGACCCGGGTGGCGAGGTCGCGGCCCTGCCGCTCGGCCAGCCCCGGCTCGAGGTCGGTCGTCGCGTTCTCCTCGATCTGGACCATGGGCGCGTTCGGCTGCTGGTGCTGGATCGCCCGCGCGAGACCCAGCCGGCGCTGCGTCTCCTGCAGCGCCGACTCGACCCATTCGTGCACGACGGCGAGGTCCTCGAAGCCGGTCGACGTCACGTCCAGCCGGTTCATGTCCGCCCGGACCGAACGCTCGGTGGTGTAGCCGAGGAAGTCGTCCATCTCACGCCGGGCGATCTGCAGCTTGGCGACGAGGTCCTCGAGGCCGGTCACCGAGACGGAGGAGAACGTCATGCCGGCGGCTCCTCCGCGGGGGCCGCGGACACGGCGGCCGCGATGTCGGCGACGATGGCGTCGGCGCCCTTCTGCAGGACGCTCTTGTGGATGTCCAGCGAGGTGCCGAAGCCGTCGGCGCGGGTGCCGGTCCACGCCTCGCCGGACGCCATGACCGACAGCGGCCCGTCGAGTGCCGCCTTGAGATCGCCGATGATCCGGCCGACCTGGATCTGCAGCCGTTCGAGGTCGGCGCGCGTGGTGTCGTTCACAACGTCCCAGTGAATACCGAGGTGGATTCACATCGGCTTCACGACTGTGTCATCGCAGCGCGACGGGGCATCTAGGCTGTCCATCATGAGTGCGCACTTCGATGTCGTCGTCCTGGGCGCCGGTCCCGGCGGGTACACCGCGGCCGTCCGTGCGGCCCAGCTGGGCAAGTCCGTCGCCGTCGTGGAGTCCAAGTACTGGGGCGGCGTCTGCCTCAACGTGGGCTGCATCCCGAGCAAGGCGCTGTTGCGCAACGCGGAGCTGGCCCACATCGTCAAGAACCAGGCCGACACCTTCGGGCTGGTCTTCGAGGGCGAGGTCAAGGCCGACTACTCGAAGGCGTACGAGCGCAGCCGCACCGTCGCCGACGGCCGCGTCAAGGGCGTGCACTACCTGATGAAGAAGAACAAGATCACCGAGTTCGACGGCTGGGGGACGTTCACCGACGCCACCACGCTCGACGTCCGCCTGAACGACGGCGGCAGCGAGACGGTGACGTTCGAGCACTGCATCGTCGCCGCCGGCGCCACCACCCGGCTGCTGCCCGGCACGTCGCTGAGCTCCCGCGTCGTCACGTACGAGGAGCAGATCCTCGAGAGCGAGCTGCCGCGCCGCGTCGTCATCGCGGGCGCCGGCGCCATCGGCGTCGAGTTCGGCTACGTCATGGCCAACTACGGCGTCGAGGTCACCATCGTCGAGTTCCTCGACCGCATGCTGCCGCTCGAGGACCCCGAGGTCTCCAAGGAGCTGGCCCGCCAGTACAAGAAGCTCGGCGTCGACGTCCGCACCTCCACCCGGGTCGAGTCCATCGACGACTCCGGCGACTCCGTGCGCGTCACGGTGTCGTCCGGCGACAAGCAGGAGGTCATCGAGGCCGACAAGGTCCTCCAGGCCATCGGCTTCGCCCCGCGCGTCGACGGCTACGGCCTCGACAAGACCGGCGTCCGGCTCACCGAGCGTGGCGCCATCGAGGTCGACGACCACCTGCGCACCAACGTGCCCAGCATCTACGCCATCGGCGACGTCACCGGCAAGCTGCTGCTCGCGCACGCCGCCGAGGCCATGGCCGTCATCGCCGCCGAGACCATCGCCGGCGCCGACACCATGCCCGTCGACTACGCCATGATCCCGCGGGCCACCTACTGCCAGCCGCAGGTCGCCAGCTTCGGCTACACCGAGGAGCAGGCCAGGAAGCTCGGTCACGAGGTCAAGGTCTCGAAGTTCCCGTTCATGGCCAACGGCAAGGCGCACGGCCTCGGTGACCCCGTCGGCTTCGTCAAGATCATCGCCGACGCCGAGCACAACGAGCTGCTCGGCGCCCACCTGATCGGCCCCGACGTCACGGAGCTGCTGCCCGAGCTCACCCTGGCCCAGCTCTGGGACCTCACCGCCGACGAGGTCGGCCGCAACATCCACGCCCACCCGACGCTGTCCGAGGCGGTCAAGGAAGCCATCCACGGCATCTCCGGCCACGCGATCAACATCTAGCCACCGCGGACGACGGCGGCAGATGAGGACCATCCACGTCGTCACCCACCCCGAGGCCACGCACCACGTCGACGGCCTGGTGGGTGGGTGGTTCGACTCGGAGCTGACCGAACGCGGCGTCCGGCAGGCCGGGGCCATCGCGGACGTCCTGGCCGACCGGCTGGGCGCGGCGCCCGAGGTGTACTCGTCCGACCTGCGCCGCGCCCGGCGCACGGCGGAGATCGTCGCGGGGCGGCTCGGCGCGGACCTGACGATCGACGCCGGCCTGCGCGAGAAGTCGTACGGCGAGGCGGGCGGCAAGCCGCAGGCGTGGCTGGACGCCCGCTTCGTCCCGCCGCCGCGCGACGGCGAGCGCCTGCGCCACGACGAGGGCGTGGCGGGCGCCGAGACGCAGCTGGACCTCGCCGTCAGGGCGTACGCGGCGATGGAGCGCGTGCTGGCCTCCGCCGCCGAGGAACAGGTGATCGTGACGCACGGCGGCACGGCCACGTATCTCGTCGCGGCCTGGATCGGCATGCCCCTCGACGCCGCGGGCCGGGTCCACTTCCGGGTGTCGTCCGGCGGCATCAGCCTGCTGCGCGAGGACGACCGCTACCACAGCCGCCAGCTCACCCGGCTCGACGAGACCGGCCACCTCGACGGCTGGTGAGGTCGCCGCTCAGTCCTCGATCTTCTGCTCGATCTCGTCCGTCACGACGCCATCGGCGCAGCGCAGGCGGACCTCGACCTCGACCGCGTCGCTCTCGAACGTGATCTTCGGGTGGTCGTCGGCCGCGTCGTCGTCGGGGTCGGCCTCGTAGCCCTGGGCCGGGCTGACGGCGAGGATCTGGACGGTGCCGTCGGCGTTGCACTGCGCGGTCACGGTGCCGGCGCCGAGCGCGTTGACGACTCGCGCGCGGGCGGCCGGCGGCGGCGTGGCCGGGGGAGTCGAGGACGGCGCCGCGGTCGGCTCGGCGGACGGCGTCGCGGGGTCGGTCGCGCCGGTCGACGGGCCGGTGGGCGCACCGGTGGGGCCGGTGGTGGGCGCGGCGAGACGCTGCTCGACCTCCGCCTGGGTGAGCGGGTCCTGGCTGGAGCCGAAGATGTCGCTGCCGATCATGCCGACCGCCGCCATGCCGACCGCCGTCGCCCCGGCCGCGGCGGCGAGCCACAGCAGCACGCCGGTGCCCACCCGCACGACCCTCGGACTCGTCATGGCCCCACTATGCCCGGCACCCGGGTTAAGGGACGGCTAAGGCGACCTCAACGGACGCCGGTGCGACCGGCCGTGGCGGCCCACCCGTGCGATTCGCGGTTGAACAGGCCATCTCCTCGTCCGGCCCGGCCCTTGTTAGGTTCGCACACCATCGGTTCGGCGGAATCGAAGAGGAGCGCCATGAAGGTCGGGATCATCACCCTTCCGCTGAACGTCAACTACGGCGGAATGGTCCAGGCATTCGCCCTCAGGCGGGTGCTGGAGCGGCAGGGCCACGAGGTCTGGTTCATCGACCGGGACGGCTGGCCGAGATTCCCGCCCGCGCGCAAGCCGCGCGGCTACGTCGACGGCATGCGCACGTCGCGCCGGCTCGGCGGGACGGTCTCCCTCCGCGGCATGAGGTCGCGCGACGACCTGGTGCGCCGGACGCGCGCGAACACGCAGCGGTTCGTCGACGAGTTCGTCGGGCCGGCGGTCGCGATGGCCGACCTGACCGCGTCGGACGGGTTCGAGGCGCTGGTGGTCGGGAGCGACCAGATCTGGCGGCCGGCCTACGAGATCGTGGCGCCGCACCCGTTCGAGAGCGTCTTCTTCTCGTTCGCGGAGCACTGGGACGTGAAGCGGTTGTCCTACGCCCCGTCCTTCGGCGTCGACGAGTGGGAGTTCTCCGAGCGCCAGACCCGGCGCTGTGCCGAGCTGCTCCAGCGCTTCGACGGCGTCTCGGTACGGGAGCAGAGCGGGGTCGCGCTGTGCCGCGACCACCTGGGGGCCGACGCCGAGCAGGTGCTCGATCCGACGATGCTGCTCGAACCCACCGACTACGCGGACGTCATGGGCGACGACGCGGCAGGCGGCGAGGGGCGGGTCTTCACCTACGTCCTCGACCCCGGCGACGACAAGGACCGAGTGGTCGGGAAGGTCGCGGCGTTCACCGGTGCGGAGGTCACCGGCATCGAGATCGGCAAGGTCGCCGAGCGGCTGAACTACGCCGTCCCCATCGCCGTCGAGACGGACGGGCCGCACCGGACGACGCTCGATTCGATCGTGGTGCCGCCGGTGGAATCGTGGCTGCGCGGGTTCCGTGACGCGAGCTTCGTCGTCACCGACTCCTTCCACGGCAGCGTCTTCGCGATCCTCTTCCGCAAGCCGTTCGTCGTGTACGCCAACGGCAGCCGCGGGCGGACGAGGTTCACGTCGCTGCTGAGCCTGTTCGGGCTGGAGGACCGGCTGATCACGTCGTCCGGCGAGCTGAGCGCCGAGAAGCTCGCCGGCGGGATCGACTGGACCGAGGTCGACGAGGTGCTGGGCCGCGAGCGCGACCGGTCCCGCCGCTTCCTGGAGCGCGCCCTCGGCGGTTAAGGGAGGGCTAAGGCGACGTCAACGGGAGGGCGATCCGGCCGGATCGCCGCGGCCGGTGCCCTAGGGTCGTCGGCATGGCCCAGGTGCTCGTCGTCGAGGACGATGCGACGATCAGGTCCGCGCTGATCCGCGGGCTGACCGAGCGCGGCCACGCCGTGCGTTCGGCGCCGACGGCGATGGCGGGGCTCGAGCAGGCGGTCGGCGACCGGCCCGACGTCGTCGTGCTGGATCTGGGGTTGCCGGACCTCGACGGGACGGCGATGCTGCGGATGCTCCGCGGCGTCAGCGACGTCCCCGTCATCGTGGCGACGGCACGCGACGACGAGAGCGAGGTGGTCGCCGTCCTCGATGCGGGGGCCGACGACTACGTGACGAAGCCGTTCGGGGTCGCGCAGCTCGACGCCCGCATCCGGGCGGTGCTGCGGCGCGGCGGCGAGGAGCAGCGTGACCAGACGGTCACCGTCGGCGGGCTGCGCATCGACCCGCGCTCGCGGCAGGCCACCCTCGACGACGCCGCGCTCGACCTGACGCCGCGCGAGTTCGACCTGCTGCACTACCTCGCCGCCCGCGCCGGCGAGGTCGTCAGCAAGCGCGAGCTGCTGACGGAGGTCTGGCAGCTCCCGTACGGCGGCGCCGACAAGACCGTCGACGTCCACCTGTCCTGGCTGCGCCGCAAGCTCGGCGAGACCGCGCAGGACCCCCGCTACCTGCACGCCGTCCGCGGCGTCGGGGTGCGGCTGGCCGCACCCGAGGGGTGACGGCGTGCGCCGCCGGCTGCTGGTCCTCGTCGCCGCCACCACGACGCTGGTCCTGGTGGCGTTCCTGGTGCCGCTGGCGCTGCTGATCCGCGACGTCGCCGCCGACCGCGCCGTGCAGGCGGCCACCGTCGAGGCGCAGGCGCTGACGTCGGTGGTCGCGACGGCGCAGGGCGACCCGCTGGCGATCACCGTCGAGCAGGCCGACGCGACGTCCCGGTTCGACGTGACGGTGTTCCTGCCGGACGGCGAGCGGTTGGGCGCCGAGGCGGACCGGACGCCGCTGGTCGAGCTGGCCGAACGCGGCTCCAGCGCGTCCGCCGAGGCCGACGGCGGGCGCGAGATCGTGTTCGCCGTCGGCGGGTCCGACGGCGGCGTCCGCGTCATCCGCACCTTCGTCCCGGACGCCGAACTGCGGCAGGGCGTCGCCCGTGCGTGGCTCGCGCTGGCCGGGCTGGGTGTCGCGTTGCTGCTGGTCGGGCTGGTGGTCGCGGACCGCCTGGGGCGGCGGCTGGTGCGCGGCGCGACGGACCTCGCGGCGGTGTCGCACCGGCTCGGCCGCGGCGAGCTGGACGCGCGCGCCGACCCGTCCGCGCCGGGCGAGCTGGGCGTCGTCGCGACGGCGCTGAACGGGCTGGCCGGGCGCATCACCGACCTGCTGCGCGAGGAGCGCGAGACCATCGCCGACCTCTCGCACCGCGTCCGCACCCCCCTGACGACGCTGCGGATGGACGCCGAGGCGCTGCCCGCCGGCGAGCAGTCCGAGCGCATCGTCGCCGGCGTCGACGCGGTCGACCGGGCGGTCACCGACGTCATCCAGCAGGCCCGGCGGCGCGGCGCGGGGCCCGCGGCGGTGACGGCCGACGCGGCGGACGTGGTGCGCGAGCGGGCCGCGTTCTGGGCGGTGCTCGCCGAGGACACCGACCGCGAGCTGACGGTCGACGTCGCGCCCGGGCCGCTGCCGGTCGCGCTGGCCCGCGGCGACCTCGAGGCGTGCGTCGACGCGCTGCTCGGCAACGTCTTCGCGCACACCCCCAACGGGACGGCGTTCACGGTGCGGCTGGAGCCGCGCGACGGCGGCGGCGCGCGGCTGGTCGTCGCCGACGAGGGGCCCGGGCTGCCGTCGGGGCAGACCACCGGCGTGCTGCGACGAGGCGTCAGCGGGTCCGGGTCGAGCGGCCTGGGGCTGGACATCGTCCGGCGGACGGCCGAGCAGTCCGGCGGCGGCGTCCGCCTGGACAGCCCGGCGAGCGGCGGGCTCACCGTCGTCGTCGAGCTCGGCTTAGTCGCGCGTTAACCGTCGCCCAGCGCGGCGCTAGGGCGGCCGGCGGGAACGTGGTGGCATCGCACCGAACCGGAGGGAAGCCACCATGAACCGCAACCGACTCATCTCCGCCGCCGCTGCCGCGGCCGCCCTGCTCGTCACCGGCGGCGTCGCGTACGCCGTCACGACGTCCGACGACGGCAACGCACCGCGCTCGTCGATCGTCGACGACAACCCGTCGATCAGCGACGTCACGCCGGACGACTCGGCCAGCGCCTCGCCGACCCCGGACGACTCGCCCTCGCCGTCGGCATCGGCGACCCCGGACGACTCGGCCACCAGCGCGCCCGCCCCGCCCGGCGGCGGGGAGATGGGCAGCGGCGAGGCCGAGCAGATCGCACTGGCGCACGTCGGCGGCGGCACGGTCACCGAGATCGAGCGCGAGTGGGAGCACGGCCGGCTGGAGTGGAAGGTCGAGATCCACCTCGACGGCGTCGAGCACGACGTCCGCGTGGACGCGGTCTCCGGTGACATCACCCGCGTCGACGTCGACGACGACCGGGACGACGACCGCGACGACCGCGATGACGACGACCGCGACGACCACGACGATGACGACCACGACGATGACGACCACCACGACGACGACAAGGGCGGCGACCGCGACTGACCCCCGTCCGCGGCGCCGGCGAGCCCCCCTCGCCGGCGCCGCACCGGCTCCGGAGGAGGCTCGGACACCGTGCACCCGGTCACCGTCACCCTCGACGTCGGCGCCCTGCCGCCCGGCCCGCCGCCGTCGGTGCCGTGGTTCGCCGACGGCACGTTGCGCGCCGGCGACCGGGCCGTCGCATGCGCGGAGCACGAGTTCGACGACTTCCGCGCGGCCGCCGTGGCGGGCGGCGTCATCGTCCTGACCAGCCCGTGGGCCGCGGCCGGGGTCGCACGGGACCGGCTGGAGCTGGTCCTGCTGCCGTCCGGCGGCGGCCGCGAGCGGTTCGCCGCCGGCGCGATCGAGGACTTCGCCGTGTCCGCCGACGGCGCTCTGGTCGCGTGGGCCGAGCACGACTGGTCCAGCGAGCGGGTGCCCGGCGCCGGGCCGGTCCGGTCGGTGTTCCGGGTGGCCGACGCGGCGACCGGCGCGCCGCGGTACGAGCGGCGGGAGGCCGGCGCGGCCGGGGCCGGTGTCGTGCGCGGCCTGCTCGCCGACGGCCGGGTGCTGCTGGACGGCGGCGAGCGCGGCCACCTGTGGGATCCCGCGGCCGGCACCGTCACGCGCTGGGCCGACGGCTCACCGGCCGCCGTCTCCGCCGACGGCGCGCTGGCCGTCCTGACGACCTGGACCGACGGGGCCGGCGACGGCGCCGCGGTCGTCGACGCCCCGACCGGGCGGCCGATCCGCGACCTGGACCCGTCCGACGCCGTCGGCCGCGGCGCGTTCTCACCGGACGGCCGGCTGCTCGCCGTGCGGCGCTCGGCGCGGCCGGCCACGCCGCCGGATCGGCTCGTCGTGACCGGCGCCCGCAGCGGCGCCCCGGTCCTGACCGTCGACGGCCTCCGCCCCGGCACCGTCGCCTGGGAGACGGCCGGCCGCCTGGTCATCGAGGTCTGGAACGACGACCGCACTCGACTCGGGCTGGTGCGCTGCTCCGTCGGCGGCGCGGCCGAGCTGATCCGGCCGGTCGGCGTCGCGCCCGCCGTGCCGTTCCTCGGCGGGCTCTGACCGCGCTCAGAACACCGGCTTCCCGCCGGTCACGCCGAGGACGGTGCCGGACACGTAGCTCGCGTCGCGTGGCGAGGCGAGGAACACGAACGCCGGCGCGACCTCGGCGGGCTGGCCGGCCCGGCCGAGCGGGGTGTCCTGGCCGAACGTCTCGACCTTCTCCGGCGGCTGGGTGGCCGGCTGCAGCGGCGTCCAGATCGGGCCGGGCGCGACGGCGTTCACACGGATGCCGCGCGGACCCAGTTCGGCCGCCAGGTTGACGGTGGCGTTGTTGATGGCCGCCTTCGTGCTGGCGTAGTCGAGCAGCGACACCGACGGGTCGTAGGCCTGGATCGACGAGCAGTTGACGACGCAGCCGCCGGCCTTCAGGTGTGCCAGCGCCTCCTGCGTCATCCAGAACAGCGCGTAGAGGTTGGTCTTCATGACGCGGTCCAGCCGGTCCGGGTCGATGCTCTCGATGCCGCCCTCGCGGGCCATCTGATAGCCGGCGTTGTTGACCAGCACGTCCAGCCCGCCCAGCTCGCCGGCCGCCCGGGCGACGACGTCTGCGCAGGCTTCGTGCGAGCGGAGGTCGGCCGCGTACGCGAAGCCCGCGCGGCCGGCGGAGCGCACCAGCTCCATCGTCGCGTCGGCGTCGTCCTGCTCCTCGGGCAGGTACGTGATGGCGACGTCGGCGCCCTCGCGGGCGAAGGCGAGCGCGACCGCGCGGCCGATGCCGGAGTCGCCCCCGGTGATCAGCGTGCGCAGGCCGGTGAGCTTCCCCGAGCCCTGGTACGTGGACTCCCCGTGGTCGGGCACCGGCGTCATGGCGGCGGTCGAGCCGGGCGGCTCCTGCTGCTGGGACGGGAACTCGCGCGGCCGGGCGGTCTGGTCGGTCGTCATGACCGGCCTCTACCCGCCCGGGGCGCGCGGAAACGGCGTCAGTCGGTGAGGCGAGTCAGGACGAAGACCGGGATCACCCGGGTGGTCTTGGTCTGGTACTCCGCATAGTCGGGCCAGACGGCGACGGCGCGTTTCCACCAGAGGTCGCGCTCCTCGCCGGTGACCTCGCGGGCGAGGTAGTCGTGCCTGCTGTCGCCGTCCTGCAGTTCGACGTGCGGGTTGGCCGTGAGGTTGTGGTACCAGACGGGGTGCTTCGGGGCGCCGCCGAGCGAGGCGACGACGGCGTACTCGCCGTCGTGCTCGACCCGCATGAGGGCGGTCTTGCGCAGCTTGCCGGTCCTGGCGCCGACGGACGTGAGGACGATGACGGGCTTGCCGCGCAGGGTGGTCGCGGTGGTGCCGCCGGACTCCTCGTACTTCTCCGCCTGCTTGCGGGCCCAGTCAGACGTGCTCGGTTCGTACTCTCCGATGAGGGGCATGTCCACGCCAACCCGGCCGCCGCGGCGCGGTATTCCCCCTGGTCCGGGTGCGGTACAGCAGCCAGACGAAGTACGGGGCGCCGACGATCGCGGTGACCAGCCCGGCGGGCAGCTGGGCCGGCGCGATCACCGTCCGGCCCAGTGCGTCGGCCAGGCAGACCAGCGACGCTCCGAGCAGCGCGGCCACCGGCAGCATGCGCCCGTGCCGCCGCCCGACGAGGGCGCGGGCGGCGTGCGGCGCGACCAGCCCGACGAACCCGATGACGCCGACCCCGGCGACGGCGGCGCCGGTCAGCACGACGGCGCCGGCCAGCAACGCGAGCCGGGCCTTCGGCACGTGCACGCCCAGGATCCGCGGCGTGTGGTCGTCGACGGAGAGCAGGTCCATCGTGTGCCGCATGCCGTAGAGCAGCGGGACGGCCAGCGCGACGGCCAGCGCCATCGGCACCAGGTGCTCGAACGAGCGCCCGTACGTCGACCCGGCCAGCCAGGTCAGCGCCTTGGTCTCGTTCCACGGGTCGGTCAGCGTGATCATCACGACGATCAGCGACTGCGCGGCCGCCGACACCGCGACGCCGATCAGCACCAGCCGGTCGCTGGCGAAGCCGCCCCGCGCGGCCAGCGCGAACACCAGCGTCGCCGCCAGCGCGGCGCCGAGACCGGCCGCGCCGGCCAGCGCCCAGAAGCTCGCGCCCGACACCAGCGTGATCATCGTGACGGCGCCCACGCCGGCGCCGCCGGCCACGCCGATGATGCCGGGCTCGGCCAGCGGGTTGCGCGCGACGGCCTGGATGATCGCGCCGGCCAGCGCCAGCGCGGCGCCGGCCAGCAGCCCGGCGGCGACGCGGGGGAGGCGGGTGTCCATGACGGTGCTGACGATCGGCCCGGCCTGCCCGGACAGCCAGTTGACGACGTCGCCGAGCAGCAGGACGGAATCGCCGAGCAGGGTGGCGCCGGCGGCCGCCGCCACCGTCACGACCGCGACCGTCGTCAGCACGGTGCCGAAGCGCCGCCCCGTCACGCCGCCGCGCACTCCCGCGGCCGGCGGCTCGCCGACGGTGTCGGACACGCGGATGCGCCGGGCCAGCGTGATGAGGAAGATCGCGCCGAGGATCGTCGTGATGACGCCGGTCGGCACCTCCAGCGCGCCCTGCGACCCGATCGCCGCGCGCAGCCCGACGTCGGCCGCGAGCAGCATCAGCACGCCCGTCGCGGCCGACACCGGCAGCAGGACGGCGTGCCGGTGCAGCCCGGGCACCACGGGCGTGGCCAGCCGGACGATGGCGGGCGCGGCCAGGCCGACGAAGCCGATCGGTCCGGCCAGCGTGACGGCGCAGGCGGCGAGCAGGACGGCGAGGACGATCGAGCCCGCGCGCACGCGCCGCACGTTGACGCCGAGCATGCGGGCGTGGTCGTCGCCGATGAAGACGAGGTCCAGCTTCCGGCCGAGCAGCAGCAGCCCGGCCAGGACGACGGCGACCACCGGTGCGATGGTGCGGATGCCGCCGAGCCCGTTCTGCCCGAGCGAGCCCTCGCCCCACGCGAACAGGCCGCGCGTCTCCTCGGAGAACAGGATGATCAACGCGCTGGTCAGCGACTGCAGCGCCAGCGCGATGGCGGTGCCGGCCAGCACCAGCCGGACCGCGCCGGTGCCGCCGAGCCCGGACAGCGCCAGCACCAGGGCCGCCGCGGCCAGCCCGCCGGCGAACGCCAGCCCGGCCGCGCCCAGCAGCGGCAGCGTGAACCCGGCCGTCGCGGCCACCACCAGTGCC